>CAMAVB010000031.1 GCA_945861465.1 Candidatus Kuenenia stuttgartensis
GACCAAAGAACGGTTGAGCCCTTCGATTACGCACGACGACTTCGACGAAATCGTTACCCGGCTCAGATGCTTCGATAACGATTGAAGGCACAACTTCCTGATCAGACATTTTTTCAGCCATCACCGCGCAGAATGCGATGTTCCATTTCTTCAAGGTAGGCGAGAAGGCGATCACGTTCATTCGCCAGATGACGAACGCGCAGCAATGAACGCACACGAGTGCGAAGTTCCAGACGATTCACAGGCTTCGTGAGAAAGTCATCGCAGCCGGCGTTGACGGCCTTCTCAATATCCCCGGTTTCGTTCAAAGCGGTAACTATCAGCACCAGGATACCTCGGCGCGCCGGGTCGCCTTTGATTTGTGAGCAGACTTCATAGCCACTCATCCGCGGCATCATAATGTCCAGCAGAATCAGATCGGGCTGATGCTGATCCACCAGTTGCATCGTTTGCTGTCCGTCCGATGCCATCAGAATCTCATATCCTTCATCAGCAAGGTACGCTTCCAGCAATTCACGATTCTGCTGAATGTCGTCTGCAATGAGGACGCGAGAGGAAGTGACATCAATGTCTGAACTGCTGGTGCTCATCTGGTCTGCCTGATGATCGATGCGTAAAGGTTTCGGGCTGCGGATGGCAACCGCCCTGCCCTGCTGACTGCGATGGCAAGTTCCGGCGGGCTGACACCCGCCGCTCGCCGGGACGAACTGCACTGCCAACGACGGCGGAAGTATAGAGGAAGCAACGTGCCGAGAAAATCCCCAGCGGTAAGCTCCGCATTTATGGCGAATCAGAACGATCTTATCAGCAGTGACCAGTCAGCAATGCACCGCACGGCCCGATTTTCACCGGCATCGTCGGTATTTGCAGTTTCTGCGGATGCTGTCGGAAGAGGAGCCCAGAAGCCTGCATCAGTCAACGATTTGTGGCTGAGCTCCCGCAGAGCCTTCGCCTGCGCTCCCGAAGTCGTATCCAGCAGGAGCACCGAGTGCCCTGGTACGTGGTCCGACTGACTTAAAAAACACAGGACCAAATCATCTGCCATATTGGGAAGTGTTGATTCAATACTTTCACCCACGGAAACAGTTGAAATGGTCACAACCAGCAAAACCCGGACAAAGCGAAATCGTAGTCGATCGCAGAAATTCAAAAAGGCGGTGCTCGGCAGACCGCAGGGAATTATTCAGAAGCGAGTGCAGGCCGTCGGGCCGGAGAGGTTTGGTGTCGTCGCCATTGACTGTGCCAAAGCGCGATCCACATGGAGGCTCACCGATTTCTATGGCACCGTGCTCACGCAGTCTGCCAACGTCGAACACAACCGCGGCAGTTTTCAACTCGCCGTGTTGACGCTCAAACAAGCGATCGAAAAGCATGGCATCAAAGATCTCATCGTCGCCGTCGAAATGACTGGCACGTATCATAAGCGATCTGGTGAAGAAGAAATCAAAACTGCAATGTCAGATTCGACATCATCTTGAACAGGGACTGCCGGGATTCGGTGCGATTTTCGATGGCGATGACTTGTGGACTCAGGTCACTCCTATGCCGCTGCTCGAAGCGATTGCCGCGCGGGGAGGCACAGTCGATGTCGTCAAACAAGCCGGCCAGAAAGGCGTTACGAAGTGGCTTGAAGACGTGAAGATTCGCTTTCACAAAGCGACGATCGAACGAGTCGTCGTGTGGGCCGCAAACGCAGCGAATGCCGATCCGAAGGCCACAAGTCAAAAGATAGCCGTTGTCGCATCGCCAATCGAATGACGCGAATCGTGTTCAAAATGGTCTCTCGCAGGCAGCCCTTCGTAAACCAGGTTGGCGAGAACAACTCATCCATTCGGCAGAGATGAGCCAACTGTCTTCATCCCTTCATTTCCTTGTTCCATTTTTTTCGAAAGGCTGTAGTTTCCAAACCTGCGGTCCACCGGCGTGAAGCCGGATGGGGCCGTGTAGGGACATTTTGTCCGTGGTGGTTACCAAACCGATACATCACTGGCACGGGGCCAGCGGGGTGAATATCCTTATGGAATCGCGAAACGGTCGATTGGCCCCTACCGACCCTGCGTCGGTAAAGCCTCGGTTTGGCAACTACAACAGACAAACACACGTAGAGCTGGCCCCCAACCGGCTTCACGCCGGTGGAGCCCCGGTTTGAAAACTACAGAACCTCTCTCCACTTCAAAAAATGTCTCACCGGCCTACCAACTCAACTGGGGCCTGACAGTCTACTGGCGACGGCAGCCGATCCCGGACAGCGAATGGTTGACTCAACTGCAATCTGCCACCGAAGCTGACGGAGTTCGCATCCTCAAACACCGTACCACCACCGGTGACTGCAGCCAGTTCTTCGTCAGTACGAAACCGCATGTTTCGCCCTCAGCAATGATTCGCAGCGTGAGAGGCCGACTGCAGTACCTTGTCCGGGAACAGCACCCCAAAGCATTGCAACGCAACTATGCAGTTCGCAGCATCGGTGCTGCGACACGCACCGTGGTCGAAGATTATGTCGCGAAACAGATGGACCGTCACCGCATGGCCGATCCGCGAAGAAGGAAAAAGGGGACATTGTACTTATCGATAAAAGTAGAATGTCCCCTTTTCTGATTTCGTTTCTATGCCTCGCACTTTATTTGTCGTTGAACCACATTTTGTGGCTTGCTGCCGCCACGAAACCTGACGTAGCAACTCGTCACGAGGGTTGCCAGGATGAGCAGGACAAGGCTGGAAGGTTCCGGCACCGATGCGACAGGAGTGAATTCAAATTGGACGAAACCATTCCCCATCTGCATCGGTGACATACCCGCCATCGTGGAAGCGCTGGTGAGTGCGCCGAGAAACGAAGAACCACCCGCCCCAGATGCTCCCGTTAAAGAACTGGTGGCAGGTGGCACGGGTACCAATACTGCTCCGTTCAGACCGATAAGTCCCCCGCCCGCTCCACCACCCGGCAAAGCATTCGTGCTTGCGAGTTGATTAAGCATTATATCATTCCCTCCGTCACCACCTAAACCAAGAGTCCCTGCAAAACCATCATTACCAGATGGGGCCAAGGTAGCATTAGAAATTCCACCTGAACCGCCATTGGACTGAGTGCCACCGGTAGGCAAACTAAATACAACATTTGGAATTCCGTCAATAAAAGCAGCACCAGACAACCTGGCAGCGGACCCACCGCCGCCGCCATAATACCCGCCGCCGCCGCCACCTGTGCCGCGTCCACCCGTCGTGGAACTGACCCGATTTCCGCCTGCCCCGCCACCACCGGCGGCCACGATCACCCGATGTGACAATGAGCTCCCGCCAACACGAACATCCGAAGCACCTCCGCCGCCGCCGCCGCCAACACCAAGCAAAGAAGTGCTTGTCCCCGCATTACCCCCGCCATTAAAACCGCCCATCGCAGAAATGTTTCCGCCCCCTCCCACACACACAAACAGCGTTTGCCCCGGAGTCACGGCCAGAATACCAGTGGCAAAACCACCCAATCCACCTAGAACTCCCCCCGCATTCTGTCGGCCTTCCGCTCCCCAGGCACTGATTTTGATTAAACTCACCCCGCCAGGAACGGTGAAATTCTGGACGCCACCCGTGTATGAAAACATGACGATGTCAGCCCGCGCACCTGTAGTCATGGTGAGAGCAATGAACACGCTAAGTACAATTTTATTCATGAACATTGCCTGGCAGCAGAAGGTCGAACGAGTCGAAGAATTTGAGCGTCAGGCCGTATTCGATAACAGACTTAAAGTTTGTCCACGGCTTGAGACCAGAAAAACAACAAAAATTTGAAACTTCTTTATTGTGTAAAGTGTGGGAACAACCACAACGAGCAGGGGACAGCCACCGGGCGGAAATATCCCACGTACTATGGGGGTGACGTCAAATTACCAGAAACACTCTAGGACAGATCGCCCACAGGAATAAACAGACGCTATACCTCAGGCGGTTGAAGATGGGACTGTCGTTTCACCGTATGGGCAACGCCCCTCGCTTTGTATTTCAAATCTCAAATTTCAAATTTCAAATACGAACAATCGCAGCCCGCTGGGCACGCGTTTAAGGACTGAGACAGAAATACGTGGGGTACGATTTCATCGTACCGGGCACGTTAAAAAAGGGCACGTTAAAAACGTGCCCCACGTCCGGGGCGAGTCAATGCCTATCGAGCGAGGTATAATGCGTACCGGCTGACGAAGCTGTTAAGTATTTGATAGCGTCAGAACCAGCGAATAGCCGTCTCATCCGGCCATCTGCTCCCCCTTGCAAGGAGGGAGACGGGACTGCTGCGAAAATCAGCGGCACGGCACTTGCACTTTGGTGGTCGGGTCGCAATGCTGCCGTTTGGGCAGCGAGCTGGATCCGGAAGGTGAGGAATTAACATGTTTTTTGATTTGAAATACATCCTGATTGTACTGATTCCCGGTCTGATCATGTCCGGGGTTGCAAGCATGCTGGTCAAATCGGCATTCAACAAGTACTCCCGAATTGGGACTCGCCGCGGGTACACTGGCGCTCAGGCTGCAAAAGTTTTGATGGACAATGCGGGAATCCATGATGTAAAAATTGTGCCCACCAATGGATTTCTGAGCGACCACTACAATCCATCGACGAAAACGCTGGCATTGTCCGAGCAGGTTTACGGCAGTCAATCAGTTGCTGCCATTGGTGTCGCGTGCCATGAAGCAGGACATGCGATTCAGCACGCTCGGGGCTACGTTCCGTTGGGACTTCGATCGGCAATTGTCCCGGTCGTAAGTTTCGGAGCGCCGTTATCCAATACACTATTGATGCTTGGGATATTCCTGAGTATCAAGCCATTGCTGATCCTGGGCATCATTGCGTTTTCAACGGTCGTTGTGTTTCAGCTCATCACATTGCCGGTTGAATTCAATGCCAGTTCTCGTGCAAAGCGACTTTGTGTAGAGGCCGGGATCATTGATGCTGACGAACAAATCGGGGTTGATCGCGTGCTGAACGCAGCGGCGCTGACGTACGTCGCTGCATTTGTCAGCAGCCTGTTGACGCTGCTGTATTATCTCTGGCGTGCCGGACTACTGGGCGGTCGGCGTGAATAATGCTCTGACAAGACTGGTTTGGGGCAGGCCGGACCAAGCGGAGCGTTGATTTAGTGGTTTTTACGGCTCATGGTCATACCAACCCGAAGCGCCAGTTTTGAAGTTGCGCATTTTGGGTCGCATGGCCGAGTTTTGTCCCCTCTCCCCCGAATCGTTTGCGGGATTGCACACTCGAATTACAAAGCCAGCTCGCCGCAAACGATTTGGGGGAGAGGGTAGGGTGAGGGGGATTTTCTCGCACGCTGCCTTGCTCAAAAGCCCCCTCATCCGGCCTGTCGGCCACCTTCTCCCCCTTGCCAGGGGGAGAAGGGACAACATAGCGCAACTTCAAAACTGGCGCTTCGGGTTAGTATGACTTTGAGCCCCGATAATCACTAAATCAACAGACCGCTAGCCGCCGGTTTTTGCAGGCGAATTACCCGCTCAGCGGTCAGTTGATTTAATCGTAGGGTGCGTGAAGCGGATGGAGATACGCAGCTGACTAGCGAGTCAAATGGCGAGCCGGTTGTTCGCCTGGGGTTCCCCGTCAGTGTGTCATCACTTGCGGCCACATCTGACGGAAGAAATATCGCGACACTCACAACAGTAGGTCAACTCACGATCTGGGACGTATTCCTCGTGGCGTTTGTTGACTCTGCGGCTGCAGCACGGGTATCATGTGTCCTGACCCTTGACTCCAGAATCGAGACGCCATTTTCCTGCTGCCTTCAGAGCGATTCAAATTCAACATTTGCCCTCCTCGGCCCGTGCTGGACTGGGCTCTGATCAAGGGGATGTCTGACCAATGCCTGAGTCCGAACGATCCATCTCACTCTTACCACTGGTCACGTGTCCGACCTGCTGGTTCAGGTTTCCGCCGGAGGAAATTCTGTGGGTGGCGACTCATGGCAGTCTGATGGGTGATTCTCGCGCCGGTGCTGCAGAATATCGCAGGTTTCTCCCGACGCTCTTCACTGTCGATGGGCGAGCGCTGGATGAGAAGGGAGAAACTTGTCAGGAACTGGCCTGCCCCCGTTGTCATGCGATTGTGAATCGCGGCCTGCTGGAAATGGAACCGTTGTTTCTGTCGATCCTGGGGGCTCCATCATCGGGCAAGTCGTTTTATCTCGCCACGATGATTCACTCGGTGGGCGCGATCCTGAGCAAGCAGTTTCATCTGCGGTTTGAAAATGCGGCACCTCGTGCCAATCAGTTGATGACCGAATATGTAAAGACGCTGTTTGACTACGAAGATCACACAAAGCTCGTCAAACTCGAAAAGACCGACAGGACGGGAAAGTGGTATTACGAAACGCATGTCGGCGAGCAGGACCTGCTGATGTCGCGTCCATACTTGTACTCGGTTCAGCCGGACGAAACACATCCGCTGCATGGCCGCCGCCGCGAAGTGTCTCGCATGGTCTGTCTGTACGATAATGCCGGAGAGCACTTTCTGCCGGGCGCCGTGACGTCGCAAACGCCGGTGATCGATCATATGGCGAAATCGGAAGCGCTGCTGTTTATTTACGACCCGACTCAGGAATCAGCGTTCCGCCGCGCGTGCCGCGCCTGCCGCGACGCCAGTCTGGATCCGCAGCTGGAATCCGTCACCACCACCTATCCTCAGGCGGACGTCCTTTCGGAAGCTGCCGCCCGAGTGCGGCAATTGACGAGTATGCCCGTCACGGAGAAGTTCGATCGTCCTCTGATTGTCATCGTGCATAAATTTGATGCCTGGCGTCCTTTGCTGAGAAAGTCTCCCAAACCTCTGGACGATGTGATTCGCGCCGGTCATGATGGAGTTTCCTGTCTGCAACTGGATGTGTTGATGGAAGTCTCCCGGGACATCGAGGAGCTGCTCCTGGAGCATGCGCCGTCGATCGTCACGGCTGCCCGGGGATTTGCCAGCGAGGTTGTCTTCATTCCGGTCACGGCCACCGGGCGAAGTCCGATCGTGGCGGGATCAGATTCCAATGGTCGCGTGGATCTGCGATTCGACCCCAGTCAGATTGCTCCCCGTTGGGTCGAACTGCCCGTGTTCTATGCTTTGCACCGAGCCGGGTTACGAAACGGCAACGCATCCCTGATTCCTGCTGCGGAACCGACGACTGCAGCGCCCGTGAAAAATAACGGCCGAAAGGAGCGCGGACCGTGAGTCAGGAGATCGTGTTTACATCGGCGCGTCATGGTCTGCGGACCGGCAGTACGGGGTTCTGCACGGTGCGGAGCACGCGAGGCATGCCGGGAAATCTGGCCCAGTTGCTGGAACGACTGACGAGTTACTCACATGTATTTGACGCCTACGGAGATCAGGCGAATCTGAATCCGGTGAACTTCGCGCATTACATTGCCCGACTCGGCGATCAAAAATTTCATATTCTGGCCCGAGTCTCAAATGCTCCGCTCGACCACACAAATCGATCCAATAAGCTGGCCCACCTGCTGGCTGTCGACAGCAGCCAGCTTGAAACCGCACATTCCGAGGGCCCGGCTGCGGAATCTTTGAAAGTCCCGTGGATCAGAGAATGGAGCAGCGACACGGAACCGTACGTGCTGCCGGATGAAAAGCAGATCGACCTTCCCATGCTCGACCAGCCAAAGTCGGGCTCCTGCAACGCCTGGAAGGAAGCGACGGGCGATGCAGGCTGGGCCGCCGTGCTGGCAACTTCTGCTGGCGACACCAGCGATGCCATGCAGGTGATTATGCCTCGCGACACCGGAAGTCGCCAGCAGACTTGGGCGCTGCAGCTTGTTCACGAAGCGCTTTCACTGATTCCGCCTGCCCGCCGCTGGGACGTCTCCTACAGCACATTCTTTGGCGGTAATCTGCCTGTCAGTATCAATTGCCGGTGGCAGTTTATTCTTGACGGAACAGACGCGGCGAAACGAGCTCGGCTGGACCCACGCGCCAAGACCATTGATATCCCGGGAATCGCCGCGAGGAAGATCCCGGCACCGCAGCTTCCGCTGACTCCACTGACGAACGTTGCAACTCGTCCGTGGGACGATAGCCAGGAAGATTCGATCGCCAGAAGGCGCACGCGCGTCAGTGCGGATCCATCTATTCCGGATCGATCAACTTCGGAAGCATCGGGTAATATTCCTCACGTCGAGACTACGGACGCTGTGATCGACGAGAAACCCGCCTTCGCTATTGTCCCAAAACGGAAGGCGACAGGCGCGGGCGTTTCTGATCGACGACGTCGGTCGGCTCGAGGCCCGTTTTTGCTGCATCCTGCGAGTCTGCTGACGTTGGGGGTCATTATTGTCGTCACGCTCGTCATGGCGGTGCAGCAGTTGCCGGTCGAAGAAAGCAGCGCAGCGGCGAAGATTATGGCCGAGGCGAATGAAAAAGCCCTAAGCCGCGAACAACAAGAGAAGAAACAGGAAAAACTGGCTCTGAAGAAGCAAAGAGACCAGGAAGCACGAGCGAGGCTAACGGAAGAGGCAGAAGAGCAAGCGAGGCTTCTGGCATCCTCCAGCATTCCTTTAAAAAATGTCGCCGCGCAGGATTCGACGGTGGAAGCTGAACCACAGCCGGCTGAGGCCCCCACGTCGAGAGAACCCGCATTGCCGCCGCTGCAGGACGTACGGGACCGAGGCAATCGGTTGCAAATAAGCCTTCCGAGTGTTGGTCTGAATTCCGGTCCTGATGGCCCAATCCAACTTGCCAGGATTTATGTGGATTCGCTCAACGATTTTATGTTAAAGAAGATTATTGGTGGCCGATCCGTGCTGAAGCCCGGTCTGGATTTTTCGCTTGAACAGAGAGACATCGATGAGCAAACATTCCGGGACTGGGACGTGATCCGGCGGTCCACGACAGGAGTGGATTTAGGGGGCAATCCGGATATCGTGGGCACATTTCGGCTGGATCAGAATTCGGAACTGTCGTTCCGGTGGCACAAGGGTAATGAAGGATTTGAGATCATCAACTGCCTGCTGGAAATGGAAGCAGGCGATCCGGACGCAAAACCAGAGCGGGAAAAATGTACGCTTCGCGAAGTGCGTCTGGTTAAGCCGATGAGGTTTGATCCGGCCAATGCGGAGTGGCTCGAAACATTGGTAGGTCGAAAGGAGTTGGCAAATACCGAGGTCCTTGAGTTGCATTGCGATTTCGTCAATTTGCCCGGCTTGGTCCCCAAAACAGGAGCGAGAGTTCTGCACGTTGATGATGCGGTGATGTATCACATGCAGGGAATATCGAGTGAAAAGTATCCTCGAAAGGTGGAAATCAGGCTCGAGCTGGTGAAAACGGAACAGGATGTTCGCATCGCAATCGGAATGACTTTGGAGATGCCCGTTCTCAATCAGGGCAACGGGAAAGTCGAAGTGAAGCAAGTTCCGTTTACGCCGAAGCTGATGGGTAAAATGGATGACGATATCGGGGTCCTTTGCGCGGAGATTGAGAAAGGCCGAGATGCTTTGAAGAGAGCCCGCGTGCGGTTAAAAACTTTGAGAGATGACCTCCCGGATCACCGCAACAAGAAAGGCGAAGTGGAAGAAGAGTTCCAGAAATCGTTGGATCAGCAACAAAAGACAGTGGATAACACACTCGATTTCGTGAAGGCAGGAGATGCCGAGGTACTGGAATTGAGATCGCTTCAGAAGGATCTGAACACCATGTTGGTCGATATCGCGATGCATGGTCAATTACAATTTTCATTGCGGTTGATGATTCCGGACGCTGGCGCGGAGGGAATAGAACTGGTGAAAACAGACGACGGAGTCGCAGCCGAGTAAAGTATATTTGTCGGAAATTCAGATATGAATATCAACGTCACCAAAACGCAGCCTGTCAGTTTCTTCGTGCCCGTAGGCATCGGAGTCCTCGCGCTGATGTTTTGTGCGGGACTGCTGACAGCGATCACAGCGATTGGATTTTCCTCACCGAGGGGACACAACACGATTGCGCAAGCGTCCGACCCAACTGAGATCGAAAATCTGAATCCTGCAGGCACTGTGGCGGATTCGTCGTCGATTCCAAACAATGAACCTCCGTCAGCCGCGAGCACAGAGCCTGTCGTCAGGGCTGAACCGAATGCCGATGCGCCACTGGATCCCGGCACCAGCGACTCTGCGGCAAAGTCCGGAGCCCTGCCTGAGTCAACCCCGTCAGAGTTAACAGCAGCGACAGGCGATGCACCAGCCGAAGTGCCGCCGGTTGCTGCGGGGAAACCACTGGATGATGTCCGCAACCGGTCACGAAAGTTGCCGCTCGCGGGAGAAGGCGTCCCGGACGATATTGCCTTGTGTCTGATTCAGGCATCCGATCCGACAAAAGTGGATCTGGAACTGCTTGGTGGTGAGTTCTCCGCGCCGCAGGAACTCAAAGTCCAGCTTGATCCGCCGTCTCAGGCCGAGAAGTCGCGTATCTGGAGCGTCCGACAGGTCGCTGCTGCCGGGTTCGATCGAACGCAGGATGTGGGCGAATTCCTGCTCAAGGATCAGCAATTCCGCTTTCGCTGGAAGAAGGATGCGGACAAAGGGAAATTACCGTTTTGCCGACTTAAGATTTCCGTCGATTCAGACACCGAGGTCTGCGATCTCTGGTCGTCAACGCATCCGCCCGCGTTAAGAGTCAGTTTCAACAACAGCAGTCAGAAGATGGCGACGTTTGTGGCTCCCGGTGTAAAACTGCCTCCCGTCGAATTGCTGCAACTGGAGCTTACGTTTGAGGGATGGCCGGAACATGAACGGTCTGGCGATACGCTCGTATTGAATGAGCCCCTGGAGATGCTCTTCCCGGAAGAAGAGTCGGATCGGAGCCTCCTGAAAATTGAACTGACACTCAAAACGGAGGGTGGTCAACTTGCTGTCGATGCGTTGTACTTCACCAACGTTCCAAAACCACCGGCACGGACCGACAAAGGCGAGGTTACATACTCCGAGAAAAAACTAAGCCACAAGGAGTTGGAAAAATTCACCAGGGATGTTGCAACCGCCGTTGAGAAGTACCAAAGAGAACTCAGCACTTTCGATAAGGAACTTGAAAAGTCCCAGACGGTACTGGACAACCTGGATCGTCAATTGGCAAATGGCTTCGCGCCAGGTCTGGCGAACGAACGGGATATCCGTCAGCGCCGGATGGAACAAATCGAGGAGCAGAAGTCCGTATCGGCCGGTCTGTTCGACTCTTTTACCAAAGCCCAGACGGCAATGACGAAACTTTCAGAACTGTGTGAAGAAATCGAAAAGAAGGGACGTATTCATTTTCGGTTAATCCGCTCCATGGGAGCCCCAGGCTCTGAGATCGTGATCTCGTCCAGTGTCGATGGCGCAGCGGGACAAGCTGGGAGAGTTCCGTAATGGAGACGATCCGCAAAGACGACGTCCAGGACATCGTCGGCGAAATTCGCGCGATGCTCGAACTTCGCAATGATCCATCTGAAGCAGAACTGAAACGGCTTTCCGAAAAGTATGTAGCCGTGATCCAGCAGGTAAATTCCATGCTGAAGACGTGTCTGGAGTTGGTTGAGAAAGGTTTGAAATCAGAAGCCATCATGCGGGCGGACGAATACCGTCTGCTGGAAATCGTCTCCATCCTCGACTTTCCGGAACAGCAGGTCTGGGTTGACCATCTGAACCAGTTCGGTTTCCCGACACCTCCCGCAGCGGATCAGTTTGCGTCTCGCCAGATCAACGCCTGCTACGCGCCGGCCCGGCGACTGGAGCCGTTGTACCGTCTGAACCGACAACACGCGCTGGCGAATAGTCCGCTCAGCGTGCGATTGGGTGTCATGCGGCGGATTTATAAGACGGAAGTCGCCAGTGCCAAAGAGGTGGCTGGTCGGCAGGTCGAACTGTTTGAAACAGAACGCATGAAAGGGGTCCGCAAAGAACTGGCCGATGCGATGCAGGCGCAGGATCACCGCAGGCTGCATTTGCTTTGTGCGGAACTCAGCAGTAAAGATTGGCTGAAAACTCCGGACGCCGGGCTGGTGCGGAGTGCCGTCCGTGCACTGAAACAAGACGAAGCTCGACGCGCACGTTTGCAGATGCAGGGATTGGTGTCCAGTCTTCAGGACAAATGGTCGGCTCACGACGTGGCTGCGGGAAGACAGATTCGTGAGATCTGGAACGCCTGCCAGCAAAAGGCACAGCTTCCTGACGACGACCCGATGATCCAGCAGACCCGTGCGGCATTCGGCTGGCTGCAGGAAATTGATGAGGAAGAATCAAGGAAGCAGAAGTACGACGAACTGGTCGGTCAGCTTCGGGACGGGCTTGACCAGCGTCACCGCCGAGAATCGCTGGAACTGCTGGAGCATGCACTCGAAGTCTATGACGATGGTGTCCCGGAATCGCTTCGCAGTCGCCTGCAGACAAGGTACGACGAACTCGAAACGGAGTCACGAAGGAAAAATGTACGTCGACTTGTGGTGGCATCATTGTCAGTGATCAGCATTGCCGGGCTGGCTGTGTTCGTGCTCCACAACCGAAACGTCAGCAGCAGTATCGAAGCACACGTCACCGCGATGACGACGCTGCTGGAGCGGGGTGATGTGGAGTCTGCCAAGTCCTATGCAGACACAATCCAAAAAGAGCAGCCGGACCTGCTGGTGGTTCCGCAGATCCAGGTGTTACTGCTCGATATTGAGCAGGCCGGGCGTGATGAAGATGCCCGACGTGAAGCATTTGAGACCGGCGTCGCCACGATCACGGAGCGCTTGGATTCCGTGACAACTTTGGCTGATGCCGGAAGTCTCCAGGCACAACTGGATGGCTTGAAGTCACGGGGTGACGAAGAAATTGACGACGTGCAGGAGCTGACGGAGAGCATTGAAAAGAAGCAAAAACAGATTCAGGAGCAGAATGATAAGGCCTTCACTTCAGCCCTTGCGAAATTGGCAGCGGAGTTACAGGACTATGAGGGCAGTGATCAAAAAGACATTAAGCGTTTCGAAGAATTCCGAACCACTCTCGTGCAACTTGGTGAAACGCCAGACGTCAGTGCAGAACTGATCTCGAATCCGACTGGACCGGCGGCATTGGCCGCGCGCTGTGCGACGCATATTTTTGAAATGAACGTTCAGGTCAGACGTGATCAGATGCTCCGGCAGATCACGGCCAGCGTTGGTTCTGTGCCTCAATACAGGACCGCAATCGATGCTTACGTGAAGGAGTTCCCGAAGGATGACGTGCTCGCAATCCGTTTAGAAAATCTGTTGCGCACCGAAGCGGATTTCTGGCCTCAGGTTGACGCTCAGAACGAGTTTGTGAGTCAGCACTCCATCGATTGCACACGCCTCAAACCACTGGAAGCTCGCAAGTATCTGGCCGAATCCGAAGCGTTCCTGATATCGCATCCACAGTTCGCGCGTCGGATGGAACTGACAAAGATTTGCGAATTTCTGCGGTTTGTCAGCCAACGGCTTGATGAAGACGGTCAGCCAGTTCACGCCAGAATCATGGAACAGCTTGATAAGGCCAATCTGCAGGATTTATACACAGTGCTGTTGCTCACGGAACAACGATACTACACAGACAAAGAGCCAGAGCTTCGGAAAGAGGGTGGCGCGGTTCAATTCTCCCGGCTGCCGGACTGGCTTGCGGCTGAGCGCCAGCGTGAACCCGTAGCCCGCAATATCGCGCAGGGTACGGTGAAGATTCATAATCGAGATGGCGAACCAGACTGGGAGGCACCGGAATCTGTTTTGCTCCGGGAAATTGAACGGGAACTCAGTGGGATTGATGAACACGATTGGGAAAGAGTGATGGTCGATATGCTGGAACGTGTGTACGGCGAGACTCGTCAGGATCCCATTTTTCGACTCTTCATGTTACGGACAATTCTCGAAACTGCCGTGTCTGGAAGTCCGGTGATCAGTACACACTACACGCGGGTTCTTGCACAACTGAAGGATGAGCCACTGAACAATATCAACCCGTTCGATCCGGACGACGAAGCCACGAATCTCAAGAGAAAGCGTGTGTCGGATCTCTTGAAACCGATCCGCAATCCAGCCACTGTGCTGCCGGAATTGATGCCTTATCGGGAATCCATGAGCAAACTGTCCATCGGGGGACGATATCGCTGGTTCGGTTGGCTGAATCGCGGACCGGCCGGATGGGTTTGTCTTTCTGACAAGCCGCTCGCTGCAGATGTCAACGGAAGTTTGTTTATCTATGCAAAAGGCGGGGCCGATGTTCCTCGCTTTTATCAGATCGGGACACTTGGTGGCGGAACATCGGTCGTTTCGGATACATCCGCGTTTTTGGCCGAGGGGCAACCCATCTATGTTTATGAAGAATAATTGTGTGACGAAAGGCAAGGTCCGGATTTGACCGATCCACTCTATATTCGTTTGGGACTCACCGTTCGAGGCCCCTATTCACTGTCGGATCTGCATGAATTGGCGGTTCGAGGCAGTTTCAGCAAGTCGCATGAAGTCTCGGCGGACAAAAAATCCTGGACCTCCGCTTCAAATCATCCAGAGTTGTTTCCCGTTCCGCGGCGGCAGTCAGCCGATGGGAAGCAGCAGAACGCAGAAACCACCGATGCAGGGAAGGGCAGCACGGCACGGCCAGTCGATGCGGAGACCCTGGAACGATCGCAGGTTCAGCCGCGTGCTCACACGGCGCCAGATCGGACGTCGCAAATGACGGCGGACGAGGCTTTACGACTGACGGGAAGTTCTGGTCCCGCCCCGAACTTATCAAAGCAAGCTGTCTGGGTTGCGATCACAGGGCCAGTGGGCTTCATGCTGCTGCTCGTGTGTACGGCCATGATTGTGTTGAGCCTGCGTTCGTCGCCGTTCAGACCTGCTGAGAACATTGGCTTGATGATCCTGTTGAGTATTGACCTCGTGCTTGGTGGAGTGGCAGTCGCACTGGGATCTTTCGCAATCCGGCTGTTTCATCAGCATTCGGGAGCAATTCGGGAACGCAATCTGATTGTGATCGGCCTCAGTTGCGGCTACACCATTCTGATTCTGTGTATTCTGTATTCCGTTGTGCTGCTGATCAGTGCTGTTGGTTAACCGCACATTGAAAATCTGGATTGTCCCCTGTTCGGAAATCTTCATGAGTTCTTCTGAGTCGTTACCACCGCTTTGCTGGAACCGCATGGACATTGAGCAGCGCCTGTACGGAGGTGGTTGCCGCTTCACTGGCGTCAACATGTTCAGGACCTCGATCGTCGGATTGTTGCTGTCGGTGCTGTTCTATCTGCCTCTGATCGCATTTCCGAAACTGACGATTTCGCAGATGTTTCTGGAGCGGGGATCGACGCCATATGCCATCGTTTTTCTGTCCGCGTGGGCAAGTGTCGCACTGATCATCAAAGGGCAAAAACTAGCGCTGCAGCGGCGTTGTCTGCTGGAGGAATATCGAGTCGTTCCCGCTAATCCCAGCTTCATTCTGGCAGCTTCGACGGTAGAAGTGGTGATGAATAACATCCACCGCACTGTTGATGATCCACGTCATTTTATCCTGTTCAATCGTATTCAGATTGCGCTGTCAAATCTGCGCAACCTGGGTCGCGTCGGCGATGTTGAGGACATTCTGCGGGCACAGGGAGGCCACGATGAATCATCTGTGGAGACCAGCTATTCCGTGATCAACGCCTTTGTGTGGGCGATTCCTGTGCTGGGGTTTATCGGAACGGTCCTGGGGCTGTCACAGGCGATCAGCCAGTTCGGCGGAGTCCTGCAGGGGGCAGGCGAGATGGACGCGATCAAGACATCCCTGCAAGGAGTCACTGCTGGACTGGCGACTGCATTTGAGACCACGCTGGAAGCACTCGTCGCAGCGCTGTTGATTCAGTTACGGCTCGCGTTTCTGAAGAAAGCTGAAGAGGAGTTTCTGGATGAATGCACCGAATACTGCACGCGAAATGTCGTGAACAAACTTCGGATCATGGTTTTCGAACGCGATGGTGAGTAATTCCTATGACAAGCTCGACCTCAGTCATTCCTGCAACTGCGGCCGCAACAGGTCAGCGGACCACAGCATCAACAGGTACCGCTTCGACTCGAACTTCTGTGTCACAGGCAAAAGAGTTTCTCACACCGACACTGGTGTCGATCGGAGTCGAGATTGGCACTGCGGCCTTTCTGATGGCCTTGCTTCTGCTGATGATCTCGACCCGACCGGGTGACGGCGGAGATGATGGTGGTGGTTCCGGCAACGGGACGTCCGGGCAGGGTGGGACAGGGGATTTTGCGGCCACAGGCTCCGGAAGCGGAACAGGACAGGACCAGACAAAAACGACAACCGGCGCTTCAGATGCGTCTCAGGAAGTCACAACAGTCGAGGAGAATCCCGGAACTTCCAGCGCGCAGCTGAAATCGGCACCGTCACGTTCGAACGTCGGCACTCCATTATCACCGCCGGAAAAGGAATCAAACGTATTCATTGTGCAGGACTTGCCACAACCTGCGGCGAACAACGAACCAGCAGGTGCTGGCGGTGGCAATGGATTTTCTGATCTCGGTGACCGGCTGCTTGCGGCTGGTGCGAAGACTGGAGATGTGCAGATTTCACTGGCATGGAACAATGGCAACGACCTGGATCTGCATGTGGAAACGCCGGGCAATGAAAAAATCTGGTACAACCAGCGGCAGTCAAGCTGTGGAGGCGAACTGGATGTCGATATGAATGCCGGAGGACCAGCGTCTCAACGGCCTGTCGAAAATGTCTACTGGCCGGCAGGAGAATCTCCGACCGGAAAGTTTCGCGTCCTCGTGCATCACTTCGCGAATCACGGAGGCCGCGACCCGACAAGGTTTCAGGTCACCATCAAAGTCAAAGGCAAGTCTGAAAGCTTCTCCGGATCACTGCGGTCCGGTGATGCTCCAAAGCTGGTTCATGAGTTTACATTTCCATAACGCGAGCTTTGCTGGCCGATTCGTTGATTGACAGAAGAAGTAGGGTGGGACCAGCGGCTGATAAGCCGCGCCGGCCCACCATTGATGAAACTAAACGTGGGCCTGCGCTGTCGCTGGTCCCACCCTGCAAATCAAGTCGAGGCACCACAAAAGAAAATCGTATGGGCAGACGCAAACAAGCCGCAGTGCCTTTTTCCCTGTTCGCATTCCAGGACATCATCACATCGGTCACAGGCATCATCCTGTTGATCACCATGATGATGGCTGTGGAACTCGTGCAGAATCTCAGCCGCGCTGCCGCCGCACCCCAGGAAGAAAAGTCGTCTCAAGTGGCACACACGCTGCGACAGGCCGTCAGCGAAAGCACGTCGGAATTGGATCGTCTGCAGAAGATTCTGGACGAAACGACAACCATTCGTTTCAATGCGGATTCACTGCGACGACGGCTGGCAGAACTCAAGGCGGCCGCTGGAGAACTTGAGTTGCAGAATGAGCAGATTCGAACGACTCAGGAAAAGATCGATGCGCGCAAGGCACAGCAGAACCTGGACGCGAAGGATCTCACACCGGAAGCCGTTGAAGCACTGGCGAAAGAGCAGGAAACAATCGCCCGACAAATCGCAACGATGAAGCAATCCAATCGCGTCATTTTCAATCGCCCCGCCGGCGCAGCAAAGACGCCGTGGCTGGCCGAATTGAACGAAACGTCGATCGTCGCGGCAGAAATGGGGCAGGTTCAGCCGCCGCAGTCGTTTGCAACTCCCGAAGCATTTCTGCAGTGGGTGCAGGATCAGGACCGGGATTCACGGTACTTCGTACTTCTCGTCAAGCCGACCACGATTGAAATGTTTTCGACGATCCGCAAGGCGCTTCAGGATCGACGCTTTGACGTCGGATATGACCTGCTGCCATCCGACCAGACGGCAATTGATGCGCAGACAGGAGCGGGTGTGCAATGAGTCGTAAAGCTGCTCCCTCCGGCGACAGCCTGGATCTCCTGCTGGACACGATCTGCAACACGTTCGGCGGAATTCTGTTCATCGCCATGCTTGTCGTGATTCTGACGAATCAGGTCAGTCGCGATGCTGCGCCGTCCGCCCCCAGCGCAGAATCCAGCCGCGCGCTGCGTCGGCTGCGCGGGGAGCTGACAGAATCGGAAGCGAGACTGACAAAACTCCGCCAGGCCGTGCGGCAGAAAGAAGATCTGGAACGGCAATTTGCCGATCCGGAAAGTCTCGGTCTGCTGGAATCACTCCGGTCGCTTGACGACAATAGTGACGAGTTACGGGATGAGCGTACACAGAAACTGGCAGATGTCGCTGACTCACAGGCGGACCTTGCGGAGACTGCCAGGGAACTGGAAAAACTCGCTCAGCGGTTGGCCGAGGCAAAGGAACGACTGCAACTGGAGAAACAAAGGCTTGAGAGCGAAGCCAGCCTCAGAAGCCGAACGTCCGAAGTCCCCCAACAGCGTGCGACGCAGAAAGCTGCGATTCCCTTCTTTCTCAAAGCAGGACGCTTCAGCGCTTTCGCGCATCGTAATGAGGACGGCCAGATCGTCCACAATGAGGCGGAGTCGAAGATCGTGGAAGAAGCCCCTGGGAAGAAATACATTGAACTGGTGCCTGGTGCCGGGCTCGCTGTCGCAGCCGACGGCTCCAATGCTGCCGAGATCGCGGCGCGCCTGGCCGATTTTGACAAGTCTAAGCATTTCCTCTCGGTGTTTGTCTTCAAGGACTCGTTCGCAAATTTCGAGAGCGTCAAGAACGAAATGATCCGCGGCGGTTTTGAGTATCACCTGGTTCCGTTTCCCGACGACGCCAAAGTTTATATTGGCGACCAGACCGAACCGGTCTTTGTGCAGTAATCAGGGATCTGACGCATGAACCAGCAGGGCGGAGCGGACATCAACGAGGAGGCAAACCCGCAATCGTTTTCCGATGAGGAGTCCGTTAATCAGTTTCGAACGCGAGTTTCCGTCGGCACGCTTGTCGGCGTTATGACCTGCCTGTTGTTCGCCGGCCTGCTGATGCTGGTGACCTGGTTGCCAAATCGACAAGGAGCCTCCCTTGCCGGAAGCATGGACGGAAGCGGCACCGGTACTGGAACCGGCAACGCAGTCGGCGATGGCACGTCATCCAGTGACGACGCCAGCGGCGATAATGACCGTACCGTCGCGGGCGAGATAGACCAGTCAACGGACGTCTCTGCTGGTCGCGACGGTCCGGATTCCGGGGTTGATGCGCAGGCGGAAGACTCAGGGAATGCAGATCTCGGGTCAGCGAAGGATGATGCGATTGCCGCGAAGGGGACGGGATCGGTGGATGCTGAAAAACCTTCGCCGCAACTTTCCTTTACAGTTCCACCACTCGAACAGCTTCAGCCCGATCGATCAAGGGACGATGGAGCCCGCGATGCTGCCGCCGCTCGTTCGCCGGGGATGTTTGCCGGTCGTGATGCCGAGCAGCGAAAGAAACTTGCAGAATCAGAAGGCGGCAGCGCTGCCAGTGAATCAGCCGTGGAACGCGGTTTGAAATGGTTGGCGGATCACCAGGACAAAGATGGGCACTGGTCGCTGAACGAGTTTCATGCGGCGGGAGAGTGCAACGGACAATGTTCCAGTCCGGGAAGTGTGAGCGATGCCGCCGGGACAGGATTCGGCCTGCTGCCGTTCCTGGGCGCAGGGTACACCCATCAGAGTGGCAAGTATAAAAAGACAGTGAAGACTGGTCTCGACTGGTTGATCGCAGACCAAACGAAGGAAGGCACGTTTCGTCATTGTGATGCAGGCACTCTTTATGCGCACGGAATCGCATCGATCGCGTTATGCGAAGCCTGGGCCATGACAAAGGACCCGAAGCTCAAACAACCCGCACAGCGATCAATCGATTACATCGTGAAAGCACAACATGGGCAGGGCGGCTGGAGATATTCGCCCGGTATGGCGGGCGACACCAGTGTGACCGGCTGGCAGGTCATTGCCCTGCGAAGTGCTCAGCAGGGAGGACTCCATGTTCCCAAAGGCGTCATGACGAAAGTATCAGTTTTTCTGGATTCTGTGCAGACCGACAGGAAAGGAGGTGGTTACGGATACACGCCGGGCGGCGGCGGCTCCGACGCCATGACGGCCGAAGGCCTGCTGTGCCGCATTTACACATCCTGGAATTCAAAACGCCCGGGTCTCGAGGCCGGAGTCCAATATCTGCTGTCACATCCGCCGCAACAGGGCGGAGATCTTTACTACTGGTATTACGCAACTCAGGTCCTGCATCATTATGGCGGCGAGCCGTGGGAGGAATGGAATCCTGTCATGAGAGATCTGCTGATTGATTCGCAGTCCACTGAAGGTCACGAATCCGGCAGCTGGGCTCCTCAGGGCGGACACGATGGCGCTGGCGGACGAGTCTACGCAACATCGCTGTCATTGCTCACGCTGGAAGTTTATTACCGTCATAAACGGATGTTCTAGCCTCTGAAGAAGAGACCTTTGGAATGCGGTGACTCGTCACCGCTTTCTTTTTAAGGTAATTTGGCTCTGCGCAAGAGGATTGTTTGTTCTGTCGGCTTCACCTGAAATGGCATGTTCGCTGTTTCTTAAGTCGATTGACACGAATGCTGTGTTGGAAAGGCAAAGCGGCGAAAAGTCGCCGCACTCCAAATGACTGTCGCTTGTTTCAGCTGCAGTGCTGGGTTTCCCACCGGCGGTGTGAAACGGGAATTTTCGCGCAGGCGAAATCGAAAGAGTAACGATGCACAACAAAGAGCCTGTGTTGCTGACGATCGTGATTGAAACGGCCCGCATGAGGCGGCTTGCTGGGAAGAAGAATCCCGGGGACACAGCTTGATACTTCGTTGGCTTTCCACCCTGGCTCGCTCAGGTGGAAGCGAATCTGGTTGCCTGACACGTTGCTGACCCAGACGAGGCTACCATCGAGGCAAGCTGCGGTGGCGTGCAGCAATATGGAATGCACGTCGCGATCTGGTGGCCAAACGGGGGCTTCCATCCACGCAGGGTGGACAGACTCCTACGGCTCGACGAGTAATTGCTGCACGGCCTGTTCGATCGTTTTGTCGCCAGTGGCTCCCTTCCAGTTCAATTCTCCCTGCCACCATTGGCGAAGGTAACCGTTCTTATCGACAACGTAGACCGTTGGCCACATCGTGTTCCCCCACGCCTCCCAGTTTTTCGATGCAACGTCAACCATGATCGGAAACTCCAGTTTGCGTTCTGCTGCAGCAGACTTCACCGCGACTGGGTCACGCTCCTGCGTGGTTTCTGGAGTTTGAATGCCGACAACCACGACACCTTTCTCACGCCATTGCTCGTGCCAACGCCGATAAATTTCGAAGTTCGCGTGGCAGTTGTGACACTGGAATGCATAGAAGTGTACCAGCACAACTTTACCTCGAAGTCCCTTTAACGTCAGCGGCTTTGAGTTGAGCCAATCCTCGACCGCCACAAACTCGGGTGCCATCGGATAGATGCGTTTCAATTTGGCGATCTCAAAGGACTCGCCAAGCATTTCCTGCAAACGCCGGGCTTGCTCAGGTTTGAGCACCTTCCCGACCGCATCATGCTCCGCTTTTGCCGCTGCCTTTGCTTTCGACTGCAGCTCGTCACTCGGTTCGCCACTCATGACTGCTTTTTGCAGTGCTGACTGCGCTGCTTCGGTTGACCTGGCCAGTTTTGCGAAACGCTCCTGCTGCATCGAGTCCAGTTTCAATTCCACCGCCAAGTCATTGCCGAGCAGCATTCTGACGCTCTGTGCCTGCAACTCGATCTGCCGCAGTCGTTCTCGCTGCTCGGTCGTTGTATTCTCTGCCAGCCAACTGTGGACACGTAGATCCAGAGAATCGAGGATGGGAAGCTGCTGTTGCGGTGACTGATTTCGCAATTGAAACCACGGCCCGTCGATTTGCGCGAACAGGGACTCCAATTCGGTGACCTGCTTGCTGCTCAGCTTCAGTTCCTGATGAATCTCGGGCGCGTGCAGCAACGCCATCAGTTGGCGCGGTACGAGCGAGCGATTTTCACTGGAGACGGATTCCAGCTGCGTCCCGATCGCTGGCGGCAGGAGTGCTAACGCAATCAGCAGGAGATAAACGATTCGAATTGTCATAATAAGTTCCTCAAACGCGACGTCGCCGAACCATGGCCTGCTCGCAGGAAATGGGTCCACGAAATCGTTACTATGCGCCTTGTTTGCCCAGACAACATCCCGAGTAGATCCTGAAAACCTTTCGTTACGGTGTGTACCATCGCGGGGCAGCGACTTCAACACAAAGCCGTTATCGCGAAGCACGTACCTTTATCAATAACTTGTCATTGACCCGCCACAGGCAAACCATCAACTTCGCGTTGTGTTCATCAGCCGCTGAGCGTTAGCCCACATCGGGGCTCGTACATCATTACGGTTTTTCATTTGCCGAAAGTGAACCGAAACTCCAACAGTGCAGCGGGCCATTGAAAAAAAACAGGGCTGATCTTTCACCGAAAGATCAGCCCATTGGCTTTAACCTCTTCGGTCGCGGCAACATGCTGATGCCAGCGACCTGACTGTGTTATTCTGCCTTCAGGGTAAACTGTTCCATCAAGACGCCGTTTTCGTCACCGACCCAGTAACCGCCCGTTGGGGCCATATACTTTTCGATGACATCAAACGATGGCAGTTTACCGAAATCAATCTTCGCGAACAGGTCTTCCATGCCGGGGAAATTCTCGGCTGCTTCGCCGTCACGCAGCATGTCATACAGACGCCGGTACTGTTCGGCGGGACGCGAAAACGTCACCGCCAATGCACCATCCGGAAAGTGTCCTGAGACGGATTTAAAGTCATCAGAATCAGCCAGCGGACGCACGTCGTTATCGTTCCTCAGAGCCTGCTCAAGCTGATTTCCACCGATCGCGACCAGCAGCTGGCTGTTGGCCACGGTGAACGAAATTTTCTGGCCAGTCCCCGGATCAATTTCATAAACCGTGACACCATTCACTTCACGTGTCTCGCTGGGAACACCCGGCTGTGAAGCCAGCTTATTCAGCAGATCGGCAAATGCCTGGTTGTCCTTGACACCGATGGCAAACAGCATGTCATCTGAAGCTGCTTTCGACGTACGGTCGCCGGGCGATATTACGACCTGCATTTTCCCATCGAGTTGATCAATCACGTCCTTCTTGATGTGAACCTGAGGTTCCCGCTCAGAAAGTGAATCGATGGTGCTTTCAAACGCACCGGCACCCTGGAACATATCTACCAGTGTTTCAATAGCCGTATAGGCTTCTCCAGCTTTCCACTTTGTCGCCATCCATACACTGGCGTCTTCTTTGACCCATGATGGCGGGACGGCGTCGACTGCATCCAGCTGAAACACCTGCATGGCTGCCTGAGGAGGTTGCTCGCAATACAGAAACGAGCGGGACACGCCGTCAAATTCATCACCACCCATTTCGCCGGACGAACCAATGCCCTTGAGCTGATCGATGCCCAGCGTCGGGAAAAACCCGATCGCCATTCCGGCAGCGGCACCATTTGGACCGAGCGAACCGGTCTGAACCAATGCCGTAAACATTCCCACGGGATCAACGAAAGTCGTCATCTGGCCGGCACCGGGAGTTGATTCGCACTTCTCCATGATGTAGGCGTAGACGGCGTTACTCTTCAAAGTTTTTTCGGAACCGCCAGCCCAGTTGTCGAGCGTCAGCTTCAACAGCGCGCTGCTGTTTGAAACAACCAGGCGTTCGTCTTTCAGAAACCAGCCAAATTCTTTAGCCAGCGGAGTCTGCTTTGCGATATCGCTGGTGACGGTGTACATCGTCAACTCGGTGCCATCGTGCTCAACGTTGGCGGCTTCAAGCTGATCGTTGTCGTTCAGTGCAGCGCTGGCTTTTTCAAGCAGACCTTTGACTTCTGATTCGTGCGAACCGTAGTCCATGAACATAATGACACCCATTTTGTTCGACGAGGCTTTCGAAACGGCAATGGTGACTTCGCCGGTTGGAATTGCCATCAACTCGTCTGCGGTCAGACCCAATGCGTCGTTGATCTGCGACAGACTGTCCTGCATTTCACTGCTGAACGCATTGGACACTTCAGCTTTGAATTCTTCGAGAGCAGGATCAGCAAACAACCGACCGCTCGACGAATTCTCGAACGATTCTTTGAATCCCTGCACGCTGGGCATGGATAGGTAGAAATACGTGTCCCGTGGGAGAATCTCACTACTCAACACCTTAGTGTCAGTTGTCTGAGCAGAAGCAACACCACTCAGGCCACCCAGCATTACGGCAGACGCGAGCAGCAGTTTTTTAAATCGGGCCAAAAACATCGAAAAGTCTTTCACTATTGAGAGGAACCGCGGATATCGAACACAATGAGCCAAACCGAGCCAATTCGTGGCCTTTGAAACATTCCTGGCGAGATTGTCTGTAAAATGCCAAAAAATACCAGGGATTCAACCGAAATGGGGGGTATTTCTCACTCGGAAACGCTGTTTGACGCTGACTTCAAAGATCGATATTCTTCCCAGTTCAAATTCCCGGGACCCGTGGGGGTCTCGCCGGATTCTGTCACCTCCGGATTTTTGGTGACGTGCTGCGTGTCGAATCACGACATTGTGTTTCGACATTCACACAATTGTTCTGTGCGAGTCCCCTATTGGGCTGCTCGCTGCGGCATGCCGCCGCAGATCACAGGAGATCGGCAATGGCTGAGATTGTGGTAAAAGAGATTCTGGAAGCGGGTGTTCACTACGGACACCGATCCAGTCGCTGGAACCCGAAAATGCGACCGTATATTTACGGTCGTCGTAATCAGATTCATATCATCGACATCAAAGAAACCATCCGCGGTCTGATCCGAGCAAAGAAGTATCTGCTCAAAGTCGCTGCCCAGGGTGGGCTGATCCTGTTTGTGGGAACCAAGCGTCAAGCCGGTGCTGCCATCGAAGAACTGGCTCAGGACTGCAAAATGCCGTACTGCACCGAGCGCTGGCTCGGCGGTACGCTGACGAATTTCCGCACGATTCGTACCCGGCTGAAACGTTTGGAAGAACTTGAGACTCTCCGCGAAAACGGTGAGATTAAGAACTACTCCAAGAAGATGCAGTCGACACTGAATCGTGAGTACAACAAGATCTACCGCAACCTGAACGGCATGCGGGAAATGAATCGCTTGCCGGAATGTCTGGTGATCGTAGATCCGACCAAAGAAAAGAACGCCGTCCATGAAGCTCGCCTGCTCGGCGTGAAAATTGTGGCGCTGATCGATACCGATTCCGACCCGGACATGGTCGACCTGCCGATCCCGGGCAACGACGATAGTCTGCGCTCGATTCGACTGGTGATCCAGCACCTGACCGACGCGATCAAACAAGGACGCAGCATGCGTCCGGACGATCCGAAGAAGAAATCAGACGACGCGCCTGCATCGAATGAGCCAAAGGCAGTACCTTCAATTCGGTAATTCGATTCGGCGAACTCGTACGGCTTGACACATGTCCCTTCTCCCCGAGGGGACTGCCGTCGTAATCGTTTAACGGCAAGCCGCAGGCGTCGGTGCCAGGATTTCGCCTACGCCTTCGGCTCGCCGTTAAACGACCTCAGGCCACGTCCGAATTCTCAGGAATTCGGCTACAAACCAGTGTCTTTGTCGCTGAGCTGCGACTTGAAACCTGACACTTGATTCATGTCTAAGGAGATTGTGATGGCGGAAATTACAGCCGCTGCGGTTAAAGCACTTCGTGAGAAAACTGACCTTCCAATGATGGAATGCAAGAAAGCCCTGACTGAAGCCGGTGGCGACGAAGCCAAAGCCATGCAGATCCTGCGTGAAATGTTCAAAAAGGTTCAGGAAAAACGGGCTGACAATGTCACTGCCGAAGGGCGCATCTTTATCGCTGCGAAGCCAGATGCGTCCGAAGCCGCCATGGTTGAAATCCAATGCGAATCATCGCCAGTCGCCACTGGCGAAGTGATGCAGAAGTTCGGCCAGGCAATGGCCGATCAGCTTCTCGCCGGACCGGGCGCTGCCGATGCTGCCGCCTTGATGGCTCAGAAAGGCGCTGGTGCCAGCCAGACGTTTCAGGAGCAGTACGAAGAGATCGTGAATAAGATTCGGGAAAAAATTGTTGTCAACCGTATCGTGCGGGTCAACGGACCTGTCGGTGGCTACGTGCATCACGACTTCAAGACCGGCGTGCTGTTCGTGGCATCCGGGACTCCGAAATCCAGCGACATCCTCAGAGACGTCGCCATGCACATCGCCGGGATGAGTCCTTCAGTGACCAAACCTGAAGATCTGGAACCGTCGATTGTGAAGGCAGAACGTGACCGCTTGACGGCCGAAGCGCGAGCGTCAAAGAAGCCTGAAAACATTATCGAGAAGATGGTCGATGGCCGGATGAAAGTGTTCTACGCCGACCAGGGCGTACTGCAGATGCAGCCGTTCGCAAAGGACGACAGCAAGACCGTCAGCCAGGCACTTGCCGAAAACGGTACCGACGCCGTTCAGTTCTACCGATGGAAAGTCGGTGCTCGCTGATCCGATTTTACGTCGCACTTTCCTGTGCGACGCATGACAAAAATGAAGCCCGTCATTTGCAAGCAGATGCCGGGCTTCTTTGACTTCTGTAATCCTCTCAGGAGGACTGCAGAGGATTCCGTCTCCGTTCCTTAGCTCAATTCTCCAGGAGCTTGTTGATGTCCGTTTCCAGTCTGCGACCTGCCTACAAACGTGTGCTGCTCAAGATCAGCGGCGAAAGCTTTTGTCGCGAGGGCGAATCCGGCATCAGCATGGCCGAACTGACGTCTGTGGCTGAGCAAATCCGGGATGTGGTCAGGAACGGCGTCCAACTGGCGATCGTGTGCGGTGGGGGCAACATTCTGCGTGGCAAACAGTTCGCTGATATCAGTCAGCAGATTGTCCCATCGACGGCACATTATATGGGAATGTTGGCAACCGTGATCAATGGACTGGCGTTGCAGGATGCATTGGAAAGCGTCGGCGTTGCCACGCGTCTTCAAAGCGCGATTCGCATGGAAGGCGTAGCGGAACCTTTTATTCGACGTCGGTGCCTGCGCCATCTGGAAAAAGGTCGCGTGGTGATTCTCGCCGCTGGCACGGGAAGCCCGTTTGTCACGACCGACACCGCAGCGGCATTGCGCGCACGTGAGATTGACGCGGACGTGGTTCTCAAGGGGACGAAGGTCGATGGAGTTTACTCCGAAGACCCGATGAAAAATCCGCACGCAATCCGCTACACGGATATCTCATTCCGGGAAGTGCTTGACCAGAATCTGCAGGTCATGGACGCTCAAGCCATGCATCACTGCATGGAACACAACATCGATATCATTGTGTTTAACTACAAAAAGGTCGGCAACATCGCCCGAGCCGTCTCCGGCGAACGCATCGGAACACGAGTTTCCAACGAAGGCCGTGCGTCCTAAGTTGCCCCGGTTCCGACCGCTTTCAATTCGGCGGAGTTGCGGCATGACGACGGAGACAGCACAAAAAAACAACAGCCCGCTGCAAAGCTAAGGACCGTTCGAGAAATAATTGACCGCATCCTCCTCTCCCCTGGCAAGGGGAGAGGGCAGGGTGAGGGGCATAAAAAGAGACAGTTATTTCTCGAGCGGTCCTAAGCTGAGGAATTCGCCCGTACGCCACCGTCAATACGACGTTTTAGGAGCGAGGACGTTCGGGGCAGAAAAATGTATGGGCAGAAAAATAGCAGCCATTTTTGCCCAACATCTTTTTGCCCATGATGTTGAGGCCCGACGATAAATCTTGGCCCGGCGGCGGATCGTTGCAAAAAAAACACCTCGGGAATTGCTTCCCGAGGTGTTCTTGTTTTCAAATCGAATCAGCAGCGAACTGCCATTTCGCCTTGAATCACTGAGTTACAGCTGCTGCTGGAGCAACTTCTGCTGCTGGAGCTGCTTGACATCCGCCACACGCTGGAGCGGCGGGGCGGTACACCTGTGATGTACAAACCTTTTCGACCATCTTGCAGACCTGAACCTGTACTTCACGCTGTTCGGGGTGCATCACGCAAACAGAATAGGTATAAGGTACCTGCTCTGAAACCTGACGTGCAACTTGAACTGTGCGAGTTCGACTTTCTGGTTTGCATGCTGTGACAGAGTATGTGTAAGGCACTTGCTCTGAAACCTGACGTGCAACCTGAACCGTACGGGTCCGGGCTTCTGCCTTGCACAGATTTACGGTGTAGGTGTAAGGCACCTGCTCCGAAACCTGACGGCAGACGTTGACTGTCCGTGTTTTGGTTTCTGGATGGCAAACCGTAACATGGTAGGTGAAAGGCACCTGTTCTGAAACCTGGCGAGCAACCTGAACTGTACGGGTCCGAGCTTCTGCCTTGCACAGGTTTACGGTGTAAGTGTAAGGCACCTGCTCTGAAACCTGACGGCAAACGTTGACTGTGCGTGTTTTGGTTTCTGGATGGCAAACCGTCACGCTGTAAGTGTAAGGAACCTGCTCTGAAATCTGACGAGCAACCTGAACCGTACGGGTCCGAGCTTCTGCCTTGCACAGGTTTACGGTGTAGGTGTAAGGCACCTGCTCTGAAACCTGACGGCTGACGTTGACTGTGCGTGTCCGGGTTTCAGGGTGGCAAACAGTCACGTTGTACGTGTAACTTTCCTGAGACTGCTGATTTTCGTAGGCCGTGTACTCAACTGTGCGCTGAACCTGATTGGAAACCCAGACTCGGCGAGTTTGAGCGCAGCCACCTGAAACAGCACCAGATCCATCGCCTGCAACACCGTTGCCGCATCCACCGCAACCGTTGCCGCATCCACCGCAACCGTTGTTGCATCCACCGCAACCGTTGTTGCATCCACCGCAACCGTTGCCGCATCCACCGCAACCATTGTTGCCATTGTTGCTGCCACCGGATCCGATGTTGCTTCCGTTGCCACCAACAACCTGTTCTTCCCAGTGCCCCTGATCTTCACAAACCATGCGAGTCTTCGTGACTGGAACCTGATGCCACACAGTGCGGGTGCCAGTGCGTGCTTCTGTAGAAGGCACCATGACGGTGTAAGTTTCTTCCTTTGGCTCGGTGACCGTCTTGTAGACAGTGCGAGTTGCTTCGCGCTGTTCTGTGTATGGAACCATCACGTTGTAGCCTTGCTCGACCGAATCGTAAACCGTCTTGTAGACAGTGCGAGTTGCTTCGCGCTGTTCTGTGGATGGCACCATGACGGTGTAGGTTTCTTCTTTCGGCTCGGTAACCGTCTTGTAGACAGTGCGAGTTGCTTCGCGCTGTTCTGTGTAGGGAACCATGACGGTGTAGGTTTGCTCTTTTGAGTCGTAAACCGTCTTGTGGACAGTGCGAGTTGCTTCGCGCTGTTCTGTTGTTGGCACCATCACAGTGTAGGTTTCCTCTTTCGGCTCGGAAACCATCTTGTAAACAGTGCGCGTTGCTTCGCGCTGTTCTGTGTAGGGAACCATCACGTTATAGGTTTCCTCTTTTGGATCGAAAACCGTCTTGCAAACAGTGCGGGTTGCTTCGCGCTTTTCTGTGTACGGAACCATCACGGTATAGGTCTCCTCCTTCGGATCGTAAACCGTTTTGCATACAGTCCGCATTCCTTCGCGTTGTTCCTGAGTAGGAACATTGACAGTTACAGTCCGAGTCTCGGTTACCATTTGCGGTACCATGATCGTGCGGGAAACAGTTTCCCATGTGCCACATGCATCGGCAGCACCAAAGGCACCGGAATTCGAGCCGCCGCCCGAATTGCAACCGCCACATGAGCTGGCACCGCACGGGTTACAGCTGGTCGCACAAGGTGCAGAGCAGCAGTGGCTGACTCGATGGCGGCAATGACCAGCGTCCGCCGACGCTGTTAGGGCGACTACTGCCGCCAACGACAAAAAGAAACGCATACTCTGTAACTCCTCCCAAAGAAGATTCTGGATCAACCGAAACCACCGAAATGCCCGACACCTCGTCAGACATCAAATTCAAAAAATGATTTGCGTATGCTTCCCACGCATCACCGATGGAAAATACACCACAGTTATCCTCAACGCCACAAATTACTCATTGTGTTTAGTAGAATCAGCAAAAATTGCCGAAAGCACCCAACGTTTCCGGCAAAGTCCAAAAGATTCACAGACTTCAAGAACCGTAAAAATCACACAATTTGCGAGATATCGTGGTCAAGAATCGTGGGAATTCCGGATCAGGAGGTCAGCGTACTTTGGGGCACTTGAGTAAACAACGACTTCATTGTAGATTCTGAAAGAATTGGTTGACTTTGCCATAAGTAGTTCGAAGACCACCCGAAAGTTTGCATCCGTTTTTTTTCTCCAAAATGTCCCATGGGGATTGTCGCGGATTTTGTAGTCAGCAGTGGACCTTCTACACTAGGGCTCACGGTGGCACGATTTCTCGGCGGCTGTATTTGGGCAGGATTTTTTAGGCTTGCAGGCAAAGGTTCCATGAAGTTCTGTCTCGTCGATCGCATCACATCACTTGTACCTGGTCACAGCATTTCTACGATCAAGCACGTGTCGATGGCTGAAGAATATCTGCAGGATCACTTTCCGGGGTTTTCGGTGCTGCCTGGGGTCATGATGGTGGAGTGTCTGGTCCAGTCATGTGCCTGGCTATCTCGTGTGACCGATGATTTCAAGTTCAGTGCGTTGTTGTTGAAGCAGGCCCGTGCGGTGAAGTTCAATAACTTTCTGAAGCCGGGGCAGACGCTGGAAGTTACGGCGACGATGAGATCGACCGATGATACTTCGGCAGAGTTTATGGCGTCCGGGACAGTTGGTGGATTATCTGCAGTGAGTGCACGGTTGATTCTGTCGAAAGAGAATCTTGCTGGTCGCAACCCGCAGTTGGCGGACAAAGATGCCCGACTGATTGCGTCGATGAAGGAACTTTTCGAGCAGATCAAAGGCGTGCAATAGTCGACCGCGCGGATTGGCAATGATACTGCATTTCATTTACCTTGAGGATTTGGACACATGACAGTTCAGGGCAGAATTGCTCTCGTCACAGGCGGCAGCCGGGGCATTGGTCGCGCGATTGTGGAGACGTTGGCGCGCAACGGAGCCAAAGTTGCATTTGTCTATAGCTCCAACTCTGCGGCGGCGGAAGACGTGGTCAAGGCGCTGACAAGCGAAGGTCATGAAGTGTGGGCCATTCAGGCAGACGTGCGTTCCAAACCGGCGGCGGACAAAGTCATCGCAGACGTCGTCGAAAAATGGGGCAAGGTCGAGATCCTGGTGAACAATGCAGGCATCATTCGCGACGGACTGCTGGCCACGATGGACGCTCAGCAGTGGCAGGATGTCATTGACACCAATCTGACGAGCGTATTTAATTTCTGTCAGGCCGCGACGCGCCAGATGATGTCTCAACGCTATGGTCGCATTATTAATATGTCGAGTGTCGCGGCGGACGTTTCAAATCCCGGACAAGCGAACTATGCGGCCAGCAAAGGCGGCGTGGAAGGATTCACGCGCTGCGTTGCCACTGAACTTGCACGACGTGGAATCACAGCCAACGCGGTGGCACCAGGTTTTATTGAGACCGACATGACGGTGGCCGTGGTCAATGCGGCAGGCGACCAAATCAAAAAGAAAATCCCCGTGAGGCGACTTGGACGCCCAGACGATATTTCGAACGCGGTGCTGTTCTTTGCAGCTGATGAGTCGTCGTACGTGACCGGCCAGATCCTCAAAGTTGATGGCGGGTTGACGTTGGGAGGCATGTAGAAGTCTGTTCCGATATTCGAGGACCGGTGTTTTTGGTTTGTTTTCAGACATCAAGAGTGGTTCTCGCTTCCAGCTGACCCGGCAAATCGAGGATCTTTTTGGATGTGTCGGGATTTCGACACCATGACGTCTGGAACAGTTTGACGTATGTCGCCACAATAGAGCGTGGCGGAATTCAGCAATGTCCGGGAACTGGGTCTGTGACATTGATGTATGTTGTGCTTCGGGATCGGTCGCCAGCCGGAGCATATGACTGGGTTTTCTGGCGATCGTCGTCTTTGCCAATTTGAAAGTCGGCAGAGACCGGGAGTAACTGTTAATGGCATCTGCTGATGAAATTCTGGTTAAGGTACAGGAAACCCTTGTCGATGCTTTGGGAGTTGATGACGACGAGGTCACGCCGACCGCAACACTGATCGGTGATCTGGGCGCGGAGTCCATCGATTTTCTCGACATCGTGTTCCGTCTGGAAAAGAACTTTGACATTAAGATTCCTCGCGGTGAACTCTTCCCGGAAAATCTGGCAACTGCCGATTCTGGTTTTGTGGCGGATGGCAAGGTGACTGAAGAGGGCATTGCCCAGCTTCGAACCAAAATACCGCACGCGGACATCGACGCATTTGCGGCAAATCCACTGGTGTCAAAACTTTCCGACTTGTTTACAGTGGACATGATTTGCAGGTTCGTCGCCACTCGATTGAAATAATGAGACCGTGAATTATGCGTTGGTACTGGATTGATCGATTCATCGAATTTGAATCAGGCAAACGGGCAAAGTCTGTGAAAAATGTGTCGCTGGCAGAGGAACATCTGCACGACCATTTTCCAGGCTTCCCGGTCATGCCGGGTTCTCTGATGATCGAAGGCATGGCGCAGACAGGCGGTATTCTGCTGGGCGAACACTATAAGTTCGAATACAACGTGATTCTGGCCAAAGTACCAAAAGTAACCTTTCATAGTTGGGCGTGTCCGGGAGATCAGTTGATTTACGCAGCTGAGCTTCAGGACGCTCGAGAAGAAGGTGGCAGCGTGACGGTGACAGCGACAGTCGGTGAACGACTTGTTGCGGAAGCGGAGATCGTATTTGTTCATCTGAATTCAGATGATCCTCAGCTGAGTCGGATTGACCAAAAGAACTTTGTGTTTCGGACGAACCTGCTGGATATTCTCACCGTCGGTCAAGCCGGGGTCGGCGGCTGACCGGAGGCCGGCGACTGTTGGCGTCTGGTGTCCGAGTCTGACCAAACTGACTTCTCTAAGATGCAGGACTGACTGAAATGATGAAACGTCGTGTCGTTGTGACCGGAATGGGCTGCGTGACTCCGCTTGGAAACGACATGGAATCCATGTGGCAGGCGCAGAAGGAATGTCGCAACGGCGTGGGGCCGATTACGCACTTTGATGCGTCTCATTTCCCGACCCGTTTTGCTGCTGAAGTTCGAAACTATGACTTCGAATCACTGGTCGAAGATCCGCAGCGATTCGCAGACGCCGGACGCAATATTCGTTTTGCCATCGGAGCTGCGAAACAAGCCGTCGAAGCGTCCGGAATTTACGATGACCGTGAGTTCGACCCCGCGCGATTCGGCGTCTACCTTGGGGCGGGCGAAGGCCAACAGGATTTTTTGCAGTTCATGAATCTGGTAGCCGATTCCAATAATCACGGCGAGCCGGACCTGCAGCGATTCACGCACGACTTCATCGAAAAAATGAATCCTCGGTTCGAACTGGAACTTGAACCAAACATGCCTGCAGCGCACCTGTCCAGTTTGTTCAACGCGCAGGGGCCAAATCTCAATTGCCTGACCGCTTGTGCAGCGTCCAGTCAGGCGATTGGTGAAGCGACTGAAATTATCCGCCGCGGCGATGCGGAACTCATGCTGTCAGGCGGAGCCCACAGCATGATTCATCCGTTTGGAGTTACGGGCTTCAACCTGTTGACAGCTCTGTCCGAACGAAATGATTCACCCACGACGGCATCACGTCCGTTCGACCTCACGCGCGATGGATTCGTCCTTGGTGAAGGTGCCGGGATGTTGATTTTGGAAGAACTGGAACATGCCAAAGCACGTGGAGCGAAAATCTACGGCGAAATTCGCGGCTATGGGTCCACGGCTGATGCATATCGGATCACCGATATCCATCCCGAAGGCAGGGGTGCGATCAGTTGCATCAAGATGGCATTGCGGGATGCTGAAGTCAATGCGGAAGAAATTGGCTACGTCAACGCACATGGGACAAGTACCAAAGTGAATGATCAGGTCGAGACGATGGCGATCAAAGGCGGGCTGGGGGATCACGCACGAAACACGCCGATTTCCAGCATCAAGAGCATGATGGGGCATCTGATTGCAGCTGCTGGTGCGGTCGAAGCAATGACATGTCTGCTGGCGATTCGGGATGGCGTGTTGCCGCCGACGATCAATTACGAAACGCCCGACCCCGCCTGTGATCTGGACTATATCCCCAATCAGCCCAGGGAAAAGAAAATTAAGGCAGCGCTTTCCAATAGTTTTGGTTTTGGAGGCCAGAACGTCGCTTTGATTGTTTCGGAATTTAAAGCTTAGCTGATTTGACAAATCGGAGTGACCTGGACGGCCCTGACTCAAATCCTGAGTTGCCAGCATTCGGGAGTTCTCAAGTGATGTGGGTTTGGACCTCACTCTTTGTGGTTTGTGCTCTGATGGCGTGCAATCTGGCATTTCGCCGATATGTGACGCCGCGCATTGTGGACATCTTCGAAAGTGTGCCGCCGTTCAATGTTGTGACTGCAAAACCCCACCCGCACGACGAACGCCTCGTGATCCCGACGACCGATGGTGTGACGCTCCGGGGAAGTCTACTCAACGGGGACAGGAAAGATGCCCGAGGGCTGATCCTTTTTCTGCCGGAGCTTCGCGGAAATCATGGGATGGCAAGACGCTACTGCGAGGCACTGATCCGGCATGGCTATATCGTGATGGCGGTAGATTTTCGCAGTCAGGGAGAAAGCGGCGAGATGCCCGGCTATACTCCAATCCACTGGATTACAGAATACGAAATGACCGACGTCGAAGCGATGCTGGAATTCATCGAATCGCGGCCCGAGTTGAGTACATTGCCCACGATTGCCTACGGCGTGAGTCGCGGCGGTGTCGCAGCGCTGGTGGCAGCCTGCCGATATCCACGCATTCGAGGCGTCGTGGCAGACAGTGCGTTTGGCACCATGTCCATGACGAAATATTTCGTCGATCGCTTTGTGCATTATGTGATTCCGGTATGGGTGTATCGATTGCAGCCGAAATGGCATGTGGACCAGGTTTTGCGGAATGCGATGCTGCAGAGCGAGATTCGCCGCGGTTGCAAATACGTGCATCTGGAACGCGAACGCGATACCCTCGACAGCGAAATGGTACTGCTGATTTCCGGCGGCCGCGATTCCTATGTGACGCCTGAGATTGCCGCCCGGCTGCAGTCCATCGTCGGTGAACATTGTCAGCTCTGGATCGCACCGGGCGCCAAACACAACATGTCGCGCGGTGTCTGCACAGAAGAATACGATCGCCGTGTGCGGAACCACTGCGACGCCTGGTGTGAAAAGACACTCGATCCCGTGTTGATCAAATACGACCCAACGCTGGCCAGATCCGCCTGATTCATTCCCGATCTTAATCCACGTATCGAAAATCCACCGACGCGAACAGACTGTGAAACAACGCGCTCCAGGCACTCACGGAATCCGGCTGTTCGCCGACCGTTTGAAGTGCCGCCGTTAATTCCGCGCTGGAAGGAATGCGTCCCAGGCAAATACGCCACGCCGTGCGAACACTTTGAGATGCATCCCCCGGCTGGAAAGACGACGACTTTAAGAACGTCGCTGCTGCCTGTTGGGCCTGATCCATCACAAACGGACTGTTGAGCATGAACAGGGACTGCGCGGGCCGCAGACTGTTCGTACGCTTTCCGGTAACGACATTCGGGTTTGCCACATCAAAAACCTCGAACAGATCCAACATCGTATTTCGAAATGAGGGCACGTAAACACTGCGGCAGGATATCGGATGTTCGTCGTGATGGAATTCGTTATCATATGTTGACAGCTTTGCAATGGTGCGACCGGACTGAATCGACAGATCCAGACTCCCGCTGATCTGTAGCAGCGAATCGCGAATGGACTCCGCATCCAGTCGCCGACGGAATCCTCGAGTCAGACTCTGGTTTTCAGGATCCACACTCCCGGATTCGCTCGAAACCTGAGACGCCATCCGGAACGCCGACGTCAAACACAGCCGACGCACCAGCTTCTTCGTGGACCACGCATCTGCCGTAACGAAAGAATCGGCCAGATATTCGAGCAGCTCCGGATGTGTCGGACGTTCGCCTGTTTCGCCAAAATTGTCCGGAGTGCGGACAATGCCTTCACCCATCACATGCATCCAGACACGATTGACATAAACGCGGGCCGTCAACGGATTATTGGGTGATGCAAGCCATTCAGCCAGCTCCCGACGTCCGCTGGATGATTTCGCCGCAGAGGCAGGCACCGTGGAGGAATTCGTGGTCGGCGTCGCGACGGTGAGAAAGCCGCGCGGCACAACAGCTCCCAGATTGCGAATCTCGCCGCGAATATGCACATGCCAGTCTTCAGGCGATTCTTCGTCGCGGACGCACATCGCCGTCGGCACAGTGGGTTTGTGTTTCTGATGCTCCGCACGCCTGGCTTCGAGCGCTTTAAGTTGCCCTTTCAGACTGGCCACTGTTTCGTAGCGTTTTGGCAAAACTTCTGTCGCGATCTGGCCTGTGGTTCCCAGGTCGGGCGATGCTGTGACAACGGCCATCGAAGAATCAACAAACTGGATGGCATCCGCAATGACATACCCCGCCGAAGCCTCCGCTGCTTTCACTGTGACTCTCGCAGGCGTGTCTGCTTCAAACCGAAATCTTCCGAGTTCCGCGAAGACGCTGTTGTCAGGCGGTGCGGTCTTCTGGCTGACAGTCACGATGGATTCGCCGTCTGCATGCACAATCAGGACAGGCACGCTGTTCGAGCGACTCTCGCCGGAATTGATGACCATCCGAATCCGATACTCACCATCCACAGGCAGCGTTGCTTCATAGTGCACGGCGAGTCCCGTTCTCGGCTGACCGCAGTGCCTGTACCCGTCGCCGACAAACGGCTGCTGAAACGAAGATGCAATCCAGGTGCCCTCAAACGTTGCCGCATGGTCATCGACGACCACGCCTGCCAATTCCTCCAGCTGAGGCGACTTTGACAAAGCCACGGCGGCATTCCGCGTGCTTTTTGGGATTGATTTCTGCAATGCCGTGATCTGTTGCTCCAGTTCCTTATCTCGCGCGGTCCAGGCATCCAGCGCGGATTGATCGTAGCCGACACGCAACGGGGCTGTCACAAAGTCGCTCACGTTGTTCGGCAGCAGCGACTTCGTGCTGCGAAAAATTCCCGCCAGCGCGTAGTAGTCTGTGGTCGGGATCGGATCGAATTTGTGATCATGGCATCGGCAACAGCCCAGCGTCATCCCCAGAAAGGAACGCCCCATCGAATCGATCTGTTCGTCCACGACATCCATGCGAAGCTGCTCTTTGTCCTGTTCTTCATAGTTGATCGCTCCCAGCATCAGATAGCCCGCGCCGATGATGTGTTCGTCATGCTCCTGATCACTTGCAGACGGAAGCAGGTCGCCCGCGATGTGTTCCCTCACGAGCTGATCAAACGGCTGATCCGTATTGAAAGCACGAATCACGTAGTCTCGAAATCGCCACGCATCCGGCAACATCAGACTACGACCACCGCCAGTGGATTCCGAAAACCTTGCCACATCCAGCCAGTGACGTCCCCAGCGCTCACCGAAACGCGGCGACGCCAGCAGTCGATCGACGGTCGTTTCCATCGCCGTCCGGGAATTATCTGCCCAAGCGATGGCAAAGTTCTCCTGTTCCTCGAGGGTGGGCGGGAGACCTGTCAGCACATACGTCAGCCTTCGAATCAGGGTCTCCGGCGAGGCATCCGCAGCACGCACAAGCTTGTGACCGTCATCTGACATCGTCATTTGCCGGGCCACGATCAGCCGATCAATATCAGTCGTTGCCCATGCATCTTCAGTTGCAGGAATTTGCGGTCGTTGAACCGGCCGAAAACACCAGAAATCCCGCCCCTGTTCGATGTCGATCGTCCGCTTGTTCGCAGCCACCTGGCCGTCACGAGGATCAGCTGCACCGTCCCGAATCCATGCGGCAAAGTCGTCAATCACACCATCCGGCAGTTTTCGATCCGGCGGCATTTCGAGCTCTTCATGCCGCAAGGCTTTCACGAGCAGGCTGGTGTCAGGTTGCCCCGGCACAAAAGCCGCCCCCGAGTCTCCGCCAATGAGCATCCCCTGTCGCGAATCCAGCAGCAGGCCACCTTTCACATCCTTTGCGTCAGTGGAATGACACGCATAACAGTGTTCGACCAGCGCCGGACGAATCCGAGACTCAAAGAATTCCACCTTTGCCGCATCAGCTGTCGCCGCCTGTTGCACTCCCGCCACTGTCGATACTTCGTCTTCCCCCGCCACCGACAGGACGATAAGACTTGCACAAACCACTGTGATCACATACGTCCATCGAAACATCGTATCCAGTTCCATTTCATAGTTTTGACGCAGTGATCGCCGCCAAAAACCGGCGATTCAACTTCTGTGACAGCTATCCACGCAACCCGGCCTTTTGCATCAACGCCGCCGTCGCTGTAAACGCTTCCCGAACCCAGTCTTCGATACGATCCGGTTCCGGTGAGTACTCAAGTTCAATTGACATGGTACCACCCATGTTGAGCTTTGCAATTTCTTTCAAATACCCATCGAAATCCACTACACCTCGCCCCGGCGGCAGGTCGCCGTGACGTACTCCGTCGCAGTCGGAAATATGTGCATGAATCGCGAGGTCCTTGAGGCGACTGACTTCTTCCGGTTTCACGTTCGCCAATTGCAGATGCGACACATCGATATTCGCACACAGCGCCGGATGCTTCGCATTCTCCAGAAATCGCACCATGTTGTCCACGTTGTTGACGAGCGACAATTGAAAAGGTTCCAATTCCAACGCTATTCGTAATCCGAGCCCTGCCGCATAATCGGCGAGCCGACGACAGTTTTCGATACCGGTCTTCCACTGTTCTGCCGGGGGAATCACTTCCTGATTCCAGATGTATTCACCCAGCACCAGCAGCAGGTTTTCCGCTTCGAATTCGTAACACAGATCCAGAAATTTCCTGCAGCGTTCGATGTGAAACCTCTGCACCGATGGATTGAAGTCAATCAGCCCGGTCGCCACGCAGCAGACAGAAATGATCGGCAAATGGGCCTTTTGACACGCGCGGCGAATCAACTGCCGTTCGCGAACGTCGATGTCCAGCGGATCCGTAAAGATGTCAATGGAATCAAATCCGATCTCGCGCGTCTTTCGAATTCCCCATGACGTATCCCGCCCCGCCTGCGCCCAGGCGCTATTGATCAGTCCAAGCTTCATGTTCGTGTCCTCTTTCCGGTTCAGCTCTGTGACCTTTCAAAAAATAACGCATAGCAGGCCTGACGTCGATCGATTCGCCTGTGCCAGACTGTACTGCTGAGGGTCCAAGTTGGCACATTCCGTTGACCGCGTGGACAACGCCCCGCGAATCGTATTTCAAATCTCAAATATGAAATTTCAAATAGAACAATCGCGGCCTGCTGGGCACGTAGTTTAACGAGGCCACGCTTCCACAGGTCCTGCTCCCCGCACTGTGACGCCTTTCAACGCGAAAAGATTCCGTCTGCGACGAACTTTGTCGTCTCGTATCCGGATTCTGAGATCTCTTACAGTCCCATCAACTTGCGAACGGATTTCGCATCGATTAGTCTCCGCTTCCTGCGACATCTCCGCAGTCGATCGAAGTGCCGCCGGAGTGGCGGAATGGCAGACGCGCCGGATTCAAAATCCGGTATGGGTAATTCCATGTGCGGGTTCGACCCCCGCCTCCGGTACTTCAAAAACCCAGCATAAATGCTGGGTTTTTGCATTGACTGGCTGCAGTTTAATTTTTTTGAGACCAGTCGGCTTCACTCCGAAAAACCCTCTATTACACCCTTCAAGGGTGTAGTTACACCACAGGTTTTTCCAGAATTCTGACTTCAGACAGTAGCGGTGACGAAGCGGCGGCTGAGTGTTTTTTATGCGGCGCCTATCCCTGGCTACTCAAATATCCGGTCCAACCCGGCTCAATCGGGTGGACAGGAACCCGTTTCGTTGCGGAGTACCATTGCGCGGTTGAGGGCGGTCTGGCACTCTGGAGAACACGTCATAACGTCCTTTATGACGTTGACTCTTCCCCTCATTTGAAATGCTTCCTTCAGACAGTGACTACACCACCAGAATCATCAGTCGTCAACTTTCCACGGCGATCACTCAGGCGGCCGTCGTGTCGGCTCTGATCCAAAACGAAGGTGCCGACACAAAACACCGGTTTGTCGAGTTTTTTACCGCCAACATTTCGAACCCGAACACTCGGTCCGCGTATCTGCGCGCGGTCACACGATTCTGCCATTGGTGCGAAGCACGGGAGATCACACTTCACCAGACCGAGCCGACTCTACTGGCGTTTTACGTCGAAGAGCTTGGCCAGAAACCAGCAATTCCCGGTCAGTGACGTGGGACGCATCTTATTCGGCCCAGTTTAACGCCGATTTCCGCAGCCAATTTGCTCATGACACTTTTGCTGGGATTACGAGCATTCGACACAGAAGCCCGAAGGTCCAGAATCGACTTGGAACGGCTTCGAAGCGATTGTTCCTCATCGCCGAATTGATTTTGTGGAGGCAATGGCGGCATGATTTTCAGGAAGAAGGCCGGATTCACGAAGTGCATAGTGCCAGCATTCATCATGAAGATCGCCAGCACATACTTCGAAACGACTCTGATCTGACTCATTGGATTTCTTCAGCCTTCACATACAACTCTGCCGCATAATTTCACTCCTTCTGTCTGATTCTATCCGGCGAATCCGGCAGAGGATAGAATTTGACGCCGCTTTCGATGAGAGCATCTGTAACCATCAATGAGAACACAACCATGACTCGATCAAAGAAATTCAAGTCCTCGACCAAACGTAAGTTGTCAGAAATGATCTCGGAAATGGCGGCAGGCTTCTTGGGGGTGGGTGATACGATTGGAGAGAGGCAGAAAGGAACACTATGCTTCTCGAACCCCATCATGTCGAACTTTTTCCGGCTGCACCGGACGCTCGTGTTCTTCGTGAAAGCCATTGAACGGCGACGTGCTGAATTGATGAAGAAACTTGACGGACAAGAATGACAAGAAGTGGCCGTGAAGACACATGAGAGTTTTGGAGAATCAATCTACCATCTCACCTTGAAACAACGACAGGAAAAGGAAGCGGCAACCGTGAAACAAATGAAGCAGAAAAAGAAACCAGCAGCAAGGACGAAGGCTCCGATTCGATGGGAATCCGACCCGGACATCCCGACCCTCGATATCTTTGAGGAAGGTCCTCTTAATGAATCGTGGAATCTTCAAGAGGCGGTTGACAGATTTGTTTACTGGTTGGAAGAAGACCGCTTCCTGATCTGGGAAGCTGTCGTTTGTGAAGAACAAGGAATCACTCTTACCCCCAAACAAAAGAAGTTGTTGGGCAGCCTGTTGGACTTCAATGACGAAGGTGACGACCAAATCCTATACATCGACGAGGTCCCACGTCCCAGCGAACCGTGGCACATCATCCTCAACAGGATTGTCCCCTAACTGTTGATCGAACCATTCCAAACCTTTGATTGTCAGGATGAAGTTAAATGTGAAGGCTGGAATCAGATCGTGGACGCACTGCAAGAGCATGGGAAGGGCTTGTCTTTACCTCTTGGTGTGGAGGAAGTGACGAAGGTGGTCCCTGCGGAAATGCGGCACAAGCTCTGGCTGCAATTCTGTTTCAACGATCTGAGTGGCTTGGGACAGGAAGAGAGTTTGACTCTCGACGCACCCGAAGAATGCGATCGTATCGAAGGCTTCATTGATCATCTGCGTAAATTCAAGAGGCATCAGGGATATTGAGATGCTGATTAAAGACGGACTCGACCCAGTTCACGCCGCCTACGTCTACATCCAGCAAATGAGTTCTTACTTCGCTGAAGGGGTATCTCGACTTCCCGAATTGAAACCATATTCGAAGCTGGTCAGCTATGTTGAGGACGAGTACATGCCTTCCGGCCCGCCCATGAGTCCGCTGACCGGCAGCTACTTCACCTGCTGGGCGTTCTACGATCTGCGGTTTGGAAAAGACGGCGACACCATCGGAAAATGCCAGATCGACGCCAATGACCTCGTTCTGATGAACCCTGACCAGCTGAACGCCCTCAAGAAGCTGTCCGAATCCCGGATGGGAATTTACGAGTATATTGGGTTTGCAGATGGCTTGGTGCGTCTCAGGGAGTTAATTACCGGCGACGAGTTTTCTTGCCTTTGCCCTGCGGGTTATCGGGGAAGATCCGGTGAACTCTGGTATGTCAGGAGACTTCCCCCTCTGATGCCGGAACTGGCGACGTTCCATGTGCTCTTCACAACGCCGTACATCCTGATCGAATCTACGAAAGATGACTGGATGCAGTTTCTCAAACGGACGCTGCTCAAGGCGGACGGCAACGATGATCGTGAACGACTCCACCAACTGCTGAAATTCGGCCTCAGCACAAACTACTGGAACGAGTTTGTATTCACGGCGTATCATCATCACCAAGCTCAGGCCATATTTCCTGCCGGAATTCCTGATCTGAAAGCCACGCTTCCACATGCCTGATGAAACCGCCCACGATGCTTCAGCACCAGGTGCTGTAATTGTTGTAAACCGCGTAGTCTGGAGTTTTCCTCATCAAGCGAAAGAGTCTCGGCAAGTTCCTCGGTCGTCAGCGCGTCGAGTTCAACGAAAAACCAATCCTTCACAGGATCGTTCGGCGGAAGCTCTTTGATGAGCCGGTCGACTTCTTTTGTATGGAAGGTCAACTGCTGTTTAAGGGATACGTTGTTCATTGAGAATACTTGCCTCCATTTAACAGCTTAACGCGGGCTTTGCCCGCAACCCATAGTTGCCCGTCACTCCGTGGCGGGAAGACTCGCGTCAGAGACACGAGCAAGAGTGTGGGTTTGCTGAGAACGACGTAGAAACTGACCATCGATCGGCCCCACTGTCCCTGTGCCAGTGGACCGAAGGTTTGGAAACTATGTGAATTTGCAACATGCTGACACAGCCCCACTGGCCTCGTGCCAGTGGACTGCGGGTTTGACAACTCACTGCGAAGTATCAAAGGCTCATGGTTGTAGTTGTCAAACCCGCGTTCCACCGGCATGAAGCCGGATGGGGACGACGCGGTGAAATGGAATCGTCCTTAGTTTTCAAACCTCGATCCCACCGGCGTAGAGCCGGTTGGGGGTCGCCGGAATTCAAAACTTGACTCATCTGCAACATGTTTTGAAAAGTAAGTGTAGCTAAACCGCGGACCATGACGTAGAGAGTTCACTTCGCCCGGCGAGTTGATTTGAGCTCCGCTGTTTACCCGGCAGCTCCGATTAGTTCTCGGGCAATGGCTCGTAGGTCGGCGTTTCCGCCAACGGCGTGCCGTTCCAGATTTTCACCGAACCATCCGCACCCGCCGTTGCCACCCCGTCCATTAAGAACCTGTCACGAGTCATTCCTTCGGTCGCTTGATGGATCACTCGCGCATCGTGACCTGATGACGACCAAACCATCAAGAGTCGGTTTTCCGTTCCAGCGACAACCCGCGAACCGTCGGAACTAAAAGCCACGGAGCGGTCGTCTTTGAGCGGAAGCCCAACTCGGCCAATGTCAAACGGCAGGAGGATACCAATCTCGCCAAAATCGAAGTGCTGGAAAAGAAGCTCCAGCAGAAGAACGAAGTCATCGCCGAGCTCCTGCAGGAACATGTGCAGCTAAAAAAAGCCAATGGGGCACCCTAAGCCACAAGTGGCCGGATTGCTCAGAGCGAACAGGGCCATGAAATTCGCGATCAAGTGGTCGATTACGTCCGCAAGTGGTCTGAGAAAACGGAAGTCACTGTCGGACAGATCCAGAAGTGGATCGGAATCTGGTCGTCCACGTATTGCAGCTGGGTTAAAAACTACGGTCGAGTCTACGATCACAACGGCTGGATTCCGCGAGATCACTGGCTTGACGAGTGGGAAAAGCAGGCCATCCTGCAGTATCACTTCGATCATCCGCTCAACGGCTATCGACGCCTGACGTACATGATGATTGATGCTGATGTGGTCGCCTGCAGCGCGGCCACCGTCTATCGGATTCTCAGTGACGCCGGGCTGCTCAAACGCAACAATCAGCGATCAAAAAAGGGAACCGGATTTCAGCAGCCACTCGTGGCTCACGAACACTGGCACATCGACATTTCGTACATCAACATCGCCGGGACGTTCTACTTCATGGCCACAATCCTGGATGGATTCAGCCGCAGTATCGTCCATTGGGACATTCGTGAAAAAATGGAGGAGGCCGATATCGAAATCATTCTCCAGGCAGGTCGCGAAAAGTACCCCGGCGTGACACCCAGAATCATCTCTGACAATGGGCCTCAGTTCATCGCCAAGGACTTCAAGCACTTCATTCGCCTGTGTGGGATGAAACACGTTCGCACCAGTCTCTACTATCCGCAGAGCAACGGCAAAATCGAACGCTACCATCGCACGATCAAGAGTGACTGCATTCGGCCTTTGTCGCCGCTCTGCCTGGAGGATGCAAAACGTGGCGTGGAAAAATACGTACTCGAATACAACACCATTCGCTTGCACAGCGCCATCGGCTATGTGACCCCTCTGGCGATGCTCGAAGGCAGGCAGCAGTCGATCTTTGATGAACGAGACCGCAAGCTCGAAGAAGCTCGGGAACTCCGAGGACGCGTCGCTGCCGGAGAAAAGAAGGCGGCTCTGGCACGGGAGTTCGGTATCAGCCGCGAGACGCTCTACCAGTATCTGCGGCAATCCGCCGCAAGTGAAATCTTGCCCCCCACGGCCGCAATATGAACCCAGGAAAGGAATCCCATGGACAATCTTTTGAATATCGTACTTGAAGCCCACAATGTCGAACGAAACCATCATCGCCAGTACGAAATCACGCTTGGCAAGGATCTTCTTGACGAATGGACCGTTAAGATTCGTTTCGGCAGAACGGGGCAATATGGTCGGGTGCAGCAGTTCGCATCGTCCGACATCGAAGAAATGCGTTCTGTGATCTGCGATCGACTTCGGCGACGGCTCTCGGCACCAAAACGGATCGGTTGTGAATATCAATTGTCTGGTTTCAGTGAGTCGCACGGAATTGACGCCGCCAATTGGCTGCCGAGACAGTTGCTGGGAACGATGCACAAACTCTGAATTCCAGAGTGATGTGACGCTCCGATTCAGGGTGGTATCGAGGGCGATCGTCAGATTTCCGGAAGACTCAAAGCAACGCTCGAAGTTCTTCAAAGCGATCCTAAACCCGATCCCATTTTGGAAATGGTCCAAAGCACAGTATGCCGGTCATTCGGCCGGTTTTCCATTGTTTGCCCGTGGCTTCCTGATTGTGATCTTCTGCACGACCGGTGCACCAGGCTCGGCGGCCATGACCGACGAGAGATTACGTTCAACGAGTTCTGCCAGCCGCTGGTCTCGCAGATAACGAAAACAAATCGTCAGTGACGTGCCCTCAATCAAAATTTCACGCCCCACGAATTCCATCAGGAAACCTTTGTCGGGTTCATTCGTGGTGATCGAACGCAAATCCGCATAGGGCAGCACGAGATGATGGCCATCGCATTTGACGAAGGTGAGCATCAGCTGCGGTCGCTGGCCAACGCGGCCGAAGCTGAATCCCTGAATGACTTCCGTTTCTTCAGTGGGGCGCAGTTCGTCGGTGAACCGCTTGGCGGCCCCCTCTTCCCGCAGCATGTCTTTCAGGCTATTCCCGCTCATGGATCCTCTCCTGTGTCCTTGATTTGACTAGCTCTTGCTGCCGACGAATGGTCTTTGCACGCCGCGCCTGGCGGGCGGCAGTCGTTACTCGGTTGTCGAAGAGTTCGGTGGCACCCATGCGCCGGTCGCTCTTTTCGACCGCTTCGGCCAGTGCAGCCTGATTGTCGGTAAAAATGGTCGCCGATTTCTCTCCTCTGCTGATGCTGACATAGAACTGTTCGCGCCCGGCGGCCGGGTAACTCATGGAGGATTCCGCGACCAGCAC
>CAMAVB010000032.1 GCA_945861465.1 Candidatus Kuenenia stuttgartensis
GCGACGCTGGCCAGCGGAATGCTGTTGACAATTGACGGAACAAAGATCACCAGCAGTAACAGAACTCCCTGCGTAATCATCGTGACACGCGACCGACCACCGGAATGCAGCCCGGTGGAACTGCGGACGATCTCAACTGTAATCGGAAGGCCACCCAGGAGTCCGCAGCACAGATTTCCGCTGCCCTGTGCCACCAGTTCCCTGTTCAGTGCATTCTTCCGCTGGTCAGGATCCAGTTTAGCCAGTGCTTCGAGACCCAGCAGCGATTCCAGTGACGCCACCAGAGCGATGAAAAACGCAGCCTGATAGACCAATGGATTATTCCACTGGCTGAACTCGGGCAACGTCAGGATCCCGAGAGCCCCTCGTACAGGATCCAGCGCAGGCAACTGAATCAGATGGATCGGCTGAATGCTCCATTGACCGCCGATTCTCTGGAACAGCAGGTTCAGTGCAATGCCAATGACAATGACGACCAGTTGCACAGGGACAGGAAACCGCCGGAGCATCGGCATGCGGCCCCACGCCAGCATCAGCGCAATCGACAGTAAACCAACCGTTGCCGCTCCAGGATGAATATCGCGAGTGAGTTCAGCCAGTTCAGAGAACGTATTTTCACGGTCCGGCTGCAGAAACGCCATTTCGCCTTCGGGGTCTGTATCGTGGCCAAGGACGTGAGGGATCTGCTTCAGAATCAGGATGATGCCAATCGCAAACAGGAGACCCCGAATCACTGATGACGGGAAGAATGCGGCGACACTTCCGGTTCTCACACACCCCAGAATAATCTGCAGGAGTCCGGCGAACATCACTGCCAGCAGCAGCGCAGGGAAAGAACCGAGCGCGGCCAGCTGTGTGGCCACCACGGCCGTCAACCCAGCGGTAGGTCCGGTGATCGCCGTCCGGGAACGACTGATACTGCCCACCAGAACCCCACCAATGATGCCGCTGAGAATCCCGGCCCAGGGGGGAATTCCAGGACTGATGCCGGGAATTTCGGGACTGATGGCGGCAATTCCCACGCACAAGGGCACCGCAACCATGGCCACAGAGGCACCTGCCAGAACGCTGCGCTGCACGACAGCCATCCGCGCAGCAGTCGGAACTTGAACGGGTGCATTCTTCAGGACAATCGTCTCTGCCATCATTGAGTACTCCGAAATCTGCTCACTCTACCGGATTCTATGTGCAGCTCCCAACTGGTTTTGAAGCGAAAATCGACTGCGGGAGAATGCTTCGTTTAACGGCGAGCCGCAGGCGTAGGCGAATTCTTTGCCGCCTACGCCTGCGGCTCGCCGTTAAACGAATGACTTTCCCGTAAACACACACGTAAAATCCGGTAGGGTCAGTGATTTCTGGCAAGGATTGCAAGTGCCCGGCAGGCATCGACCGAAGTCGGTACCATTCAACTCGCCATTCCCTCCGAATCAAATACGATAACTGCAGGTGCAGGCACATCCACATCGGATCAGGCCCAGATTCGGGCAATTTCCACAAAGCCTGAGCGTTGCGGCTCAACTGATCGTATAGACATTCATGCTGCCATCTTTTGACAATCTGACCGAATCGCAGCTCATCCCAAATATGAGTCTGTTTCAGGCTGCGGGGTTTTCCGAGCCCGAAGCAGCCGTGCGCGCCATGATGCGAATTACATCGCTGTGGCGGGAATCGCTTGAGCTGGATTCCGCAGCGAAGACAGATGCACCTGACGAACCGCCATGGTACTGGAATCTGCAGCGTGTTTGCCATGATGCTCCAGTGAAAGATTTTGCACTCAGCGTTGTCGATCAATATGTGCGAAACGCACATGAACAGTTTGACGTGTTTGCTTTGTTCAATGCGACGCCGCGTGCGCTGGGGATTCTGGCAAGGCTGGCCTGCGCAAGTCCATTTCTGACTCAGACACTGCTGGCCGATCCGCCCTACCTGACGACGCTCGCGCTGCACGGACGGACGTCTGAAATGAAGTCCCGCGAACAGTTTGTGCAGGAAGCCACGAGCGCACTCACGACCAGCGGAAAGCGACCGCAGATGCTGTCCGATCTCCGCCGATTTCAGCGACGCGAACTGCTGCGAATCGGGATGTGCGACGCCTTCGGTCTGCTTGATCTCCGGTTCGTCACTCTTCAATTGTCGATGCTCGCGGATGCGATGGTGCAGTGCTGTCTGAATCTCGCGTTGAGAGAGGCGAAAGTTGCCGACCTGCCGCTGGCGGTGATCAGTCTCGGCAAGCATGGCGGCGAAGAACTCAACTACAGCTCCGACATTGATCTCGTCCTGATCTGCGATCAGGATTCAGCAGTCGTCCAGCGCGTGGCGCGGCTGACGATTGACGGACTGGCTGAAGATATCCCGCCAGGTTTTTTGTATCGCGTCGATTTGCGACTCCGTCCATGGGGCGAGGCGGGGCCGCTGGTGAATACGATCACCGGGTACGCCGATTATCTGATTCAGGATGCTGCGACCTGGGAAAAACAGGCAATGCTCAAAGCCCGCGTGGTAGCCGGCGATGTGGGCGTCGGAAACCGATTCCTCTGTCGCATGCGCCCATTGTTGTTCACAGATTCAGCGATGGTTATTCGCCGCAGTATTCAACAGATGAAAGAACGTATTGAGTTTCGCCTTCGTCAACGGGGAAAACTGAATTCCGAGGTCAAACTGGGAGTCGGTTCGATTCGCGATGTGGAATTCCTCGTCCAGAGCCTGCAACTGATTCACGGGGAACGTGAGCCGCGCATTCTGAGTTCCAATACGCTGGATTCGCTTGTGCGGCTGGCCGAGTTTGGTTTGATCAGTGCGGTCTGGTATCGACACTTGCGTGCCGGTTATGTGTTCCTGAGGACAGTCGAGCATTCGCTTCAACTGCTCCACAATCAGCAGACGCACGAACTGCCGGTCGATGAGCGTCAATTGGAGTGGCTGGCCCATCGCATGGACTATCCGGATGCAGCGACACTGCTGCGCCGTTTCGACGAACATCGGCACGCAGTCCGATCCATTTTCGCTGAATCGTTGCAGATCGAATCATTGGCGATGACGTCCGTCGCCGTTCCGGAATGGACCATCGATCAGTCCTCGGCATCAATGCTGGATAATGCTTTGTCACTGGACACTCTGCAGGAACGGAGGCAACGGCTGGCGGAGATTTTTGCGGCAGTCGATGCAGGTTCGGACGCGATTGTGTCGCTGCGACAGAATTCTGCAGTGAGCAACCACTGGGACATGGTCGTCTGCGGCAAAGATTTCTCCGGATGGCTGTCGGTGATCTGCGGTCTGCTTTCCATTTATCATCTGGATATTCGTCGCGGCGATGCGCTGACGGGGGAAGGCATTAATGGTCTTGGAGATCGTTGCGTCGCCGGTCGATTTCTGGCGTGGTTCGAGGTGCGACTGGAAGTCCCTGCCGTCGAATCATCGGAGTCTTCAACGTTAGCAGAAAACCTGGCAACGTCGTTGCAGGAAGAAATCGGGCGACTCAGTCAACAATCTCGTGGCAGCAGCATTGAGGACGTCCGCGCTGAGCTCCTGTCGCGATTTTGCGATGCTGTTCCGCAACAGTCGGTGTCTGAACCAACGTCGGCTGACGTCGATGTGGAACTGATTCGATTGCCGAATTCCGTGCTGACGCAGATGAATATCACCGGTGCGGATTCGTGGGGCTTCATGTACGAACTGGCCAGCGCTCTGTCGCTCAGCCGGTTTCGCGTGCTCCGCGCGATCATTGATGCCGAGGGCAGTCAGGTACGTGACGTGTTGTATGTTCGTGAACGCAACGGTCGGCCAATCGAGAGTGCGGAACGGCTGCAGGAACTGGAATTGGCAGCGACACTGATTAAGCAGTTCACGCACTGGTTGCCGACCACGAATGATCCGCATCATGCACTCGCGCGATTCCGCGATCTGGTCTCACGCTTGCAGCCTGCTGTTGCATGGTTCGACAACATGAAGTCTTTGCGTCGCCCCAATGTACTGCACGCTGTGGCCCGAGTGCTCGGGATCAGCCAGTATCTGTGGGAAGCATTTCTGCAGTCGCGGCATCAACAGCTGTTTCCGTTGCTGACCAATCCGGAAGAGCTGGCCATTAGGGAGTGCCGGGAGTCGCTGATGCTGGATCTGGACCGGGCATGTGACAGCGCATCTGATGCTGCTGCCGCCTGGACAGCGTTGAACGAGTTTAAGGATCGACATTTATTCCGCATCGATATGCGGCACGTGCTTGGGCATTGTCGTCCGTTCGGTGCTTTTTCGGAAGAATTGACTGAACTGGCGGAGCTGGTTGTCTGCAAAGCGCTGGATGTTGCATGGCGACAACTGGTGTCGCAGTTTGGTAAGCCATTATGCGAGGACGGAATCAATGAATGTGCCTGGGTTGTCGCAGGCCTCGGAAAATTCGGCGGCATCGAAATGGGCTTTGCGTCCGACATCGAGTTAATGCTCATTTTCGCAGAGGCTGGTCGCACAAATGGAGTCAATTCAGTTTCCAATGCGATGTTCTTCGATAACCTTGTCAACGCTGTGGCTTCCGGAATCGCCGCGCCGCAGGACGGGATCTTTCATATCGACCTGCGTATGCGGCCGTTCGGGCAGGCAGGTGCCGGGGCGGTATCACTGCACGACTTCGAAACCTACTACGCGGACGATGGACCAGCATGGCCATACGAGCGACAGGCTCTGGTCAGGTTTCGCTGCGTCGCGGGAAACGCAGAATTTGGAACTGTCGTGACGGCGGCCTGTCATCATGCACTCTACGGAACGGGCCGGTTTGATTTTCCCGCAATGAGTGCCATGCGAGAAAGACAGATTCGCCAGCTTGTGCATGGGGGAGCGATCAATGTCAAGCTGAGCGACGGCGGTATCGTGGATTGTGAATATGCGGTGCAGGCTCTGCAGATGACGTTCGGCGACGAATTCCTGACGCTGCGTCACCCAAATACGTTGCGCGCATTGAGCGAAGCGGCACGCTTGAGTCTGGTTGATCCATCCCATCGGCAGTCGATCGAGCGGGCCTATATTTTCCTGCGGGAGCTGATTGATTGCCTGCGAATGGTACGCGGCAATGCCAAAGACCTGACTCTGCCGACACCCGGCACTCGCGCCTGGCAGATGCTCGCACGCCGGATGAAATCTATTCACGATTCCGATGTGCCGCTTGAGGAACTGGAGACACAAATGGCCAACGTTCGCGAATTCTCCGCCTACGTGGAACTGCACTGCCGAAAGATGTAGCGGGTAGTGAGTAGTGAGTATGGAGTAGCGGCTTGCCGGTAAAAAACGCGGTAGCGGAGGGCTTACGCTGCTCTGCTCGCCAGTCAATTCTTTCGGACGCTCTCGTTTCTTTCGGCCAGAGCCTGTTCCTTGAAGAACTTTATGATCAACGGCGGCGCTTCAGCCGGAAACTTGTGGCCTTGATCGGTGATGAGTGTAATCAGAGGGTTGCCGCTGTTCGATGGAAAAAGCATGGCTTTGCCTTCCCATGTTTTGCCATCTGCGCACTGATTCAGTTCCTTAAGGGTCTCAATCATGATTTTCTGCCACTGATATTTCACCAGCGGATCATTCTCGCCGGCGACGTGAAACACGGGTTTGGGCTTGAGCCGGGTGCGGATCTTCAGAGCTGCGGAACCGGAGGGTGCGACAGCCGCGAGGGTTTCGCTGCGTTCTGCCCACAGCAGGTATGTGAACCCTCCGCCATTCGAATGTCCGGCCGAGTAGATGCGTCTTTCGTTAATCCTGTATTCAGTCTTCAGCGAAAGCAGCACTGCGTCAAAGAATTGCAGATCGCGGTCCTTTTGATCGCCTTTCTCTTTTTGCCATCCGGCTCGCAGCCCTTCTGGATCGGTCAGCTGTCCGGGCGTCCTGAGTCCCTGCATGTAAACGACAATCGCTTCAGGCCACAGCTCGTGGAATCGAAAGGATCGTGCCGCATTCTTCATAGAACCGCCATGCCCGTGAAAACCAAAGACGACAGGTGTGGGTTCAGTTTTTGCCTTTTCAGGCACCGAAATCAGAGCCTCACGGACAACGCCGTCCACCGTCCATTCGCGACGAACCTGCTCAGCCGCATCGGCGGATGTCGCGACGATGGTGAGCAGAATGCAGGTGATCAGGTTCTTGAAACGAGTCGGTCGTGTCATGGGGCTCTTCTTCTCTGGATGGTCTGTGTGGCAAACTGACACATAGGATTGGCAGGATGTAGTCGCGTTCAATTGTGAAACTGGGAGGGCAGCAGCAAAGTCGGTATCTCAGTCCGCCGCGCGTGTAGGTGCGATCGTTTCGGATGGGGCGCGACAATTGGAAGATGAAGCATCAGGCGGTACAGGAGAAGCTCGAACGGGAGCCGCAGCTTTCGGCAGACCGCAGGGCAATCGCATGTCGCCAGTGCGTTTGATCCAATCATTGCAAGGAAGTTCACTTCGTCAATAGTCAAGGTTTGTCCAAGGGAGTTTTAACTCAAATCGCCGGGCGACCTGGCAATCATAGCCCCGGCGTTTCTTGCTGCAGTCGGAACAGATCGGTTTTGCATTCTTTCGTGGCTGAACGTCAAACTCGACCTCGCGGCCAGGCTTCTGCTTGCTCCATTTGGCATCCGAGTAAACAGAAGACATGTGTTTCTCGACCGTATTCAGGATCGTCTGGAGCAGCATTCTGAGGTGCTTCGTTCAGGGACTGATGTCGTCAGATAACGCCAGTCTACGAAACACGCAACAGAATTCACTTCTTTCTTCTGCCAATGATATGGACGCGGATGAACACAGATTGATTGTTGATGTCTATCTGTGTGAATTTGTGTTTATCTGTGGTTGTTTGCGCAGGTTTCGTTCTGATGCGTGAACGGTTACGATAAGCTTAATGCCCACTTGTCTGCGCCCTTCTACGACACAACGCCGCCTTTCCTAATCAACTTCACGCACAGATTCTGCGAACGAGCCGAAACAAAGGTTTTAAAATGGCAATCTACGAAATCTCATCCGACAAGTTCCGCAGGATCGACGAAACGTCGTTCAGCAATGCTGGACTGCGTGAACGACAAGACCTGCAACGGTTGCTTCGGAGTCAAATCGAGATTGTGTCGCCTGACACGCTGATTATTTCTGAGGAGTTCAGCCAATGGGAAGACAGTAACCGCAGAATCGACCTGCTTGGTATTAACAAGGATGCCAGTCTCGTTGTCATCGAGTTGAAGCGGACTGAAGACGGCGGTCACATGGAACTTCAGTCCATCCGCTACGCTGCCATGATTTCAGCCATGACTTTCGAGCGAGCAGTCGAGGTCTACGCAGAGTATCTGGAACGGATTGGCAGCACTGAGGTTGCACGCACATCGTTGCTGGAATTTCTGGACTGGGAAGAACCAGATCCTGACCATTTCGCTCAGGATGTCAGAATCGTGCTTGTGTCTGCCGAGTTCTCCAAGGAATTGACGACGACCGTAATCTGGCTGAATGACCGTGAAATGGACATTCAGTGCATTCGCATCAAGCCGTACAACGACAACGGGCGGATTCTTGTTGACATCCAGCAGATCATTCCGCTCCCGGAGGCTGAAGACTATCGGGTGCAATTAAAGGAAAAGCAGCAGCGAGAACGGATTGCCCGGAAGACCAGCCGTGATCATACAAAGTATGACGTGACTGTTGATGGACAGGTCCATGAACGCCTTCCAAAACGAGTTGCGATCTTTACGGTTGTCAGGGCCTTGGCAAACTCAGGGCATTCGCCAGATACGATCTCCGCTGCTGTTCCGTGGCGACAGTCTATGTTTCGAGTTGCGGAAGGCGATTTGTCCGTGGATCAATTTGTGACAGGTCAGCAAGTGGTTGCAGCAAATGGCGGACGGGTTTTTGACGCCCGCCGATACTTCTGTGTCGATGGAGAACTGATACACTTTGAGGGGAAGACCTACGCCTTCACGAACCAGTGGGGTCCACACACGATCAGAGCCATGGACAACATGATGACCGCATTTCCCGATGTGAAAATCTCGTATCGTGCGCTGGAGTAACTTTGGTGTCGCCCCGTTCCTCTGTCTTGATTCTTCTCACCCAAACTCAGCGAATCGTCTCTGCTGAGCTACAGCCCACGCTTGCCGGTCGTTACGTGACAGGCACCGTGTCTCCTCTTCGACGCAGACTACAACTGCGCCATTCGCCGCGACCCTAATCGCAGCCGCCAGGCAAATCGAGGTGACAAGCCCTTCGTCATCTTGTAAACTCAGTCGTCCCGCTGAGTGAACTCGGTCGATTCCGCAGACCTGCGCCCAATCCACGACGCGGAAAAGCTTAAAGCACAATCTCTGCGTCGGCATCCATGCCGCCGCAGAGATCGCAATTCGTTAATTCGTTTGACCAGACGATCGGAGAACTAAGAACGTGCCCGAAATCTCGCGATTCCTTGGGATCGTGGTCTATATGCTGTACGACGATCACCGCCCTCCGCACTTCCATGCGGAGTATGGCGAATACAAGGTTTCCATCGACATCCATTCGGGAATCGTTCAAGGCCGTTTTCCCAGACGCGCACTGAAGTCGCTGCTGGAATGGTACGAACTCTATCGCGAAGAACTTCTTGCCGATTGGCAACTCGCGGAGCAACACCAACCGCTGAATCGAATACCACCACTGGAGTAATGGACGATGCTTGAAGTCACGGCAGCGGAATACGTCGATGGACACCGCATCCGAATCGCCTTTAGCAATGGCAAGAAGGGAACGGTCGATCTCACGGACACGCTATGGGGCCCGATGTTTGAGCCACTCAGGGACCCGCTCACGTTCCAGAAATTCGAGGTCTCACCGATCCTTCACACAATCCGGTGGGAGAACGACGCTGATCTTGCTCCCGAGTACCTGTACGAGAAAATGGTGCCAGACACTTGACGAAGGTTAATTCCTGCCGATCACACGCGTTTGGCGGCGGATTCCACGATCTGGCGGATGAGTTCCTGGTAGCTCATGCCGACTTTGGTGGCAATCATCGGCAGGTCGGAATGTTCGGGGTGCAAGCCAGCAAGCGGATTGGCTTCGATAAAACTGGGCCGACCGCTGCCGTCCGATCGCAGATCGATTCGTCCCGCGTCGCGACCGTTCAATTCACGCCATGAGATGAGCGCAATCCGTTCCGCTTCTGCGACTTCGGGATCGTCGTCTGATCGTACCAGGTCGTAGCGGACGAGTTCTTCGCAGCGTTCTTTGTTGATGTACGAGTATGCGCCGGGTTCGGCATCGGACAGCAACACGATTTCCAGAGTTCCCAGCACGTGTGCGTCGGCACCTGTTCCAAGAATCCCGACCGTGAATTCACGACCGCTCAGGTAAGTTTCCACGAGCACCGGCTGGCGGAACTGCGAGAGCAGTGCTTCGCAGACCTGGCTCAGTTCAGCCGCAGTTGAAATGCACGACGCAGGTGAAACGCCTTTGCCAGTTCCTTCAGCAATGGGTTTGGCGAAGAGCGGGAACGGTAAATCAATGCCTGCCAGATCGGCCAGAGTCTCAACGACGGCGAACTTCGGAGTCGGCACGCCGCATTTTTCGACAAGCGTCTTCGTGAGTCCCTTGTGCAGGCAAACGGTCATTGCGACCGGATCGCCAAAAGTACAGGGAATGCCATAGGCTTCCAGCAGCGTGGGAACCTGCGCTTCGCGGGCGATTCCACGCAGGCCTTCACAGATGTTGAATACCAGATCCCAACGATCGCCAGCGGCCAGGCGACTTACCAGTTGACGCACATGTCCGATCCGATCGGTCTGGTGTCCCAGCGACGCAATCGCATTTTCCAGCGAATCAATCGTGTCCGCGCGATCAAATTCTGCAGTTTCAAGTTCGTCGTAACCTTCGGCAAGGTACGCTTCGCGGAGGTCGTAGGTCAGTCCGATTTTCATGCCGCCGCGCTTTCCGCTGCCGCGTTATCCGCTGCCGCACCTGAGTCTTCTTTCTCCGGCAGCTCAGCGTACAACTGCGCTCGAAACCGTTCCGCTTCGTCGCGATCCATTCCCAGCACCTGCAACAGTTGTTGCTGTGGCCGCAACAGCTCGACTGGACAACCGCCGGCCGGTCGTTCCTTGATTCCATCGACCGTATAGTCAAATGGGTAGAGGCGACAAATCAACGGCCTGACCGTCGGCGCGAGCGTGCATCCCTGAGGGCCGAGAAAATAACAGTCTCCGTTTGGCTGCTGTTTGAGGACTCTGCGTGTTCCATCCGGCTGAAACACATGATGCTGCCAGAACGGATCTTCGATCGTCTGATCATAGGACGCATCCTCGGGCGCACGGTATTCCGTAAAACGGGTGGAAGATGATGCCGCTTCGATACGCCGGACATCTCCCAGCGTCACGTAAATATCCGTCTTCTGACAACACGTCGAATAGTGTCTTGCACAGCGCACACAAAGAAACTCGTCAGACACGACAACTTCCTGGGGAAAAATTATGGGGAGACATCGGGTTGAATCGTGTACCGGCGGGCTGACGCAGCGCCGCGCGCCGGTACATTGTGCGATTCAGGTTCAAGCCAGAGCTCTGTCACGTATTCATTGATGGGGTGTGTGCCACTGGCTTTGACAGTGCGCCCTATCTGCGGGAAGCACTGGCAGAGCCAGTGGCACACATCAATACACGACTGACAGAGCAACAGGATTCCATCAGCTGTTAAGTCGCAATCGGGTCCGGATAACGGAACGTCTTGCCTTCGAAGTTTCGAAGCAACAAGTCGTCACCGTCCCGGCCAATGACGCTATCGACCTGCAGCGGAATTTTTCCGCCACCGCCAGGAGCATCAATAACGAACGTCGGTACCGCGTAGCCTGTGGTGAAACCACGCAGACCTTGAATGATTTCCAGACCCTTTGAAACGGGAGTCCGAAAATGCGACGAACCACTGATCGGATCGCACTGATACAGGTAATAAGGACGAACTCGCATCAACAGCAGCTTGTGGACAAGCTCCTTCATGATTTCAACTTCGTCGTTGACACCCTTGAGCAGTACAGTCTGTGAGCCCAGTGGAATTCCGGCATCGATCAATCGTTCACAGGCCTGCTTTGATTCCACCGTGCATTCTTCAGGATGCAGATAGTGGACGCTCATCCAGATCGGATGATACTTGCGGAGCATCGTACACAGTTCCGGGGTGATGCGCTGAGGCAGCACAGCGGGCATTTTTGTGCCGATCCGAATGAACTCAATGTGGGGAATCTGACGCAGGCGTCCGATGATCCAATCGAGCTTTTCGTCGCTGAGTGCCAGCGGATCACCGCCGGAAATCAGGACGTCGCGCACCTGAGTTGCTTCTTCCAGATAGTGAAATATGGCTTCCAGACGTTCGACGTTTGGCTGGATTTCACCGTGGCCGACGACCCGTGAACGAGTGCAATAGCGGCAGTAGGTAGAACAGAAATCCAGAGGCAGCAGCAGCACGCGATCAGGATAGCGATGGACAAGGCCCGGAACCGGACTGTGGCCATCTTCGCCAAGCGGATCGTCTGCTTCGCCCGGTGTGCGCACAAATTCGCGCGTCGTCGGGACAACAGTTTTTCGCAGAGCCTGCAGCGGATTTTCGGGATCCAGCAGGCTCATGTAATATGGCGTAACAGCCGTTGGAAGCAGCGTACCGCCGTCGGAAAGGACATCGCGTTCTTCGTTGGACAGTTCCAGAATTCTCTCAAACTGTTCCAGCGTCTTGATGCGATGCCGGGATTGCCAGCGCCAATCGTCCCAGTCTTCGTCCGTTGCGTCCGGATAGAAACGTTCACGGAACTGGATGGTGAGAGGATTTTCTTTGCGCGGCGAGGTTCCTGCATGGTGGGCGGCGTCAAGGCGAACACCGTTGCGATCGGGCAGGCGATTGGACGCAGCCACTTTTTCAGCGACAGCATGTCCATTGGCAGGTTTTTGGCGGGAAGCAGTTGTCGGTGGAGCAGCGTTTCTAACGAGATTCAAAACTGACAACTTGCCATTTTGGTAGGGTTTCGACTTTGCAGCAGTTCCTTCTGCGACGGTCAGGACACTTACGTTTCCTGAGGATCCTGGAGGGTCATCATGCTCCGGGCCAACGGAAGGAGGCTCTGAGCTCTCCCCGCCGAATGACGATTCGTCCATTGAACAAGATCTCCGCGATTTGCGTCTGGTTGCACATCGTGACCGTGAATCCTCAGGACGGTTTTTCGTAAAATTCCGAGGAAAACACGCTGTTGGAAGCAAACTGCAGGGCCAAAATCCGTTTCCCGTGTCGCTTCAGAACATCTGAATACAACGGCGACTGGGATTCCTGAATGCAGCGAATTAATCTTCCGAACAATCGAAGTGCGACGCCGACGCAATGGTTGAGAAGTCGGCAGACTCGAGTTAACACCGGCCGACTCCATCCCGGGTTAACGATCAAGCAAATTGATAGCGAGTCTCTTCCCGGAACGGTCGCTCTTTCAGCAAGAGTTCCAGGGGCGAGGGAATGATGCCAACAGGCCGAACCCCTCTGCACCTCCATATGTTTTGTTTACAACCACTTGTCCCGTCAGATGCACTCGCGAAAGACAGCTCGTAAGTCACTTCGACAGGTCGCAAGAGTCTCATTGCACCAATGCAAATCAACCTCACTGCGCGGCGTTATATCTTTCATCGCTTCCAAATCAATAGAGCAGTTGCCATTGTTTTTCGGAATCCGCAGAAAATTATCAGAACGCCGCCGTCAGCCCGATCAGAGCAGCAAACATTGCCGCCAGCCAAAACGCTGCGACGATCCGTGTTTCAGAATCTCCGCGAAACACAAAGTGATTGTGCAGAGGACTGCACAGAAGTACGCGTCGCCGCGTTCGCCGATACCAGATGACCTGCAGCACGACGCTCACTGTCTCAACCACAAACACAGCGCCGATGATTGCCAGCATGAATTCACTGCCGGTCGATAATGCCGCGATCGCCAGTAATCCGCCGATCGGCAGGGATCCGGCATCGCCCATGAAAACTCTGGCCGGATAGCGATTCCACCATAGGAATCCCAGCGTGCTTCCAGCCAACGCTGCACAACTGATCGCAGCGGCAGCGCGACCAGGCCCAGGATTGTCAATCGCATTGATCCCGACCCCTGCACTACTGCAGATGACCAATACCATGGCGCTCGATGTGATCGTTGTACAGCCGCTGGCAAGTCCATCCAGCCCGTCCGCCAGATTGACCGCATTTGACGAACCGACAATCACAAATGCAGCCCAGGGGATCCAGAACCAGCCAAGGTCCAATGTGCGATCCAACCAAGGGATCATGGTCCGTCCGGCATGGCCGTGGTCGGTTTGAAACAAATACATGCCGCCTGCCGCAGCAAATGCGATCAGGCATTGAAAAACCAGTTTTTCCCGGGCTGTCAGGCCCTTCCGGATCGTACGCAGCTTAATCCAGTCATCGGCGGCACCGAGCAGCGTGAACGCTGAGACCGTGAGACAAAACAGCCAGACCAGCGGCGTTGACACATCGGCAAAGCACAGAATGGAAACAACAGTGGTCCCGGCAATCAACAGGCCACCCATTGTGGGGGTGTTTTGTTTAGCGGAGTGCAGTTCGTTCAATCGCAATGAATCGCTGTCAATACGTTCGGTGAAACGCGACTTCAGCCATCGAATCAACCAATCCCCACACACGAATGACAACGTCATTGATAGCAATCCGGCACCGAATACGGCAACAGAAAGCGACGTCTCAAACAATTCGCCAATGAGCACCGAGGTCTCCTGCGTAGCTCAGTCGCTCCGCCGACTGAGATTCCCTGGTCCGATATGAACAGGGGAATGTAGTCGCTGATTGCCTGTCTACGCCATGCAGGATGATTTCCAACAGCCACATGGCGTAGTTTTCGACGATGCGGGACAGGCATGCGAGTCGGCGGAGCGACTCGCCTACGTAGCTCAGTCGCTCCGCCGGGCTCAAGGATCAGATATTCTGATCGATCCAGGTTTCCAGTTGCTCGACACTGCAAAAGCCGCGCTGACTGGAAACCACTTTTCCCTGGTCAAAAATCATGGTCTGAGGAATTCCGCCGCCGGATCGATAGTACCGAAACAGTTCAGGCTTCTGATCGATATCCACGATAAAGAACTCCACTCTGTTGCGGAGCTTCGGACGAAGTTCTTTGATCGCTGCGTCCATGCTTCGGCACGGTCCGCACCATTCTGCGCCGAACTTCACGACGACTGGTTTTGCGCTCTCTAACACGGATTTTCGAAACCACACATCCGTCGGTGGTGGTCCTTTTTCCTGCCGGAGCGCGATGATCGACACCACAACCACGACGAACACAAATCCGAACTGCAGTCGATTCAAAGTGATCATGATAAAAACCTCCGCTATGATCCTGATTCAGCTGTTCAGTGGAAGTCGCACCGACAGGTTGTATTTCCGCAACACACCTGAGTATGGCATGAGCGTAACGAATTTGAGGCTGTCGCACTACTCAATCAACGGGCGCTGCCGATGGGAGTTCGAGCGATGGAATTTGTCGAACTCGGCCGGCAGCAGTGTGAGCAATTGTTCGATCGACAGTGAATGCAGATCCCATGTCAGGTCCAGCTGACTCAGGACGTCCGCAAAGCGGCGAGGACTTCCCGGGCTATTGCCGCTCACTCCGGGGCGATTGCGTCCGTTGGCAGCATCGTAGTAAAGTCGTGTGGCAACTCCTACGACGGAGTTGCAGGTGACGAGCGATGGTCTGGAAGCAATCAATGACACAAGTGCCCCCGGCTGAGTTGGCGTACCGCACAGCAAGGACATAGCGCGCCGTGGATCGTCGCGATGAGCCCGATAGATCTGAAATGGGCCAGCCAGAAGATGACGGCAGGTCCTGCGCGGGTCTTCCAGATCGGCCAGCCAACGATATCGATCACCGGGATGCCAGCAATCCTTCACCACAGGGCAAAGTGATTCGAACCAGTACAATGCCAGCCAGCACCAGAATCCCGCATCGGCGCGAAGTGTGGACGTGTCTTTTCGTAACAGGCGGCTCAGGTATTCGGCGATTTCGAGGCGTGACCGAAAACTCCGCACTTCGGCATCAATCTCGATATCGATCGGTTCTGACGTTCCGGAGTCCGTGAGCAGTTCCAGCGGAGCGTCCGTCGTGGGATGGCCTTTCAGCGATGCGAGAAACGCATCGAACTGTTCGATCCCGGATTGTGTCAGTCGGCGCGCCAGCATTTTGAAGACAGGACCACTCAGAGCCAGATGTACTTCTGCACAAACTCCACGACATCACCGAAGCACCAATAGGCCAGCGATGTCTTTCCGCAGTACAGATGCACGGTCACTTCCACACCGATCCGCTGGGGAGGAAGATCCTGTCCTTCGTTCGCGACTGCCGTCAGTTCGAACGCGGTACCAAGTTCGGTATCTGTTGTCGAACGCGTCGCGACTTTTGTGAGATGGCAAGTGAATTCTTTTTCCGGTTGTGATGCCAGCTTGAATTCCCCTTGAAGCTCGGCAGGCTTGTCGTCCTTGCCGTCGGCAATGCGTTGACGCTGCGCCTCCAGGATGTGCCCCATGCGTTTCTCTTCAACCAGCAGTTCCATGTGCCACTTGCTGCCTTCGCCGTCATTCATGATGTCAAATAAATGATCACCTGCCTTAACTGGACGATCTTCAAGCAGTTGCCGCAGCTGAAAGTCCGGAATGCGACCGGTGGCCTGCGCCTTGATTGAGAGCTTTTCAGCCTTGCGGTTCTCCAGTTGAGCCAGTTGCTTTTCGGCGATAATGCGGTCGCCGTCGATTCGCTTCTTTTCCACTTCCAGACGTTTGACAGTCGCCACCGCACTGCCCTTCTGCTCACCTTCTTCGGATCGTTCCGCAAATTGTGCCGTGCGGATTTCATCTTCTTTCGCAAGCTGCATGTTCTTCTGCTTTTCGATCGAAGCCTTTGCTTCCTCGATCTGCCCGTCCAGTTCGTCGTTCTGCAGCACGATGAGAACGTCACCTTTCGTAACCAACTGATTCGGGGGTATCTGAATTCCCTTGCGAGTTATCAATCCGTCGTAGGTCGCAAACACAGCCGTCTGTTCGACCGGCATCCATTTGCCTTCGGCCTTGACAGGATATTCCAGTTGATAAAAAGCCATCACTGCTACGAGTGCCGCGACGCCTGACAACACGGCGGCAGTGATTGCCAGTTTTCGCCCGCGAAACCACTCCAGGCCTTTGCCCATCAGCGTCCACACGCTCAGCCCGAAAATACGTCCATGCTGTCGAGAGTTCCAAAGTGCTGCTCCGACGTGATCGGCCACGAGTTCTGCACGCTGCTCCAGTTGAGGCAGCGGTTCCGATTCTGCAATCTGTTCGATCACCAGACAGCCCGTAGCTTTCGGTCGCTTCTTGCGTCGTTCGCGATCTTCCTCTTCGCCCTGCTTGCGGACCATGGCTTCGTTTTCAAACATCGGCACCAGCATAACCATGCGGGAACCACTCTCCTGCACAAACGCCGCCAGAGGTTCTTCGATCTGCGGTGCAAGTCCTTCAACTTTACCCGTGTAGACCAGTGTTTCACCCATTTCGATCACACGCTGCGACAGCTTTCGCATCGCGACGATGAGATTCGCTCGCGCATTCACACTGCTTTGTCCGCTTACCGCCCGGATCTGGAAACTGCGTCCCTTGCGAATCGCCACGCTGACGCGGTCACAGCCGAGCAGCGCGCGGCTGTCACTGGCTGCTGCGTCGGCGACTTCCTCTTCCCGCAACGAACGCTGAAGACGCAGGGAGAACTGTTCGAAGTCCGTCCAGAACTGATTTTTCAGGTCGGCATTGTCTTCCGGATTGCGTCGCCGACCTTCCAGAAAACGTGATGCGTACCCGCACATCTGCTCCAGAAACTGCATGTATCCGGACTGTGCCTTCACTGGAACGTCCGGACGCTGAAACAACTCCACAACACCGACGCACTTCTTTTCCTTGTGAAGTGCCGACAGGACTAAAACGTGTTCCGTCGGAAGTTTCGCTTCTCCGCCGTGAGTCAGCGTTCGAGCTTCGCCGGTTTGCATCACTTCAATGAGCAACTTTTCGTTCAGTCCCATCGCCCCGGGTGTTTCGCGCAGTCTGGTTTGATCCAGATTCATCTGAGCTGTCAGGTTCAGTCGACCGGACTCGTCTAACGTCCAGACGACACCCGCGCGAGCCCCGACAGCCGTGACGACGCGCGTCAGGAACTCCTGAAAGTAAATTGGCGGCGGAAGTTCCTGACCGGACATCTGCTCGATCTCGCGTGCCAACTGCATCACGCGCTCGCGGACTTTTTTGAGGTTTTCGTCAGATGGAACAGGTTCTGTCATGAAAATCGTCCGTTTTACTTCAAAAACTCGGCAGCATGCTTATTGTTCATGCGTTCTGAAATGCGGTCAAGACCGGTGATCGGCTTGCCTGCCACAGTTTGACACCGATTTCGATTTTCGCCACTGCGTGCGAGGAATAGGCAATTCTGGCAACCTTCTGGTGGTATGAATACCTTTGAAACCTGCGATTCGCAAGAGGTTCCCGCAACATGTAGCTCGTGCGTGTCCGTAAAATGGCGTCGTGAGCGACTTGTTTGGCGCGATGAACGCCTGCAGCGTGTTGGGCCCAAAGACGTCGTCGGTGGTCGCGTTCAGCAGAGTCAGTGTGACACACAGCTCGCGGGCACGCTGCGTGACTGCCGGGACTTTTTGCAATAGTTCATGCCTTCGCGGCCTCGCTTTTCCGACGTCTTGCCGTTGATGTCACGACCGATCAGTTGCATGATCTTTTCAGGCATGTCGGGTTTGGAATACACATGCTGCAGCGATCGCAGCACCGGCACGATGGCGTCCCGGCATTCAAAATTGAGTCCGACCTGATCGATCGGTGGGCTGTCCAGACGAAGTTGGGTTGAGTATGATTTTCGCATCCTTGGCTCCTCGAAGATTGAGCAATGATTTTTCGTTTTGCTGACGTAGTTCAATCAACACTACGGTTTCTCACCTCATCCTGGCGGAGCATTTCTGATGTCTCGCCTGCTTTTCTCCGCTTCAAATACATTTACGGACACGTACAAGCCACTCGACGACTCTCAATTTGAAAACAGATGAACTCATACACGAAGGGCTGACGCCCAACCGCTCGCCGAAGAAGAAAGCCACGCCATGCAAAAACACGCATATGTCGAACGCTTCATCAACCTGCTTGATCCAGCTGCCAATTCAATCTTCAACATGACCATTGAGGACGCCGTCGCGCGGCTGGGGTCAGGTGATGCAGCAAGGGTTCGCGAGATCGACGGGCAATTTGCGATCGTGCATCAGAACGGCCATCTCATTCGTATGGCCCGGTCGATTGGTCGCCCCATGCGGTACTTCCTGGCGAAGCAGGTGGCAGGTCCGTGTCTGATTGTGGCCGAACGCATCGATGAGATCGCCGCATGGCTCAGAAACGAAGGGCTGGCCGAACAATTTCATCCGTCGTACACACGGATGGTTCCGGCACATCATATTCTGGAACTGGCTTTGATCGGCTGCCCCGACCCCAGTCCATCCTGCACACGATTTTTTACGCCGGAACGCAATCGACTCAGCAACAATCTGGATGAAATCGGTCGGGCCTATATCGGGGCGATGCAGCAGGAGATTTATCGCTGGCTGGATCAGATTCCGGCAACGGAGCCGATCGGTGTGCTGTTCAGCGGCGGTATCGACAGCGGTGCGGTCTTTCTTGCGATTTACGATGCTCTGCTGAAACGGGGTGAATCACCGGGTCGATTGAAAGCGTTCACATTGTCGCTGGACGAAAAAGGGCAAGACGCTGCGCAGGCGCATGAGTTTCTGGCAGCACTGGATCTGGGACTGTTTCTGGAAGTGATTGACGTGCCAGCTGCCGCTGTCGATTATCGCGAAGCAATTCGCGTGATTGAAGACTACAAACCACTCGACGTCCAGTCTGCGGCAATGTCGCTGGCGTTGTGCCGGGAAATTCGTAAGCGTTATCCGGAATGGATTTATCTGGCTGACGGCGATGGCGGCGATGAAAACATGAAGGATTATCCGATTGAAGAAAACAGCGAACTGACAATCCGGAGTGTGCTCAACAATCCCCTCCTGTACCACGAAGGCTGGGGCGTCAATGCGGTCAAGCATTCACTGACATACAGCGGCGGTCAAAGCCGCGGTCATGTGCGTTCATGGGCACCGGCAGCAACATTTGGCTTCCGCGGCTTCAGTCCGTTTGCTCTGCCCAATGTCATCGAAGTGTCCGAAGGCATCCCATTTATTGAACTCACCGACTGGAACCACGACAAGCTCTATCAGCTCAAGGGTGAAGTCGTCCGTCGCGGCGTTGAGCAAATTACAGGGCACACCATGCCCGTCTTCGAAAAGCGCAGATTCCAGCGCGGCGCGGTGGCTCAATCCGGATTCGACTCGCTGTTCCCCGCGAATGAACTTCCGTACCGTCAGGCATTTGCCGAGTTGTACTCTGCGCGGTCGGAAATGAGTCCGGCGAGCGGAGGGGCGTGAGCCATCCGGTACCTCGTTTTTGTACCGGCAAGCTGACGCATGCCGCTCGCCAATTGTCTCACTGCGGTTGGCAATGCCTCGCTTAACCGCGTGCTCAGCGGGCCGCGAATGTTCTAATTGAAATTTCGTATTTGAAATTTGAAATACGAAATACGAAGCGCGGGGCGTTGCCCACGCGGTTGAACGAATGTGCCACCCTTGTTGCACTTCAGGTTGGTATGCGGCAGAGACTTTTGCCGAACGGCCGGGTTTTGTGTTGCACCGCCAACAGTCTCCTGTGACACTACCCCGGTGGAGCGGCTCAGTCCGTACAATGACAGAGAATCCGGAGACGCGCGGTCCGCCTGATCTGAAATGCTCGAACGATAAATAACCTTACGTTAATCAAGGGAACTCATGCTGTTCACAAAATGGATTGCGAGCCTGCTGCGACGGACCCGTAATAGTCAGTCTCGTCGACGAGTTTCGGGTTTCACGAAATCCCCTGTGGAACGACTTGAGAGTCGCACGCTTCTGGCCGGGGTTCTTGGCCTGAGTATCAATCAGTCCTCCGAAACCAGGTTGTCGTTTACAAGTTCGCCGAACTCGGTTGCCACGAATGGTGTGACGTCATTCGACGTGTCGCCGAATGATGGGTGGACGTTTTCAGTTTCTGGTGGACCGCAGTCGATCAACTTATCCGTGAAGCGGAATGGTGGATCGTATTACGATCCATACTGGACCCTCGATTTGCAGCCTCCCGCCGGGCAGGGTCTTGGGCCGGGGACATTTCTTGACACGTCGGCCGACTACTATACCGGCTCTGATGCGACACTGTCCTTCAGAAACAGTAACTCCGGATACTACACCGGCTTCACGGGTGAGTTCAGCATTCTGGAGTTCGATGTGAATGTCGATGGCAGCGTCGCCCGATTGTCGGTGGACTTTACCGAGCGATACAACGCTGCGGCCCAGACAACGATCGGAAAGTTTAGATACGACTCCAGCCCGATCGTCAGCGAATCTGCTGGTCCGACGGCGACAGAACTGACGGTCAGCCGTGACGGCGATCTCAGTCAACCGCAGGTTGTGCAACTCACCAGTGGTGATCCTCAGGCCGCCGGAATTCCATCTGAAGTGACGATCCCCGTTGGTGAAGCCAACATTGTCGTATCGATCGACGTCAAGGACAATCAATTTGCGAACGACGCCACGCGAGTGAAATTTCTGGCGACTGCCCTTGGCTGGCAGGCCGCAACACAGAATCTGATCGTTCAGGATGATGACGGTCCGCCAGCACTGGAGGCGGTCATACTTCAGGACAGAATTTCTGAATCTGCGGGCTCCCATGCGGCGGTAATGGTTGTGACGCGGAACACAGATAACTCAATTCCCATGACGGTCACACTGGCGAATTCCGACCCAACTGAAATCAGCGTTATCACAACAGTCGTGATTCCGGCTGGGCAGTCGTCGATTCTCGTCCCCATCGATGCGGTCGATGACAATTTCCTGGATGGCACCAGAACGGTGACGGTCACCGCATCTTCGGGCAGCCTGCTTCGAGCAGTCGCAACCCTGCAGGTGACGGACGATGCCACTGATGAAGTGCCCGCGATCACTCTGGAAGTGAGTCGGGGCAGTGTCAATGAATCGGATGGACCCCGAGCAGCCCAGTTGATCATTCGCCACAATGTCGAAACCACCTATGCCATTAGTATCGATCTTACCTCAGCTTTCCCCGATCGCCTTGTCCCGATGGCCACACAGGTATCTATTCCGGCAGGACAGCGGGAAATCCGCGTCGACCTGAAGGCCATTGACGATCTGATTGCCTGGTCGAACACGGATGTGCTGATCACGGCCTCGTTCTCTCAATATCAGTACTCTTATCCCTATCCCGATTCGCCTGCCCTTCGCAGCAGCAGCGTCGTTGTTCACGTCACAGACAATGACGTGGCAGCCGTCGATATTTCCATTGATCCGCTGAGTTCTTGGTTTGCATTCGACAGCACACCGGGAAGCTGGGTTGGTCAGGGACTCCGGAACTACTATGTCTCCCCCGTGAAGGGATGGACATTTTCAGCAGGCGGCGGCAACAGGGTTCTGCAATTCGGGATCAATGAGATTCCTGCACCCGGTACGTATTTTGGCGGAAACTGGACGCTCGAACTCGCTGCACCCGCCGGACGAACTCTGATTCCCGGTCTCTTTGAAAACGCGGCTCGCTATCCGTTTCAGAATGCGAATCAGCCGGGTTTGACGCTGAGTGGCAATGGCCGAGGCAACAATACAAATTCCGGATTCTTTAACATCCTGGATGCGAAATACACCGCCAACGGGGCGCCCGATTTTGTTGACGTGACGTTTACTCAATTCGACGAACAGAATCCGGCCAACTGGACAAAAGGCGAACTGCTGTATCGAAAAACCCCGATTTACGAACTTTACGAAGCCCCCTCGCGCGAAGGCAGGACGCTGACTGTTCGCCGGAACACTCCCGCCTCGGATGGACCGCTGGTGGTGACACTCCACAATCCTGATCCCGACCTGATCGGGATGCCTGAGACCGTCACCATTCCGAGCGGTGCGTCCAGCGTCAGTGTGCCATTCACCGTTAAAGACAACCAAACGCTGGACGGCATGCGCACAGTGTCCGTTTCCGCAACAGCGAATGATTATCAGCCGGGCGAAGATTCCGCGAACCTCATCGATGACGAGATCGCGGGAATTGTTGCCGCCGGCGGATTTGACAACCTCACGAGCATCGCAGAAGGATCTCAGATCAACGTGCCGATCACATTGAGCGTGAAGCCCACATCCGATGTGGTTGTGAGCGCTGGCCTCAACAGTTCCGGACGAGTGACACTGGACCGCCAGGAGTTCGTTTTCACACCGGACAACTGGTCAACACCTCAGGAACTGATCGTTTCAGCCACGGAAAATCCATACTGGGATGGCAATGCCGTTCGGGCATTATCATTGAGTGTTGTCAGTGACAGATCAGACATGGCATTCCGGTCAGTGAATGCACTCCGCAGACAATTTACAGTGACCGATAATGAACCTGCCGTACCTTCACTGACCGCCAGTTCCAGGACATTGAATGGACATCCGTTGCTGCAATGGACAGCAGTTCCGGGTGCTCGGTCGTATGAAGTGTGGATCAACAACGTGACCACGGGCAAACGTCAATATGAATTGGTGACATCGACGGTCAGTTCCTACCGCCCTGACGCTGCATTCGCTGCCGGAACCTACCGCGTCTGGATTCGTGTCACGATGCCGGACGGGGTTTCGCCGTGGGGTGTGGCTCGCGATTTTCAGGTTCTGGCAATACCCGTATGGCTGAATGTGCCAGGCGTCGACTCGCAGGCAGAATCCATTCGCTGGAGCCCCATTGCGGGTTCCAGCAGCTACGAAGTCTGGATTACAAATCTCGACACGAAGGCTCGGGAGTATTTTGAGACCAATCTCAGTTCACCTCAGACGTCGGTGCCCGTCAGGCTGCCACCCGCAAACTATGCCGCGTTTGTTCGTGGAAAAGCGGGCAACGTGTGGACCGACTGGTCTGATCGTTTTCTGTTCACAGTACTCCGCCCGCCTGTCGGAAATGTCATAGCCTCGGTGGCGGACGATACCCTGAACGCATCGTGGTCAGCGGTCAATGGGGCAACGTCCTACGAAGTTCTGGTTCGCAATGGTGCGGGAACTCTGGTCTCTCGCTTCGCCAACATCAACAGCACGTCATACCGGGGCCCTGCATCAAACGGGGTCAAGCCGCTCACTCCCGGAGTCTACGGGCTGACGGTTGTGGCGTATTCCGGCGCGCGGGCGATGACTGTTCCGGGTGCTGCGAAGATCCTGTACGTCACGCAGGCACCAAATGTCAGGTTGACAACAACTTTCGCAGAATGGGATGCCATTCCTGGTGCATCAGGATACAGTTTTCGCATCAGAAAAGAAGGTGAGGCATCGGCCACATGGGTCGAAACGACTTCGACAAAGGTCGTGTTCAGTACGCCGCTGGGTCCCGGAAGATTCGTGATCGAAGTTCGCAGTCACTACCCCGACGGAACGGTCAGCAATACATCAATGAACTCCGTTGAACTCTTTCGTCCGGCAGTCGAACTACTGCCGTTCCCGGCGGAGACGGCAGATGCAACTCCCGTAATCTCCTGGAATTCTGTGGTCTGGGCAGAAAAATACTCGGTGCAGATCGTCAGAGCTGGAGAAGTCAGCCCTGCGTTTCAGGCCGACGTCAGCGGAACATCGCTGTTGCGTGTGTCTGCGCCTCTGCCAAATGGCACCTACCGAGTCTTCGTGCAGGCGCTTGCAACCGATGGTTCTCGCAGTGAACCCGGCAATGGTAAATCGCTTCGCATCGGGGCTCCCCCGGCAACGCTGACGTATTCGGCAGGAGTGCTGGCCTGGAGTTCGGTGGCGGATGCGACATCGTACGATCTCTGGATCAACTCTGATGGACCGCCCGAAAAAATTCAGATCGTGCGCGAGCCAAATCTAACGTCTCAATCGTACAGTCTTTCCGCATCGCTTCCGAAAGGCAGATACAGCGTCTGGGTTCGAGTGAAACGCGCGGAGGCCGGTGCCGTTTACGAAGGGATCTGGAGTTCCAGACTGGCGATTGAGATTACCTGAAAGCCCAGGACTGATGTCCACAAATAATTCCTATGCAGTCGAATCACTGTCGCCGTCTGGCGGACCCGAGCAGGGCTTGCCGACGGAAGCGATGAATCGCAGCATGCAGGCGCTTGTTGAAACGCGCCCATGGGTTCGACTGATGGGTGTTTTTGCCGCAATCGGCACGATCATCTGTGGACTTCGTTGTCTGTTTGCCGCGCCAACTTTATTGAGCCGCCTCGTTGAGATGGCGTATGGTGCGCCAGGTGGCTTTGATGGCGTACAGATATTTAAGCACTGGTGCATAAGTAAGTTGGCACAAATCGTTTAACGGCGAGCCGTAGGCGGAGGCGAATCCAGCGTGCTTTCGCCTACGCCTACGGCTCGCCGTTAAACTAAAAAACTTCTGCACCAATGTTTACTGGCATCGTTTCCCTGTGCCTATCAGTGCTCATGAGAAAGCTCGACCACGTAATCGCCATTCTCAAGGGTTGGCATCTCAAAATAATAATAGTAGCCTGAGCTGGAGAAGGGGCTGTTTTCCATCGACGCTTTCAAAGTCGTTGACGTCGCGATCTGTCCTCAGTTTGTCTTCACCGAATGATTTCCTGGATTCTTTGCTGCGCACTTCATTTGTCGATGAACCCAAACAAGGACACGCAACTCAGCTACTGAGTCTTGAGCGGAGTTGCAAGCGGTACTGTTCATCCTGCCGCGAGACAAACATGCCTCTCTGCTTCATTGCTGAGAGGACATCGCAGGCCTCTTGCCACCAGATTCGCGCTTCGTCGGTGTCTTGCTGTTCCGTCGTGGTCGCCAGCCTCCAGAAACTCACCCAAAGGTCGCGTTGCCAGCTGGCGTTTCCTGGGTCAGTCGCCGCCAGCCGCTGTCGAATTTCCAGACTCGCCCGGTAGGCCACCAGAGCGGCCGTCAGGTCTCCCTGCGCGCTGAGCATGTCGCCTATCTTCCCCTGGCTGACCGACAGGTCGCGTTGCAAGCCGAGGTTCAGTGGGTCGGTCGCCGCCAACTGCTGGCGGATTTCCAGACTTGCCCAGTAGATCGCCATCGCGGCGTTCAGGTCCCCCTGCCTGCTGAGCACATCGCCTGTCTTTCCCTGGCTGACCGACAGGTCGTGTTGCCAACCGGCGTTCACCGGGTCGGTCGCGGCCAGCCTCTCTCGAATTTCCAGACATGTTCGGTAGGTCGCCAACGCGGCGTTCAGGTCCCCCTGCGCGCTGCGCACATCTCCAATCTTTTCCTGGCTGACCGACAGATCGCGTTGCCATCCGGTGTTCCTCGGGTCGGCCTCCGCCAGCCGCTGGCGGATTTCCAGACTCGCGTGGTATGCCTCAAGTGCGGCGTTCAAGTCCCCCTGCGCGCTGAGCACGTCGCCTACTTTGTTATGGGCGACCGACAGGTCGCGTTGCCAGCCAGCGTTCCCCGGATCGGTCGCTGCCAGCCGCTGACGAATCTCCAGACTTGCCCGGTAAGCCGCCAGCGCGGGAGTCAGGTCCCTCTGTGCTCTGAGCACGCTTCCGATGTTGTCATGGCTGACCGACAGGTCGCGTTGCCGGTCGGCGTTCCCCCGGTCGGCCGCTGCCAGCCGCTGACGGATTTCCAGACTTGCCCGGAAGGCCACCAGCGCGGAGTTCAAGTCCCCCTGCGCGCTGAGCACGTGACCGATGTTGTCCTGACTGATCGACAGGTCGCGCTGCAGACCAGTGTTCCCCCAGTCGGTCACCGCCAGCCGCTGACGGCTTTCCAGACTTGCCCGATAAGCCGTCAACGCAGCGGTCGGGTGTCCCTGCGCGTTCAGTACGTCGCCTATCTTTTCCCGGCTGACCGACAGGTCGCGTTGCCAGTCGGCGTTCCCCGGATCAGCCGCCGCCAGCCGCTCGAAGATCTCGTGACTCGCCCGATAGGCCACCAGCGCCGCAGTCAGATCCCGCTTCGCGCTGAGCACGTCACCTATTTTTTCCTGGCTCACCGACAGGTCAAATTGCCAGTCGATATTCCCTGGGTCGGTCGCCGACAGTTGCTCGAAGATCTTGTGACTCGCCCGATAGGCCACCAGCGCCGCAGTCAGATCCCGCTTGGCGCTGAGCACATTGCCTATATTGTTATGGCTGACCGACAGGTCGCGCTGCAAGTCGGCGTTGCCCGGATCGGCCGCCGCCAACCGCCGACTGATTTCCAGACTCGCCCGGTAGGCCGCCAGTGCGCCGGTCAGATCCCCCTGCGCGCTGAGCACGTTCCCGATGTTGTCCTGACTGACCGACATGTCGCGTTGCCGCTCGGCGTTCCCCGGGTCCGCCGCCGCCAGCCGCTGGCTGCACGCCACTGCGGCTCGAGCCAGAATACCCGCATCGGTCACACGACCAAGATCGTGGAGAGGCTGGCTGAGCCACTGCCCGACGTGCATCGCGCTGGGATCGTCTGCGCTCATGCTTAGCAATGCGTAGTCCCGCAACGGTTCCACTTCCCACGATGAAGTGCCCAGACTGGCAGATCCCGCGAATGACTCGGCCCTGCGAAGCACGTACTGCCGGATCTGCGTGCGGCGCTGTTCCAGTATTTTCGGTGAGATGCGCGCTCGCGCAACTTCCTGGACGATTCGATGCATGCGGACCAGGTTCTCGCCTGCACTTCGGGTCCACAATCGCAGTCCAGTCAATCGCCATTCCAGATCCCGCCATGGATCGACATCTCCGGGCCGTGCTGCGAAAACCTGCGGGAAGTCCGCTGCTACCAATTCGCAGAGCCAGGGGAGTGCGACGGCATCGGGGGAAAGCAGCGCTGCATACTCGATGACGCGTAATTCGGCCATGCTGAGTCCGGCCAGCGTTGGCTCCAGGAGCTGACCGATCAGCTTCTGCGAGTGCGCGCTCAACTGGACCGCGCGGTCGGCACTCGTAGCCGTGAGCGCCGCAAACACGCCTGCGGACTCCAGCCCTGATAGATACTGGCAGTACGCTATCTCTGGATGCTTCCAGAGGTAAACGGCGACGACTTCAATGGCGAGCGTGTGGCAGCCCAGGAACCTCGCGAGCCGCAAGGCTGCGTTCCATTCTTCGTCGCCCTGCAGCGCCCGGTGTCGGTTCAGCAATTCGAGAGCATCGTGCTCAGGGAGCGGCTGAAGTTCCAGGCACTCTATGGCGGAGTCAGCAATCTGTTGTTGATCTATGCGTGTGGTCACCAGCACATGCAGTCGGTCGGTCGCGGGAAGCACCAAGGAGCGGAGCGGTGGCTGCAGCAACTCGACATGTTCGACGTTTTCAAGGACCAGGAGCGCTCGCCCACTTTGTTCGAGCACCGTTCGCACTCGGGCGGCGGCCAGGTCGGGGTCCTTCTGCTCAAACTCATTGAATGCCAGTCCCAGATCGGCTGCCAAACGGGTCATGACGACTCGCAGATCGGTCAGCCCGGCAGCATCGACCAGATATCGCCCGCCGGGATAATCGTCGGCGAAGGCCTGAGAATAGAAAAATGCGAGGGCGGTTCTGCCGATGCCGCGAATTCCCTGCACGGCGGTGACGGCCGCGATCTTTCCTTGCAACAACTTTGCGCGCAGCCGGGCCAGTTCGGCATGACGGCCAACGAATCGGTCGCTGGCTCTCGGAACAGTGTGCCTGGATTCTCCGGCGCGGCGGGCTCGCGCCAGTCGTTCGCAAAGCTGCTGATCGAGACTTCGCAGTCGCTGCCGGATTTCGCTTTGTCCCAGCGCTCGAATTCCATGCGGTCGCCATTGTCGGACATCGAGGTACAATCGACGCTGCAGGTCCAACCGTTGCATCAGATCGGTCTGCCACTCATTCGCACGCATTGTCGCAGGACCGTCGAGGGCTGGCACCGAGACAACGTAGATGGGAACGATCGATACTCCCGGCAGCTGTCGGTGGGTTTCGTGGTTTCGATAGAATTGCCATTCCTTTCGGCAGTACGGGCTGCGGAAATACTCTTCCGACATCACCGCCAGCATCAGCTTCGAGGCGAGCATGCCCTGCAGGTTTCGGTGCTGCCAGTCATCTAATTCGCGGATCTCGTGGTGATTGAAGAAGACTCGCAACGGTGTCGGCGTGAGCTCGGCATGTGCGGCCCGGATGGCCTTAACCAGGGCCGTGACCCAGGCGTCAGGCTGATCGTCTTGATGGGCGTAGCTGATGAACAGGTCCCATCCCAGTTTGTTGAGAAATCGTTTGGCGATGGAACTAATCGGGCGATCATCGTTGCAGGCTTCGGCCATGATCTCGGGCTCGCTCAGCCAGCAATAGGCCGGGTTTGCGTCAATCGTGCTGCGCGTGCCGGAACCGGTCAGGGCGACGTCGAACAGTTCGATGATGTACTCAGTCTGCTCGCCGGTGCTGCGGGAGACTTCGGTGTACTCCAGATGTTCAAGCGGTGCCGATGCGACGAGCACATCCCGGCCTTCGTGGAGTCCCAGCTCTTCGCCAATTTCGCGAATGAGACATTCGCGGAATGATTCGTGGTCTTGTTTATGGCCGCCAACGAAACCGTATGACTTCGAGCCTTCGTCCCACCGGGCCAGCCACAGAGTCTGGCTTTCAGCTTCGCGGCGAATCAGGGCAATCGAGGCGATGGATTTGTGCATGAACATTCCATTTGTGTTTAGGAAACCGAGGTGAACACTATACCATGATTGTGTCACGTGCATTAAGGCGAGCGGCAGAAATGAATTTACCGGTACGACGGACTTCCAGTCCGTCGCATGGTGCTACTCGACGGACTGGAAGTCCGTCGTACAAATTGCGAATGGTAAGTTCTATCCTGCCGCTCGCCTAAAAGAGGCAAGTCGCTATACTTCCCGATGCATTGCTCGCAAGACGCTGTGAAAAAAACGCTGGTGACGGCACCTTGACCATATTCAAAAAAATCGCCTCCGTCGGCAAGTGCAACAGTGTTCCTGGTGAGAGTGTCGAAAAACAAAAACGCCGAACGGCAATGTCACCGACTGCAGCGGCAGTCAGAATTCCTCATTCTATGTCAATTTCACAGGCCGGGCCGGTCGTTTATCGCCGTGAAGATTATGTCGGCGCATTCCGCCATTTGGTGATTTTCGCCGTTGATTTTCTTGTCATTCTGTTTGTTGTATTTCCTCTTAGTCTTCTTCCTGCGGTTTTGCGGTTTTCAGTGACTGCCGCATTCGATTCTTTCTCCATAATTTTACCGCTATTCCTGGCATGGATCTATCTCGCGGTGCTGAAGCCATCCCGAATCCGTTCGGTGGGCTATTGGGTCACCGATGTGAGGATCGTGACCATTAACGGCGGTAAACCTTCTCCATTCTGCATGACGCTGCGGCTCGCCGCGACGATGCTGTGGCTGTTGTTATCTCCGTTCGGTTTTTTTTGGCTCGATCTCTTGTGGACAACGGTCGATGACGAGCGTCAGATGCTGCGCGATCTGTTCAGTGGTACCCGTCTGATCCGCAACAATGCCAGACCAATCGGCCGTGGTTGGATTGAGTACTCGTTCTATACTGCGTTCGGACTGATATTGTTCTACCCCAGCGTACGCAGGAAAGTATCAGAAGTAATCAATCCACCTACGGACGCCATTCTCTCAAGCGTAGAGTGCTCAACCGCCTCGTCCTCGACTGTTGAGGCCACGACACTTACAGAAATCAACTCTGCAACCGACAAGGTGCATTCTCGTGAAATCCGGATCGTTCAGTGTGACATATGTGGCATGCGGGTCGTGCCAAAGTCCAACGGACTCTGTCCGTCCTGCCAGACGCGGATCCCAGTTGAACAAAAAGAGGACGGTGAACAGGAAGGCCACACAGCTCATCAACGGGACAAGACACTGAGCAGGTGCTTTTTTTCGACTTGTAGCAGTCCTGGAAGATCGCTGCCCAGGCCATGCTGCCGGTCGTATCCACAACGCCTCGCGAAACCAGTCACGGCGAGTTGATCTTCGTTGTCGCGTGAGTTCGAACGCATTGCCCTCCGTTGCTGCTCGTAATCGTGCAACTCTGCCTTAAGTCCGGGAAACTCCGGAGATTCGCTTTCCATTCACTCGACTCGATTGACGACTCGCGGTGGGCGACAAATGATTCCGTCAGAGTCGTCCGGAATTGCTTCCTCGTGAGGAGATCAGCCAGATGTGGTTCGTGCGTGGTTTGTGGTGCGTCGCCTTCCTTTCATGCGGGACTGACGCGATTGCCCAGTCTCCTGTCATTGCAGCGACAGAGAATCTGGTTGCGGATGGAATTCCGGTGATTCCGGCAGAGATCGCTGAATCGGTGCGTCGCTATACGGAATCCCGTTCAGCGTCGTTTGTCGATTGGCATCCGGTCAGTCGGGAGATGCTGATTTCGACTCGTTTCGGCAACACACCGCAGTTGCATCTCGTGAAGATGCCAGGCGGTGCGCGTCGTCAGCTGACATTCTTCGCTGAACCCGTCGGTAATGCCTCATGGGACCCTCAGGACGGCAGCTATTTTGTTTTCAGCCGGGACACAGGAGGGAATGAGTTTGGGCAACTGCACCGCTACGATGTTGCCAGCGGTGCCGTGACGCTGCTGACTGATGGAGGACGATCACAGAACGGCGGTATCGTCTGGAATCATGCAAAGGACGGATTCCTCTATTCGACGACTCGCCGCAACGGTGCGGATCGTGACCTGTGGATCATGGATCCTCTGAAGCCTGAAGAAAGCATAGCGATTGCTGAACTGTCGGGAGGCGGCTGGGCCGGCCTGGACTGGTCACCGGATGATTCTCAGATCGTGGCAATGGAAGCGATCTCCGTCAATAAGACAAACCTCTGGATGATCGATGCCGCAACTGGAGTAAAGACGTCCATTACCGATTTGACGGCTCAGGTCGCGTATGGCGGGGCCGAGTTCAGCAGGGACGGAAAGGGTCTGTACGTCACGCTGGACAAAGACAATGAGTTCCAGCGTCTGGCTTTGATGGATCTTGCTTCCGGTGGCGTAACGTACCTGACGAGCGACATCGCATGGGATGTCGAAGGCTTTGAATTATCACCGGACGGTGCGACAATTGCTTTTCTGACCAACGAAGCCGGGATCTCCCGCGCGTACCTGATGGACACGGTCTCGCGCAAAATTACTCCGATTCAGGGCCTTCCAACTGGAGTGATCGGCAGTGCGAGCTGGCATGAGAACGGTGAGGATATTGCATTCACCGTCAATTCTGCGAAGTCCACATCGGACATCTACTCGCTCAACGTCAAGTCCGGCGAAGTCGAGCGATGGACTGAAAGTGAACTGGGTGGCCTGATGGACGGTGAACTGGTGGAACCTGAGCTGATTCGCTGGAAGAGTTTTGACGGTCTTGAGATTACCGGGTTCCTGTATCCGGCGGCAAAGAAGTTTGAAGGGCAGCGTCCGGTGATCATCAACATCCACGGCGGTCCGGAGGGACAGTCGCAGCCTGTGTTTCAGGGACGCAATAACTACTTCCTGAACGAACTGGGAGTGGCCATCATCTATCCCAACGTGCGCGGGTCCACGGGCTATGGGAAGACTTACGTCGCCATGGACAATGGCATGAAACGTGAGGATTCGGTGAAGGACATCGGAGCCCTGCTGGACTGGATCGGGACGCAGCCGCAGCTCGACGCCGACCGAATCATGGTGACCGGCGGAAGTTACGGCGGATATATGACTCTGGCCTGCGCGACGCATTTTAACGACCGGCTGCGATGCTCGCTGGATGTCGTCGGGATCTCTCATTTCGGCACGTTTCTGAAGAATACAGAGAGCTATCGCCGTGACCTTCGCCGAGTCGAATACGGGGACGAACGAGATCCGCAGATGTCGTCCTTCTTCGAACAGATCGCCCCGCTCAACAATGTGAAAAAGATCTCAAAGCCGCTGTTTGTCGTCCAGGGCGGCAACGATCCTCGAGTTCCGATGTCTGAAGCCGAACAGATGGTCGCGCGAGTCAAATCGAACGGCAGCCCGGTCTGGTACCTGATGGCCAAAGACGAAGGCCACGGCTTCCGCAAAAAGAGCAACGCCGATTTCCAGTTCTACGCCACAGTGCTCTTTGTCAGACAGCATCTGCTGGGAGATTGAGCGCCCCAAACAAACGCCGTCGATTCGATCTCCAATGAGCTTCACTCTGGCGGCAGCTTAAGCCGGGAACTTCGAGCATCACCTGCGGATTAAACTCAAAGTCCGAACCGAGCGCATTCAGTAATCGACGAATTTTTCCTGCCTCAAACACTACGACAATATCCGCATCTTTTGTAGAACGAGGAATGCTGTACACATTGGTCGCAAGAGCCCCGACGAGGACATACTTTACCGAAAGTGATTCGAGTGCCACCAGTGTTCGTCGAACTGCATCAAAGCTGTTCATTGACTGCATCCAATAGGCGGTAGCGATCCCCGTCGTCGATCCGTCTGGCGATTTCAAGTCGGCGAAAAATTTCGTGATCGACCTGTTTTTCATTGTACTCAGGGTAACGCATGCGAATCCCGGAACGCATCATCATCAACCCCAAATCAAAGAGTTCCGGCCCGGCCAGAAGCCTTTGGCTAATGGACAATTGCCGCGCCTGCTCAAGTTTAGAGAGACAGATTTCATCCTGAACAGCTTTTTCAGTGGCATCGATAGCCTTCATAGTTTGGTGTCTCATTTGGCGTGGCGAATTCGGAGACGATCGCCTGATCTTCGAAAGCGGCCTCATCGAAATGTGTCGGAAAGTATATTACGCTAAACGTCCGCAATCTCAAGAATGATCCCGATGATCCGTCCTTCGACTGAGTGCCGGTCGTCTCCTGTGGAGAGCAGCCCAAAGCACTCACAGGAATGTAAGTCACATCTTCAAAGAACCCTTCGGCAGCCTGTCTCTCTTCGCATTCAGAAACAGAGTTCCCTCGTACTCGTGCAACTTATGGTTCGCAATGGGATCAGTTCGCGGTGAACTCGGTCGATGAGTCTGCCGAGTTTACGGGCGTTGTTGAACAGCGTTTCGCCGCGATGATCGCGGAATTTACCCCCGGACTGACGACGATCCGCAGCAGACCGTCAGCGTTCCTGTCTGGAATTCTCAAAATCCCCGTCTAGCAGATTTACCGAACATTTTTGCAATCTCTGCGTCTCCTGTTTACGTATTTACAATCGCAGTTGGGAAAATCAGCAGGATCTGCAGAATGTGGTCCGACACTTTGCGGCAGAGAACTGTTCGTTTGAACAGGATTGTGTGTCGAACTTGGCCTTGTTGTGGGCTCTTCGGCAGCAATTTTGGCAATTCTTGGTGAACATGTGCGAATCCTGCCGGAGAAACCGTGCGGAACGGGGTTCATTTTCTAGTCGGGCAATTGAACGGCTTGATTCAGCAAGTTCGATAAGGGAATGGCCCGGTATTTGCCACACAAAGTATTAGCAATCGGGACTGCCCACAAACAGAGGCGGGTCGTTCCACGAACTGATGCATCAGAATCATGGTCCGAAGCGTAAACAATGCGATTCGCCGGTTTCGGCGGCAAACGAAATGCATGGGAGCTAGTCATGGTCAGCACAAATCCAATGGTTGACTCAAAGAGCAAAACGGATCAAACCGCGAAAGCACAATCTCGGTTGTCGGGGTTGCCGTTGCAGGGCAATGTTGCTCGAGGTGCGCAGCATTTTGTCGCTGGATCGCTTCGTGTCTGGCATTCTGATGCAGAGCGGAATGAATCACTGCTGGAGCGTGCATTGCTTGGTGAGAGTGTGGCGTGCCTGGCAAAAGCGTTTTCAATGAGCAAGACCGCGATACATAGCGCTTTGGTAGAAGCCCGCGTCAAGCGATTGAGGGAAGCGAACGTTGATTATATTGACAGCGACGAGTTCCGTCAGCGAAATGCGGAAAGCCTGATCTGCGGCCCCGCGCCTGAAGTCGATAACTCGAACGTCAGTCGCATTCCGAATGGTCTGCCTGCATATCTTGTCGAACTTTACCGGGTGCCACTGCTCTTGAAAGTGCATGAGCAGTATTATTTTCGCCGCATGAATTTTCGTAAGTTCCAGTTTTCTGAGTTGCGGAATGAATTGGATGTGAAGAAACCGTCGGCGCGCCTGGTGTCAAAGTTGGAAAAATTGCTGACGGATATCACTGACATAAAAAATCTGTTGATTCGGTCGAATTTACGACTGGTGGTCTCAATCGCCAAGCGGTATCTCAAGGCGAATGCAGGTTTCTTTGAGCTCGTGAGCGATGGCAATATCTCATTGATCCGCGCGGTTGAAAAATTCGATTATTCTCGAGGATTCAAGTTTTCGACCTACGCATCATGGGCCATTCTGAAAAACTTCGCTCGATCAGTGCCAGCGGAGCATCAGCGATTGGACCGATTCCGAACAGGCAACGATGAAGTGTTCGCGCAGTCGTCGGAACAGAAAGGTTCGTTCTTCATTGACGAGCACATGAATATCAGTCAGAGAGCTGTGATTCGCGAAATGATGGAAGAACTCGATGGGCGTGAGCAGAAAGTGATCGCCTGCCGATTTGGCTTAAGCGAAGGTGAAGAGCCGGAGACGCTCGAACAGGTTGGCAGCCGGCTGGGAGTCACGAAAGAGCGCGTACGGCAGATTGAAGTGCGCACTTTGGAAAAACTCCGCCGGATCGCAGAACGCAGGGCGTTCGAAATTCCCGGGTTCTGACACGACCACTGGATCCGGATCGAGAAGCGGTCGATGCGAGGCGGTTGTTTCTGAGGGAAGTTCGACGGTTCATTGCGAATCGAGAATCACCCGCGTTTGACACAACACTTTCCGGTCGAATTTACTTGCCCATGATTCGTGAAAAAGACACTGAAGACTTGCCGCGGGCTTCGCCCGCAACTTAGCCTCACGATGTTGCATCACTGGCGTTGCCTTCGTGTCAAGTGCGAGCCGACGGAGCGGCTCATCCCCAAATTTCACACCCGCAACGTCGTCTGCTCATTGCGACACATTCATCATCGTCGAATCCATCGCACGCCACTCCGTCAGCCAACCCATCGAACCTGCGGACGCAGGCGTTCGTTGATCGGCAATCATTCGAGCCGCGCGCTCAAGAATCAATCGCCCGATATTCCCCGCAGTCCGAACAGGCTCTGCAGCCTAAGCACTGGTGCATAAGTAAGTTGGCACAAATCGTTTAACGGCGAGCCGTAGGCGTAGGCGAATCCAGCGTGCTTCCGCCTACGCCTACGGCTCGCCGTTAAACTAAAAAACTTCTGCACCAATGCTTATCCAGACTAGATGTGTGGTACGACAGGGGCTCACGCCCACGGTTAGAACCGGACGCTAACGCGATCCCGCTGATAACCTGAACCTGAAAATCAAATCCTGACGTAGCACTAGCCGCGGGTTGTGCATCCGGTCAGCACCGGCGGCTAGCGCCTTGCCGCTCACAAAACCTCATATCTGACCGCGCGGAAGATATCCCCCAAAGAGCATCTGCCAATCTCCGTGCAGGCTCAACGAATGCCTGGCGCTGGCCTCTATACCAGTTCCGGCATAGGCGTTGTTTTTTCCAGCAGGTACTGCGGTCGGCCGCCAAGGTCGTGAAGTTTTGTGGCGTCGGGATCAATGCCAAGGTGTCGGTACAGGGCCGCGAGAACTTCGCTGAAGTGGACCGGGCGATCGGCGATTTCAGCGCCGAGACGATCGGTAGCTCCGATAACCTGCCCCGTGCGGAATCCGCCGCCTGCCAGTAAGCCGCCGCCCACCTGCGGCCAGTGATCTCGCCCGGCGTCCGGATTGATACGCGGCGTGCGACCGAATTCTCCCCACGCAATCACGGCGACATCTTTGTCCATGCCTCGCAGATGCAGATCTTCGATCAGCGAGGAAAGCCCTTGATCAAATTGCGGCAGATGCGTATTCTTCATGCCGTTGAAATTGTCGCTGTGAAAATCCCAGCGTCCAAAGTTGAGTGTCACAACCCGGCAACCTGCTTCAACCAGGCGTCGCGCCATCAGGAAGTGTTCGAGATTACGTGGAGCTCCATCGCCGAAACGATTGGCGTCACCCTTGCCATAACGTTCGCGAACGGCTTCCGGTTCTTTCGAAATATCCAGGGCATCAACCAGCGCACTGCTTGTGAGGATGTTGAAGGCCTGTTGTGAGAGCGTGTCCAGTCCTTCCAGTGTGCCACTGCTGTCCATGTCTCTGCGAAGTCGGTCAACACTGGTCAGCAGTGCCTGCCGATCGTTCAATCGATCGCTGCTGATGCCTTGCAGTTTCATGTCCGCGCTGGCAGGTCCGGATGGGCGAAACGCCGCGTTGGCAATACCCAGAAATCCCGGCAGGCCTGGCGAACCGTACGGTGGATGCCCGCAATCCGGCGACAAACCCACAAACGGTGGCACGGCTCTATTCGTCGCACCGAGCATCCTTGAAGCGGCAGACCCCATCGACGGCCAGCCACCGGGGGGCTGATTGCGCTTCGATCGTCCAGTGTAGCAGATGAATGAATCATGATCGCCATCGGGCGACCCGTACATGCTTCGCAGCGGCACGCACTTGTCCATGATGGCGGCCATGCGAGGCATGTGTTCGCAGATTTCGATCCCCGGAACGTTTGTCGGAATGGGCTGGAACTCGCCGCGAATCTCGGACGGTGCTTCCATTTTGAGGTCATACATGTCCTGATGCCCCGGAGCGCCGCACATGTAGATCATGATCACAGCCTTGTGTGACTTGCGGATGCCTGCGATCTGTTCGGCACGCAGGAGTTCCGGCAGCGTGAGACCGCCAAGCGTCAGGGCTCCCAGACGCAGCGTGTCGCGACGAGTGATTCCGTCACAGAGGGGACTTCGACCATGACCGAGAATGGAGAGCATCAGCAAATCTCGCTGGCAGGAAAAAAAGGGCGGGCAGAGCAGGTGGGGTTATTGCGATTCGTTGGAGCACAGGCTCAGCCTGCGTCACATGAACCTCTTAATCTTAATCCTACTCTTAATCATAATCGACTGGGGAGAACCGATTAAGATCAAGATTAAGATGGATCAACTCAGTGACGTAGGACGACGCTGAAGACGAGGCAGCGTCAACGCAGGCAGACCATGTCTGCGAAGCGGTGTGCCTGCGCGTTGCTTGTCACACCCTACGAGGTGCCCATCGCCAATAATTGGTTAGCCGTGGGTAAGAACCCGCTGGCGGTTGTTGTCGCTCTGTCAGGCCCCTAGAATCGCCGCCAGTTGCTGAGTTCTGTGTTCAGCATAGATCGCCGATTGCATCAGATCAGCACCCCATTGAAAGTTGTCCCATGGTACGAGTCTTCGTTAAAGAGCTCAAAGACGGCGATTCCGTCAACGAAATCTTCCTGCTGGCTGATAAGCAGCTTCGCGCCAATCGCAACGCCAATTTGTATCTCCTGGCGACTCTGCGGGACCGTACCGGTGTCGTCAGCGGTCTGATGTGGAATGTCGCGGAAGAGACGGTGCAGCATATTTCTTCCGGCGATTATGTGCGCGTGCGAGGCAAAGTGCAGCTGTATCAGGGTGGTCTGCAGATGATCATGACGCACATTGATCAGGTGTCACAATCATCGTGCGCAGAGGAAGATTTTCAAGTGCAGCCTCAGGCAAACGCCGCACCACTGCTGGCGCGTTTGAAGGAACTGCTGACATCGCTCCGATGCCCACAGCTACTAACGCTGGCTCAATGCTTCCTTGAAGACGACGCGCTGGTCACTGGACTCTGCGCTGCCCCGGCCGGAGTGAAAGCCCATCATGCTTATATGGGCGGATTGATCGAGCACGTTGTCAGTATGTCAGAGGTCGCCGATCGCATCTGTGTGCTCTATCCGGCGCTCAATCGCGATCTGCTGCTGCTGGGTGTACTGTTGCATGATCTGGGCAAGGTTCGCGAACTTTCCTGGGATCCCACCCTGGCCTATACAGACGAAGGTCAGCTGCTGGGCCACATCAATATAGCGATCGAGATCCTGAACGAAAAACTCATTCTGGCTGAGTCACGACTCGGAAACCCGATCGACAAAGAAATCATTCTGCGCCTGAAACATATGATCCTGAGTCATCACGGGACGCGCGAATTCGGCAGTCCCACCATCCCGATGACTCCTGAAGCGATTGCCCTTCACCACATCGATAACCTCGACGCCAAACTGCATGAGTTCACTCGAGCAATCGAAGATGACCTGAACGCCGATTCCGCCTGGACACCATTCAATCCACGCAGTGATCGTAAGCTGTTCAAGGGCTATGACCGCGTGAAGTAGCGGGTGTAACGCCAACAGACAGCGACTGGGACATCAGGCAATCGAGAGTTGCGATCGTTCGTTGACATGAATGCGAGTCGGCGGAGCGACTCGCCTACGTAGCTCAGTCGCTCCGCCGACTGAGATTCCCCGGCAACAGTGTGGCCATCCATCGAAGTGGACTTAAGGATTTACCTCCCGAACATCAAACTGCAGTCCCAAAACGTATTCCTCGATTCAACCAATTCCAGGACATCCCATGCAAAAATATCGACTGCTCATACTGCCTGCAATTCTGGTCATGCTTCTCTCCTGCGGGTTCGCCACTGCGCAGGACAAGGGCAAAGAATGGAAACTCGTCTGGAGCGACGAGTTCGATGGCCAAACGCTGGACTACAGCAAATGGGAAATCGAAGTGAATGCCTTTGGTGGCGGTAATCATGAATTGCAGATTTATACTGATCGCCGGGAAAACGTCCGCGTGGACGACGGTCACCTGGTGATCGAGGCTCGCCGCGACAGTTACGAGATTGCCGGCACAGTCCGCGAGTACTCCTCCGGACGAATTCGCAGCAAGCATCGCGGCGACTGGACGTACGGAAAGTTTGAAATCCGTGCCAAACTTCCGGAAGGGCAGGGTGTCTGGCCTGCGATCTGGATGCTGCCAACCGAAGAAAAATACGGCACATGGGCATCCAGCGGTGAAATCGACATCATGGAGTTCAAAGGACAGGAACCCAACGTGGTCTGGGGCACGTTGCACCACGGAAAGCAATGGCCGGACAACAAGCACACGGGCGACACTTACAAACTGGAATCAGGCAACTTCACCGACGACTTCCACACATTCGTGCTCGAATGGGAAGCAGGCGTCGTGCGCTGGTATGTCGATGGCAAGCTCTGGCAGACTCAGACCAAATGGGACTCAAACGGCGGAAAATTTCCTGCACCATTTGATCAGCAGTTCTACCTGATACTGAACCTTGCCATCGGCGGCGGCTTCGTCGGCAACGTGGATGCCTCGACGAAGTTCCCGCGTGAGTTCCTGGTGGACTATGTTCGCGTTCACCAGAGATAGCATCACGTAGTCAGCGGGATGGCGCTACCACCGGTACCGGTTTCGCACTCCCCCGAACGCCCACGCCAGGCTGCTCACATCGTCAGTTCAAGAAAGTCACGATATGCCCAGTCGTCGATCGTGGAACTCGTTGCGCCCAGGAATTTGCGTAATTCAAGCAGTCGGTACTGACGGCGAATCACCGAGTCCAGCCCGTAGAGGCGTATTGTAATCTCCGCTCGTTCCTGCTCATGCAGCGAGGAAGTCGGGTTTGGTGAGATGGCACCGTTGGTATAGTCGAACACAAAATAGCGAAGAAATCGATAGTCTGGTTCATCGGGAGCGATGAGCGCCTCTTCCCATTTCTCTTTCTTCTCTAGCTGACAGTATTCGCAGCAGTAGTACAGATTGCTCCATTTAAAATCGAGGTGCGCGAATTCATCCAGGCCCTTCGGACGGAAATGTTCGACCGGAACCTTTGATCGATCTTCAAGCGGGAACGCATCGCAAAATGAACAGTGCCCCTGTGTCATTTTATGCAGAATCGGAAGAGCCCATTGTCGAGCCGTCCTTCCATCAATAGTGTACCAGGCGAAACCACTTCGATTTTGCTCGCGCAGATTGAGCCATTGCCTCGTCCATTTTTCTGAGTTCTAAACAAACTGAGTCGGAGCAGGAGGTCGTTGCTGCTGCCTCATGGTTCAGCCACCTCAGCCACCATCAGTCGATCCAGTTGTCGAAGTTCACGAGCCATCATGTTGGAAAGAGACGCACTGCGGGCGGCGATCACTTCTGCTTTGCTGCGAAGATGGTCAACAGAGTTCCTGCCTTCGATGACATCCTTTCGAATCGATCGAAATTCGGCAAGCAGGTGTTCTGTTTCCGGGTCGTACCATTCTTCAATTCCCAGGATGTCCGAAACAACGTCGAGATACGTATCGCCTGGGCTGCACGGTCTCGGTTTGTCAGCCACGACCTGTCCGTCGGCATTGGCTCGCAGAATATGAATCCACCCGTGATTTACGGATGAAATGACAAACGGAGAATGCGTCGCAATAAACATCTGCGAGTTTGGGAACAGGATCTGCGCGGCCGGGATCAGTTTTCGCTGCCATGCCGGATGGAGGTGGCTTTCAGGTTCATCGAGCAACAGCAGCAGTGGTATGTCGAGCGGATTCGGGTGCTCGGGAAACTTCGCGTCAAGCTTGGCGATGCACGACACCAACCAGCCGATGATGGAACGTAATCCGTCGGGAAGTTCCGCAATCCGCATCGAATCTTTGCCCCAGAAGACCTTGATGTGCAACTCGGGGCTGGGATGGACTTCGAACGCGAACCGTCGTCCCGTCACACTGGAAATCGCGTTTTCAAGGCGCGACGTGATTGCGACGCCTCGCCCTCCATCACCACCGCGAAGTCGGAGATTCTCCATTGCTGCCGCAAACTTGAGATTTGACATGCTCTGACAAAGCAAAGTGTCTTCCTTTGCAGACCGGTCAAAGAGCAAGTCCTCGCGTTCTGTGCCAAAACTCAAAGGTTGCATTGCCACAATCTGCGCATCCATTGCGCGAGACGTACCACGAAACGCAAGAGACAATGATGCTTTGGCTGATTGCATGTCAAAGGCATTGTTTCTGACCCCTCTGCTCTCTCTCTTTGCGTTGTGGTAAAGAATTCCTTGTTTCGACGCTAACAGTGCCATCCAGAATTCTTCGTGCCCCGCCTCTCCGGCGGGATAAAGGATCATTCCAGACTCTGACAACCCTGTCGCCTCAAGCGATCCCCAAATACCGACCTCATCTGCGGCCGACATTTTCAAAAAAGCACAGGCAGAATCGGCAGCTCCACCCAGTCTGTTTAGCAGCTCTGTTGGATTGCCACATGCGGCAGAGATCAGCGACAGCAGGCGAGTCTTCCCTGTACCATTTTGTCCTGTCAACAGGTGAACTTCTCCCAACTGCCGCGGACTCGGGGCGGTGCAGTCTCCTTCAGTTGCAGGCACGACCGGGAACTCAATTTCGTGGTCAGCGAAAGGTGCAAATCCTCGAAAGGCGACAGCCTGGATGCGCATGATGATGTGTTCCATCAAGTAGGGATTGGGCGCGATGATAAGAGTTTAAGCTGGAACCACGTCCGTTGCCATCGAAACAAATGTGCAGCGATCAATGTCGGCGTTGACAGGCACTGGCGCTGGTTGAGTTAAACCGAATGATCGCGAATCTCACCTCGTTCCGGGGCTCCAGCCCTGGAACGCACTGCCCCCGAGGCTCCTGCCTCGCCGGTCCAAAACACTGGTTGACCCCACAAACTACCCGCCGCCGCTCTGCGTCGATATCGCAAAATCTCTGTCGAGGTCGAGCCCTTGAGACAGCGGATAGGAGGCAGGAGCCTCCGGGCAGTGCGTTCCGAGGCAGGAGCCTCGGAACGAGGAGGTAACCTACTTTTTGTCATCCACCTTTGGGGCAAATCCTCGGCGCATCGTGTTTTCCGAAACGTTGACGGGGACCAGAAACTGCAGCAGATAATCCGGGCCACCCGCTTTGCTGCCGATGCCTGACATGCGGTAGCCGCCGAACGGGTGACGCTGCACAAGAGCGCCGGTGATTTCGCGGTTCAGATACAGGTTGCCCACTTCGAATTCATTGCGGGCGCGCCGCAATGCCGCCGGGCTACGGCTATAGATGCCCCCGGTCAGCGCGTATTTTGTTCCATTCGCGATCTGAAATGCGTCATCAAGGGTCTTCGCTCTGATGACTGCCAGCACCGGGCCAAATATCTCGTTCTGAGCGAGCGGTGACGTTGGATCAACGTCAATGAAAATATGAGGCCCGACGAACGTGCCCTGTTTCGCGACTGCACCCGCATCCATGGCCAGTTTTAGCACGCCACCGTGTTCCGGATCGACCTTTCTGATTGTCTCCAGAATGCGGTCGCGGGCATCTTCATCAATCACCGGCCCGACTTTCGTTGCCGGATCTTCAGCGACGCCAATTGTCAGACTCTTTGTCGCATCGACAAGGCGCTCCACGAATTGATTATACGCGGCATCCAGCACGATCACTCGTGAACACGCGGAACACTTTTGTCCGGCATAGCTAAAGGCACTCTTGATGACACCCACGACCGCTTCATCGAGATCCGCATCGTCGTCCACGATAATCGAATTCTTGCCGCCCATCTCTGCGATGACTCGCCGCACGTTTTGTTGACGCTTGTCGGTATCCGCTGCCGCACGATTGATTTCCAGCCCGACATTCTGAGAACCCGTGAAAACGACCAGATCAACGTCGGGATGACTCACCAGCGTCGGACCAATGTCTTCGCCGATGCCCGGCAGAAAATTGACAACGCCGTCAGGTACACTGGCGTTGCGGATGATTTCCATCAGCTTCGCTGCGACGACGGACGATTGTTCGGCAGGTTTCATGATGACTGTGTTGCCGGTGACCATGGCAGCAACCGTCATGCCAGCCAGAATTGCCATTGGAAAATTCCACGGTGCGATCGCGACGCAGACTCCGCGCGAACGATAGACATAGCTGTTTTCTTCACCCAGAAAATCGCACTGCTGCGGTATCGCGAGGCGTTTCATTTCGTGCGCGTAGTACATGCAGAAGTCGATCGTTTCCGCGACGTCGGCGTCCGCTTCTGCCCAGGGCTTGCCGGTTTCGAAGAGCACCCACGCCGCAAGTTCAAACCGCCGCTCACGCATTTCAGCGGCCATCAATTCGAGATACTCTGCCCGGGTTTCGACCGGCGTGGCGGCCCACATCGGATATGCGCGCCGGGCTGCATCGATCGCGTCAGTTGCCTGATCGACTGTGGCCGACGCCACACGCCCGATGATTTCAGACGTCTTCGACGGATTGCGTGACACGAGTGTTGCTCGGCTGTCGCACGACTTGCCGTCGATAATCAGCCGATACTCACTCCCGAATTCTTCTCGCACAAAAGCCAGCGCTTCCGTCATCGCCGTGCGGTTTGCTTCCTGGCTGAAATCCGTCAGTGGTTCGTTCGAAAAACCGGCCTTCGGTGCATCGTGGACTGGAGGTTCTGTGGCGGCGTGGCTGGATGGCTTCATAAGAAGTTTCTCAACGGCGATGTGTTCGGTAAAGCTTTGGCGAAGGAAAGAGTCGTTGGACGTGTTTTCCAGAAGACGACGCACAAGGTACGCCATGCCGGGAATCAATTCGCCAAACGGCGTATAAATGCGGACGCGGTGACCACGTTCCAGAAACAGCTGGGCCTGTTCATCCCCCATGCCGTAGAGCATCTGGATCTCCATCGCGCGTTCAGGAACCTGCAGCTCTTCAGCCAGAGCAATTCCGTGCGCCAGGCTGCGCAGGTTGTGACTCGCCAGGGCGGGTCGCAGCCAGGCGTAGTTTTCCATCAGGATCCGCGTCAGGCGTTCGTAACAGTCATCTGACTGCCATTTGCGACGATACACAGGAACGGGCCAGCCACGGTATTCGGCGACGATGTTTTCGTAGTCCCAATACGCCCCCTTGACCAGCCGAATCCAGATTGGGGTGCCGCGTTTTTTGGCCCAGTCAAGCATTCGATTGAGATCCGCTTCTGCGGATTGAAGATAAGACTGAACCACGATCCCGCAATCGGCATAATCGCGGAATTCATCTTCCATCATGACGCGCCGAAAAATCTCAAACGTGAGTTCCCGAAAGTCGTTCTGCTCCATGTCGATATGCACATAAGCATGATGCTCACGAGCCGCACGCAACACCGGACGCAGTCGCGCGGAGACACGGCGAGTTGTTCCTTCCGCATCGATCGGGGAAAACTGACTGTCGAGAGCCGAGAGTTTGATACTCACGTTGACGCGGGGAATACGTCGCTCATGGTCGGAATCCAGTAACAGGTCATCCGGAAATTCATCGACCTGCTGCGACATCCCATTGATCAAATCGATGTACGATTGCTGATATCGATCGGCTTCACTGTCGCTGATGATCGCTTCGCCGAGCAGGTCGAGTGTAAACGCGAACCGATTGCGACGCAGCTTGCGGACAGACGACAGGACTTCATCGACATTGCTGCCCGCAATGAATCGCCGAGCCATTCGCGCTGCATTCGTGCGGGCATTATATGCGAGCGCGCGGCTGAGGATCGTATTGTTGACGGACAGATCGAGGCCGACGCGAGCTGCCCAGGGAAGTTTGTCACGGACATCTTCGAAGTACTCATCCAGATGCCGCGCGATGGCATGGTGATCTTTGAGCATTGGCAGAACATCGACAAAGCGGAACATCTGCACCTTGACGGCTTCGTCGCCCATGGCCCAGGACATGAGCCGATCTTCCCACCACCGACCGTGAAAGATTGATGGCGACCGATGCTGAACGCGACCGAACAGATCACGACCAATCTCCAGAGTTCGCTGTTCAATCCTGTCGTCGTTCACACCATCAGACTGACGCGGAGCAGCCTTTGCCGGTTTGTCGGCACTTGCGGTTTTTTTTGCGGATGCGGGCGAGTTTCCAACCGCACGTTCGGTTTCCGACGCTGATTGGTTCGTCGTCTCCGACTTCGCCGAGACCGCTGGTTTAGCTGCAGGCGCTGATTTCGGGGCGGCCTTCGGTTTCGCTGCTGATTTTGCTGCCTTTTTGGCCATAACGTCTCTGACACGATCTGACTTCGTCAAGTTTCTCCAAGTGCAACGCAGATTCTACGAGCAATCAGGCATTGGGAAAGGACTGCGCTCCCAATTCCCGAAATCAAACCCCGGATTGCTCGCATTTATTCGGTAAAAATTTCCCTGAATTTTCTGCCTTAGGACTGAGACAGAAATAAGTGGGGCACGATCCCATCGTGCCGAGCACGTTAAAAACGTGCTCCACGTCCGGACGACGACAGTTATTTCTGCGCCGGTCCTTACCCGCGAGATTCACACGTCGTGAGACATTGTCGAGTCTAACCGCAGGCCTCTTCGTTAAACTGAACTAGAACGGCTCCAGAATGAGCTTTGAGCAATAGAATACTGGGATTTTGTCAAAAATCGGATATTATTAAATTACATGTGTAGCCAGAAAATATCGGGCTTTTCCTGGACATTGTTTTCCCTGCCACTGAAATCCCCGATGAGCAAGCCAGACAAACGCCGCGTGCATGTGGCGGAAATCAAAAAAAAGTACAAAGGAAAGGTCCACGTTTCGACGTACCTCCGCCGGACGTTTCGTGAGGATGGCAAGGTCAAGCATGAGACCGTCGCCAACATCTCCGATCTGCCGGACGATCTGCTCGCCGTCATCAAAGATCGGCTGGCCACGGGACAACCGCTCGTCGGCAATGGTGGCACGATGACCATTCAACGCAGCCTGCCGCATGGAATCGTCGCGGCTGTGCTCGGCACGATGCGGAACATCGGACTTGATCAGTTCATCGCAGCAAGGCCGTG
>CAMAVB010000033.1 GCA_945861465.1 Candidatus Kuenenia stuttgartensis
GGTGCTGCCACATTTGGTATGCTCAGCCTGATCCAGCTGGGGAATAGTTCCGCAACGACCAATGTGTCCGGCCTTGCCGAATTGCCGCCGATTCCGTTTCATCATTTTCACGCACCGCTGCTGCCCGTGCTGTTCTGGGCCGCTGCGGCTGGCCTGAGTTCATACAACATCGCCCGCAGTCGGCGTGCGGAGAGTGTTCACCCCTCGATTGCGCGCGACAACGCCGTGAGTCCCGCCAGACTGACGTTCTTCTGTGCAGCGTGTACGGCAGTGTCAGGTTCACTCATGCCCGTCGGGGCAACGTTCTGGTCGGACGCATCATCATTCGGCAGGGAAAACCTCTACGTACCTGGCGAACGAGCAACGGAATTTCAAAAAGTACTCGCACTGTTACCGACGGATGTCCGAGTTGCTTCGACCGACTACGTTCACACGCGACTGACTCACTTTGATCGGTCGTACGATTACAGTGGTTATCTGCGAGCCGTCAACAACTACCAGCCTGGCGTGCCCGCGGACACCGAATATATCGTGATCGATACGGGCCATCGCTACAGTGAGATCCAATCAATTGATCAAGTCCGCGAACTCAAAGAAGAACCCGACCAGTGGGAAATCGTCCCGCATGATTCTCATGGACTGTTCATTGTGCTGAAAAGAAGGTCCGTCACCGGGCCGTGAAGCTCACGTAGGATGGACATTCATGTCCGTCGCATTGGCCATGAATTGTTGTCAACTCTAATATTACCGGGCTGGAACGGTTCGGCCGGTGTTGTTTTTCTTTGGCAAGGTCTCGGGCATGAATGTTTTGTGCCACTGGCTTTGCCAGTGCTCCCCAGCTGCAGGAAGCACTGGCAGAGCCAGTGGCACACATTAAGACACGACAGACAAAGCATTAGCAACAGTCGGGCTCAAGCCTTTACTCCGACATCAGCGCAAGAGAAGAGCCGTCGCGAAACCCGCACTTCGCGACGGCTCAGACCCCGAGACTGCTCAACTGCAGTGAGGACGAAAGACTGATTACAGCATTGGCGTTCCGTTCAGACCGCACCCGAATCGGGACGCTGATTCCGAAAGACATGTCTTTCGGAATCGACCGCATCAGCCCCAGCGTTTATTCAGTGGCAGTTCCGGTGACGTTCTCTTCTTCTTCTTCCTGGATGATGATACGAGGTGTCACCATCAGCATGATGCTTTCCGTTTCTCGACCAACCCCGCTGTTCTTGAACAGGCGGCTGATGTAAGGAACCTTATTCAGAATCGGCACACCATTCATTTTGCGACTTTCTCGCAGTCGCTTGATCCCGCCCAGAAGGACGGTCCCTCCGTCAGGGACACTGACGGTGGTTGAAACGGTGATGTTTGAAATCACAGGGAGCTGAACTGTACCTTGATTTCCACCACCACCCTGCCCTTGCTGGCCCTGCTGGCCCTGCTGGCCACCACCGCCCTGGCCGCCCTGACCGCCGCCGCCACCGCCGAAGCCACCGCCGATGCCGCCGAAGCCGAACTGGCCCCCACCACCACCACCACCTTGACCACCGCCACCACCTTGACCGCCGCCACCAAATCCACCGCCGCCACCGCCGCCGAGGCCAGCTCCGCCACCCAGGTTTACCTGAGTAAACGTCTGAACTTCAATCAGCTGCTGGAACGAAGGAGCGAGCGACAAGCGAACGTAGCGTCGATCTGCGGAGATGACCGCCACCACAGTCAACTGGATCCCGTCTGGAATTGGCGTGATCTGTGTTGAGAAACCTACCGCACCAGTCCCGACAACCGGAGTCTGACCAGTCACCAGATAACGAGTCGTCGTATCGTTGATCGACGCCAGTTGACCGTTGAACAGGGTCACTTTCGGAGCAAACATGATGTTGGCTCGCCGGTCGCCCTGGGCCGCCTGAATAAAGAAGAAGGCTTCGATATCGCTCAGGATTGCCATCCCAACCTGAATCCCGGCATCCGGCGTGTATCCGCCGAAGTCCGGCACACCAAGCTGAAAGGATCCCTGACGGAACTGAATGTCATAGTCCTGAGTGAACGTGCCCGGTGCAGAAAGTCCTGCGACTCCACCATTAAAATCGTCACGCGGTGAGTTCACGCGATTGATGTTGTCAAACAGACCCTGGGCCTGCTGGCCACCCTGCTGACCACCACCACCACCACCCTGCTGGCCACCGCCACCTTGCTGACCACCACCACGCAAGTCTTGTCCTTGCTGGCCGCCTTGACCACCACCACCACCACCCTGACCAGCACCACCTCCGCCGGGGAATTGCAGCTGGCGTGATCCGAACGCAGGCACACCGGGGGGATCTCCAAACGTGTCCTGCACGTTGAAGTCAAAGTCCACACCGATTCTTTCGAAGAAGTTGTCCGAGACGCTGATGAATCGAACTTCAACCGTCACCTGCAGGTCCTGCAGTTTGCGAAGTTGTGAAAGCAGGTCGGCAATCTGTTCATGAACAGCCGAGGTCTGCCGAATCACAAGACTCAAGGTATTCTCTTCCGTTGCGATTGTCGCATTGCCACCGTCCATTTGCCAGGTGCCGGGTTCAACCGATGTCGTAATCAGATCAATCAGACCTGAAAAGTCCACGCCGTTGTCTGCTTGTGAGCGGGAATCATTGTTCTGACGCCCGTTCGATCCGCCCAAGCCAACGGTCAGTTGATCATCAAGTTGATACAGTCCAGTCCCCACCGCCGCACGATCACTGCCCATCTTTACCACATTCCCGTTCGTCGGTACCGACATACTGAGTGGTACGACGAGGTCGGCGACCGGATAGGTTGCGAGTTCCATCGTCGTTTCCTGTTCGAGGCGATTGCTGATCATCAGCGTTTCGTTCTCGATGGAATACACCAGACCACCCGCCTGCTCAAGTAGCAGCCGCAACGCACTTTGCAGCGTGATGCCATCCACGTCGATGCTCACCAGCTGATCTGGCGTCAATCCTTCAGTTTCGATCGCCCGGGCCTTCATTGCAATGTTGATACCATGCACAGTTGCGATGTGTCGAATGACTTCTGTCAGGGGTACATCATGGAAATGCAGGGAGACTTTTTGACCCAGACTGGTTTCAATCTGCAGTTCGCTTTCGGTGCGGTCACGATTGTCGGGGCGATCGTACTTTTTACGTCGGCCAGACAGTTCTTTCCATGACTTTGCATCCGGGTGACTGTATTCTCCGGCAGGCAGAATAGACGCCATATCAACATCGTTCAGCTGGCGAGTAAAGCTGTCGGCCTTGCGGTCACGGACGTCCTGATTGAAGTAGTTCTGGCGATACATTTTGGCCTTTTGGACCATCAGTTCCGCAGCACCGGCATCTGCATTCAGGTCCTTCGCTTTCTTAGCCACAAGTTCCGCTTCTGCAAAACGATTTTCCTTCAGCAACTCATTGTACTGATCGACCAATTCTGCAAATTCCTGTTCGATGCGGATTTTGGTTTCGGTCTCCCGTTGAATGTCTTCCAAAATGCCTTCGTTCTTCTTTTCCCGAGCCAGATTTGGCGCGATCTGCTGTCGATAGGCGCTGATCGTGTCGTGACTGCGGCGAACATAGCCAGCCAGAGTCTCCTGCGATTCCTTGTTCAGCCCTGCTGCTTCCACGTTCTGCAGCGTATTGTCCAGAATCTGCAAAGCTTCATCAGGACTCTCATTCTTCAGTTTTTCAGCACGAAAGACGCTGTTCATCACTTCTGTTCGCAAACGATCAAACAGCACATCAGATGCCTGTGTGGCAGCCGTCAGCGGATCTTTTTCCGGGGCGGGGCCTGCCGCTGCTTCGCTCACGTCAGAAAATCCGGATGTGTTCTGCTGAGCCGAAGCGAGTTGAACATCGTTGGCACGCACGATGGCCAGATCCTGCAGGACTTCCTGAAGCTGACGCCGCTGCACACCGCTGAGTTCTCCGGCATTTTTCCATGCTTGAGTAAACGCGAGTTTGGCACCTGCCCGATCTCCGCTGCGATAAAGTTCAAGACCATGCCGATACGCTTCGTCCGCTGACATGCCATCCGGTGAGATGACTGGAAAATCGGCTGTCACAAATTCTGAATTCGTCGTTCCGGATCCGAATGGATTGTTCACGCCCGAAGTCCCGGCAGGTGTTACGTCCACCGGACCATGCCCTGCAATGCTCTGCTTGCCATTCTGTTTCGCGTCGCGGCGAGCTATCAACTGTGCCTCTTCCAGCACACGTTCCGGACGATCCTCCAGCAATCCGTAGGTCACATCCTGCTGCTGAGCCTGTACGGCCAGTTCCTGAGCGGCGGCGGTGTTTCCGGTGTTGAGTGCTTCGCGGGCATCTGCCACGAGCTTTCGAGGATCCGAGCCTGCTGCCGAACCATTTGCCGCGATTCCTTTGTCGGCGTTTCGCAGGGACTGAACTCCGCCCTGACCATGCTGGGCCGATTCCACTTCATTCAGAACTGATTCCGGAGTGTCATCCAGAACGTTATACGTCACATTCAGACTCGAAGCCTTCTGTGCTTTGGCTCGGGCTTCTGAAAGTCTTCCCTTCGTCAGGGCTTGACGAGCTTCGCGAACCAACTGGCGAGCCTGATCAGCGTCCGGTGACGCATCGTTGGATGTCGATGCAAACGCCTTAAACGCTTCACCGCCTGATCCTTCAAGTCGCTTGATGTCACGACGCACCATTGTCGGGCTGACTTCAAAAACTCCATATTCCACATCAAATGTCGCTGCTTCGTCCACAAGTCGCTGCGCTTCAGACAGCTGTCCGGCATCCATCGCAGCACGAGCCTGGCTCAACAGAGCCGTCGCTTGCTGGTAGGCCTGTTCGGCATCCTTTGAACGAATCTCCGGCGCGGCGGCTGTTGCTCGTCCGCCCGGCAGAAAGGTGGAAGTCTTCGATTTCTGATCAAGGTCGGCGAGGACGTGTTCCGGACGGTCGTCCCACAGTCCCCATGGAGCCTGCAGTTGACGTGCCTGCAACGCTCGGGAACGGGCAAGTGCCGTGTCACCACTGGCCAACGCAAGACGCGCTTCCTTGATCAGCCGCTGGGCTTGCTTCTTCTTCAGCAGACTACTGCTGGTGGCAGCAGCGTCCTGTTCGGTATTCTGAGCGGCATCGCCATCTCCATTCTCGGCAGCATCGCCACCGGCGACCGCTTCTTCGAAGGGATTCACTTCAGCCGGTTCCTGAGGCTGAGAGGAATCGGTAGCGAAGTCTTTTTCCGGCTCCAACGGATCAAACAGCGAGGCGTCTGCTTCCATCTCCGTGGTGCTCGTACTGAGCGACTTCAGGAACTGATCCGGTGACTGCTCAGATTTGCTCCAGTCGGAACACAGCGAAGCTGCCGTTCCTGCCAGGCGGCGTGCTTCGGCAATATTGCCTTTCTGCGCCTGATCCCGGGCATCCTGAAGAAATCTTCGGGCGACAGCTCCGTAACCTTCTCCGGTCTCGGAGTCGGTCTGGGCTGACAGCGTTCGTGAGGAATCGCCGCCGCTGAACAAATACAGCGACACAGCCATCACCGAAGCACAGGTGATAAGTCCGATGGCCTTGTGCACTTTTGGATCCTCCTTCAGGAATGCCTGTCAGAACTTCCCAGTCCTGACCTGCGATCATCCATAATCTCCGAACCGGTCATTTCCGGTGCGGACCATAATTGAGTTTTGAGTGACTCGATCCGAGTTCGGAATCCATTTCCGAAACATCGTTTTGAGACTGATCGAAGCCCTCTGTTTTCGTCCTTCCGTCTGCCTGGTGTCGGCGCGACTTCGGGACGATCGTCGAGAGTGATAGCTGCCGCAGCCCGCGCCCGTCAATACGATGACAATCCGATCTGCGACCATTTTTTTCAGGATTCCCGAAACCTCATGTCGCTCCGGCATCCTGTGCCGAATGCCTGAAAAGCCAAGCATCAAAGGCCGAATTCGGTCGTCCGCAACCCGCAGATTCCGCACATTTTGGCACTCGTTTGACCGGCTTAGGACCGTGACAGAAATAAGTGGGGCACGATTCCTTCGTGCCGGGCACGTTAAAAACGTGCCCCACGTCCGGAAGACGACAGTTATTTTTGCGCCGGTCCTTACGGCCACTCCGAACCGCAATCTCTCAGACCTTTCACAGCATTCAGCCAGAACCACGCATGAACATCTCTATTGCGAAATTCCGCCTGAAGTGAAATCTGACGACGCACGTAGAGTCTGTCTACAACGCCTTCCGCTTCATCCAGGCGACCCAGACATTCAAAGTCCACCTGATAGACTTCACCGCGAATTTCCAGCCCGTCAGGCCATTCCACCAGCCCCGGATACGATCCCAGATCAAACAACCGATACCACGGCTCAGTCACCGCGTTCCCCAGGCACAACTGCCCTTGCAACAGCGCATGCAGCGCAAAGCCACGTTTCAGTGATCCATAGACGAACACAAGTTGTGATAACTGCTGCGGCATATGTCACATCCAGCATGATGGAGCGGCTCAATGTGACTCAGAATATCCTGTATGAGCGATTGAGACCAGTGGCTGCTGAGCACTCTCCGCTGCTCTTTGCATCGGGTTCAATGGAAATCTCGGATAGATCTTGTACAATCGTGCGCTGGCTTCGGTGTGGAATGAAGCGCGAGGGCTCGACTCGGAGAGTCAAGTTACAGAATCACGATCAGGGAAATTCTGCGAAGCTGGAACAGGCTGTATTGCATTGCGGAGTAACACTATTTCTATGACAACTTATGCTCAACATACCTCCCCATGCGTCCTGGCTGGGCAGTCGTTTCTTTGTTTTGTCGGCGACGACTACGAAGATCTCGAACTTTGGTATCCCAAACATCGTTTGATCGAAGCGGGTGCAACGTTTGTGGTTGCAGGTCAGGAATCGGGCCGTAAGTACATGGGCAAGAATGGCTATCCCTGCGTCTCAGAGATCGCGATTCAGGGAATTGACACGTCGAAGTATCACGGTCTGATCTGTGTCGGCGGCTGGATGCCGGACAAACTGCGACGCGATCCGGACGTGCTGCGAATCACGAAAGAATTCGCCGTTGCAGGCAAGTTGGTCGCGGCCATCTGCCATGGTGGCTGGCTCCCGATTTCCGCGAAGGTCTACAACGGCGTCAAGGTCACAGGATCGCCGGGCATCAAAGATGATCTCATCAACGCCGGTGCCCTGTTTGAAGATGCGTCTGTGGTTGTCGATCGGCATTTCGTGAGCAGTCGCAAACCGGACGATCTGCCGGACTTCTGTCGTGGCATCATTCACGTCTGCGCGCCCAGAACCTGCTGAACGATGTCGATTCCAACAAGTGTACTCCATGCCGTGGCCATCTGATTGAACACCGGGCCGGGGATCGTCGTGCCGATTTGTTCGCCGTTGACATGACTCACCGGCAACAGAGTGGCTGCGCTGGACGACAGAAATGCTTCACTCGCATATCGGAATTCGCCAAGCGGAACCGGGCGCCGTTCAAATGAGATGCCTTGCGTCCTGGCAAATTCTTCAACAAGCTGGCTGCTCAAACTGTTCAGCACGCAGGAGTCGGGTGTGACAATGCGACCGTTGCAGACAAGATGCACTGCAGACGTGCTTGTTTCGGCAATAAACCCGGCGTGATCAAGGAGCAACGCCTTGCTGCCAGGTTCCTGATGCATGGCTTCCTGATCGGCCAGCCACCAATGCAATCGATTGCGAACCTTCAGACGGACGTCAAAGCAGTCGTCCGGGATCTGCCGCACACTCGTCGTTCGCAGATGCACACCGTCGAGTAGCTGAGGTCGCCAGGTTTCAAAAGGCAACTCAAACGTATGCACGGCGGCGGTCGCACGAGTCGTTCTGGCCAGTTCGCTGCCAAGGTATGTCGGATTCGGCCCGGCGGTGGAAAACATGACGATTCCAAGGTCGCGATCGGTGGGAATCAGGGGCAGGTTATGGTCAAGCACGCCGTTGATGCCTTCCATGAATTGCTGTTTGTCGTACGGTTCGGGGAAACCGATCTTGTGAATTGCTGGCAGCAGGCGCTCAAGATGCAGCGAGAGGCGAAAGGGTTTGTGAGCGAATGTGCGAGCCATTTCTGAAACAGATGCGCCGGCGACAACGCCCAGATCCCAGACCGGGATGGCGGCCTGTGAATACGAAATCAATTCTCCATTCATCCATGCAATCGGAGATGTCATGCGGGTGTGGCTCAGCAGAAGGTCAGGGGAAAGTGATCGCATAAATTTTCAGGCGAATGCAGATCCTGGCAGGAATTCGTCGTTCATGTCTTCACGCGGGTGACCCGATTGGGTTATTCTCCCGGTCAGTATTTCAGCCTGAAACCCTGTCGGACGCAAATCGCTCAGGCAAATGCCTGCCAAAACAGATCCTGCCGTGGAATAATCTCAATGAAACGATCCGCTTCGATTCTCATGTGTCTGCTGGCAGCGACAGCAGGGTTTTATGCAGCCCAGCCAGGACTCAACGCGGTCGAAGACAAGACTGCGATCGACAGAACGCGGGAGGATTTTGAACTCATGCGGCTCTTCGCTGAAGCTTACGAACAGATCGACCTGAGTTATGTCAACGACGTCGATCGGCGCGATCTGGTGGAGGCGGCGATTCAGGGAATGGCAACACATCTGGATCCCTGGTCCAGCTACATCGCTCCGCGAAATGTGCGTCAGTTCGATCGTTACATCGATCAGGAATTTGGCGGCGTCGGGATTCATGTCAATGCTTCAGGCAGCAAACTGGAAATCATCAGTGTCCTCCCCGGTTCGCCCGCCTTCCGCGCAGGATTGAAAGCCGGAGATGAAATTGTTGAAGTCGATGGCAAGTCCACGAAAGGACTGACTCATGCCGCACTGACGGAACAAATGACAGGTCCGTCCGGCCGCCCGGTGGAACTCGGAATTGTGCGGGCCGATTCCACGACAACAGAACAGGTTAAGGTGGTGCGTGAGATCATTCAGATCCCGACGATTGTGGGGCATCAACGAAACGCCGATCAGACGTGGAATTATCTCCTCGATAATGTCCACAGGACGGGCTACCTGCGAATCACCCATTTCGCGAAAAATACACCGGATGATCTGCGGCAAACGATGGATGCTCTGATTGAAGCCGATGTCAAAGGAATTGTGCTGGACCTGCGTTCCAATCCTGGCGGCTTGCTGACGGCTGCGATTGAGATTGCAGATATGTTTTTGGAATCGGGCACAATCGTCAGCGTCAAAGGACGCACAGTTCCTGAACGAACATGGAAGGCGAAGCAGGGCATGACATTCCCGGACATCCCGATTGCCGTGCTTGTGAATCGTTACAGTGCTTCGGCCAGCGAAGTTCTGAGTGCCGCCTTGCAGGACAACAACCGGGCCACCGTTGTCGGAGAGCGTACGTTTGGAAAGGGAAGTGTCCAGACTGTGCTGCGGCTGGAGTCCGGCAAAAGCCTGCTCAAGCTGACAACGGCAAGTTACTATCGTCCCAGCGGTTTGAATATCCACCGTACCGACGACCTGAAGCCCGAAGACGACTGGGGTGTGAAACCATCCGAAGGGCATGAACACCGGATGTCGCACGACGAATGGCAGAAGTGGCTGACTGCCCGCGATGCCATCGATTACGAACGCCCAATTCCCGATGTGGCATTCGAAGATCCGCATCTTGCAGATGCCACAGCATGGCTGACAAACGAAATCACGACGAGAGAGACGCCGAAATGACCAGGACATTCAGACCCGCACGAAATGGCAAAAGGGAATTGATCTGATGTATCGAAAGCTCGACCCGCAAAAAACCATTTCGACACTGGCGACGCTGGCCAAACGTATCGACGAGCGCTTTCCTGGGGCCAGCCTGAACGGCGTCTGTAAAGAGGTGGCGGCAATTGCCGTTGAAACGTGCGGACGGATCGCCTGGGTTTCAAAGCCGTACAAGGCGATTCGGTTTGCTGTGATTCTGGTGATTGCCGTCGCCGGATGTCTGGGCTGGCTGCTGATTCGAAAAGTACACATCCGGGCTGAGGGTTTCAGTATCGAGGAACTGGAGGCTGGAACAAATGGTATCGTCCTGACCGGTGCCGCTCTGTTCTTCCTGTTCTCACTGGAATCCCGGATGAAGCGTGTCAGGATTCTGCAGGGGATTGAAGAATTGCGAGCGGTGTCACACGTCATTGATATGCACCAGCTCACGAAAGATCCCAGCCACATGCTGTCCGCCGGTGGCCAACGCACGAAGTCGTCTCCCCAACGGACCCTGACGCCATTTCAATTGGCACGATATCTGGACTACTGCAGTGAGCTGTTATCGCTCATCGGCAAGCTCGCCGCCTTGTACGCTCAAAGCACGTCGGACAGTGTTGTGCTGCAGGCCGTGAACGATATCGAGACTCTCACGAACGGCATCAGTCGCAAGATCTGGCAGAAGATCATGATTTTGGACGACGACATTGCAGAAGACGCCGCAAAGGAAGCGCAACCGAAAGTAACGTCGCGTGCAGATCAGCCCGCGCCGACTACTCTCGTCCCCGTCGTGCCGCCAACAACTGATTGAAAGTTGATCACGTCGCGCGCCTGTTGGTCAGGCAAGAACGTTGATCGGTCTGAAAGTCCGGATGCACAACGGTTCCACGACAAATAAAGTGCGCTGCGCAGAATCAAGGACATGATTCGGATCAACCGTCAGCGCGAAAGCGGTACAGGCCAACGACGAAGAAGACCGTGCTGAACAGCAACAGCATTCCGCAGGACTGCGTGATTGTCGCCATACGTGGCATTTCCTTTGTCAGCAATTCGCTGTATGCATCAAGAGCCCATGCATGAGGTGTGAACAGGCTGATTTTCTGGCTCATCGGGGGCATCCAGGCACGAGGCACCAGACACCCGCTGATTCCGGCACTCGACAGCAAAATCAAATTTCCGAATGACGACACCTGCGATTCGGTCTTTGCCAGGGTTGAGAACATCAGTCCGAGCGCCGTGGCTGCTGCAGAAGTGCAGAGCATGATGGGAATCAACAACCATGGTTGTGGTCCCCAGGACATGCCGAACAGCAGTCGCCCGGAGACCATCAGGATGATCGTCTGCGCGAGAGACAGGATGAAGAAAGGAAGAGTCTTGCCGACCAGGATTGCCACGGGAGAGATGGGAGCAATTCGCAATCGACGCAGCGTCCCCATATCCCGTTCACCCAGGAACGAACGCCCCATGATGTTGACCAGGAAGAACACAAACAGCACTGTGTAGCTGGGGATGAAAAACTGATAAACGCGATTGCCCGTATCCGTCGGTCCGGGTTTCGCGGCCGCTGTCTGCTCCCAGGCTACGGGCACGACAGAATCACGTGCCGCTCCTCTGAAGAAAGGAACCTTTTCAGCACGGATCGGAAGGACCGCATTCTGCAGTGACAGCTTCACCAGCGATTTTGCGAGCCCTTCCATCATCGGGTCAGCCGCAGTTTCGTTGCTGATGAGCGCCAGATTCACATTTGCGAGGCCTTCTTTGCGAGTCGACTCGTCCGGCGATGTCAGAAGAGTTGTCGAAAGCTCACGAATACGGCTTTCGAATCCTGGCCGGATCACCAGCCGCATATCAATCTCACCAGCCGGAGGTTCTGTCTGAAGTCGTTCAAGTGTTAGCGCGTCGGTGCGATTGCTGATCACAGCGCGACGCACCTTGATGGGTTCATAGCTCGCCAGAAACCCTGCAAGGCGCCGAGCAATTTCAGACTGATCAAAATCAGCAACTTCAATCGTCAGCCCCAGGCGACTTTGTTCTCGATTGGCTCGCAACCGCCCTGTCGATGATCCCACGATCGCAATGATGACCATCGGCATGGCGACGAGGATCACCAGCGCGCGGCGGTCGCGGGACAGCAGTCGCAGGTCTTTGAGCGTGATTTTGAAAGCGTCTGTACTAATCACGCAGTCGATGCCCTGTTAATTTCAAAAACAGACGTTCCAGATTCGGTTCATTTGTCCGAATCGATCGTACGCTGATCGAGTGTTGTTCCAGCGTCGTCAGGATACTTGTGACATCCCTGTTCAGCGCCAATTCGCAGGATTCGTCCTGTGTGCTGAATCGCACGACCGCTTCGTCACCGTCCATCTCAATCCGAGCCGAAGTTCCCAGCGACATTCCTTCCGGAACCCTCGACTGACCGAGCCGCAATTCGACCTCAAACGGTATCGTTTTCAGCAACTGAGGAATCGTATCACATGCCAGCAGTTTGCCATGATCAATAATCGCCGCCCGAGTACACACGACCTGCACCTCTTCCATGTAGTGGCTCGCGTAGATAATCGCCGTGCCACTCTGCTGCAGGCTGCGGATACATTCAATCAGATGCGCGCGGCTTTGAGGATCCACACCGACTGTCGGCTCATCCAAAATCAGCAAGACCGGATCGTGCATCACGGCGGCCGCAAAATTCAGACGACGCTTCATTCCGCCAGAAAACGTTTCGGTAAAGTCGTCAGCTCTCGCCGTCAGCCCGACCTGTTCCAGAACTTCATCCACCTTCTGCCGCAACTTTGATCCGGACAGATGATACAAGCTGCCGAAGAACATCAGATTTTCGCGAGCGGTCAGGTCCGGATAAATGGCCAGGTCCTGTGGCACCACCCCCATCCGTTGCCGACTTTCGGGACGTGTGCGGTCAAGGCGTCGTCCTTCGAGCCGAACTTCTCCGAAATCCGGTGCAAGCAGCCCGCAAATCATCATCATGGTGGTGGATTTCCCCGCCCCGTTTGGACCGAGCAATCCAAACGCTTCACCCGGTTCAACGTCAAAACTCAACAGATCCACCGCCGTGAGATCGCCGTATTTCTTGACGAGATTGTCTACTGCCAGAAGTGGAACCATCAACCTGCAAGCCCTGAATCTTTGATTCTTATCGCCTTTCCGCTGCAAGGTATCGCCAATTGACACCTTTCCACAATCAACGCGGTACAAGCATCCCGCTGAAAGGGAAAATGCCTGCCGACTGGAAACGATGGTCCTTACACGTCGGACGTATCGGTTGTTTGGAAATGCCGATGAAGTCACCAAGGCCTCGCGAAAGTAGAGCGAATTGGTGGAGCAGCATATAGCCTTAGAACCACGCAACGATTGCGCTATTCATTGCGCGATACTACCTCGCAATTGGATTAGTCCTTCTTTCGCGCACCGATTGCGCGATTTGTTGCGCGATTCGGCCATCGGTCGACTTTCCCAACTCTTTCGCGCAACGATTGCGATTTGAAATGCGAGATTCGGAAATTGAGACGCTACTTTGCGCGGTGTTTAGTCGCCCTCCCTTTGCCCTGACGTTCAACAATCCCCAAGTCAAAAAACTCCTTCAGATGTAATCCTGCAGCCCTCTGCTCCAACTTCTGCGATTCGGCGTAGTCAGGTCTCGTCACCCAACCTTGAGTCTTCATCCATGCGTATCCAGCAACTTCCGCAGGGTTCAATTCCTTTAACACTTCAGGCGGCAAGCTCTTCTCAACTGCATCAGTTGACCGGTACAGCCGGAGCACCAGATACGGCTCCTCCCAAGAAAATTCTGGTCGGGGCAGCCCTGCTTTTTCCGCCGCCAGCTTCATCGACTTTAGCCCCAGCCCACGTTCTTCTGCCAGCCGCATGCGACTGAAGATGTAGTGCAGCGTCGGGTTCCGACTGCGCATCGGCGCGTTCAGAGACTGCAATTGCTCGATTGTGATCGGCTCGACCGGTGCACCAGGGCTTTTTATCGTCAGCGAATCAGCCGTCGCAGAAACCTGTATCTTCGCGCCGGAAACCGAATAGTCACGGTGAACGATCGCATTTACGATACCCTCGCGAACAAGCTTAAAGAACTCCGCGTCGCGGTCGACCCTCTTGGCTTCGACCCGATCGTCTGGCTTGGGGAGTTTGTCCCGTAGCCACTTTAGAATCTGCTCTGGCACAAGCACTTGAGGTCCATCGAAATTTTTCGACTCGTCGGATCCGTTTTCATAGTGGATCGCGCCCAACACACCCGAATCAACCAGCGCTTCTCTTGGATGCATACCGAAGAGAATGATCCCATTGTTGGTCGGCTCGCCCGACTTATCCATGACTACCAACTGTTGCAACCGCTGGCGAAACTCATCCGAGTCAACTGGCTCGGCGATTCCGGCGACTTCGCGAAACTGCGACAATGCTTTCTGCGAAAACGCTGATCGATCGAAGTGATCAGCCTTCGATTGCAGCAATGTTGGCGGCAAATACAGTTCGTCATTCTCGGCTTCTTTCTTGCGTTCATTGGCGTTCTCAATGAACTTCGCGTTCACTCGCTCAATCTCCTCCTGAAACTCGCGATCAAAAGGATTGACTCTGACACCGCGACTCTCAAGGTAGCGAATGCCCTCACCGTCAACCGACTTGTCCGGATCCTGGATGCCGACGTAAACGGTTTTGATGCGAGCAAGAATGATGCGACGGGCGCAGCATATCTTTGGCGGATTCCGTTCCATGCACGGTTCAAGCGTCGTGAACAGAATGCAATTGTCCAACTTTCGACCGGCCAGTTTCCGTTCCAGCAACGTATATTCCCCATGGTCGCCATCACGCAGCTCGCCACGATAGGCGGTTTCGTAGCGTTTCTCATCAGGGAACCAGATCACGGCACCGACCGCAGGCGGAACTTTCGCATCGCCGCGATCTTCGGGAATCGACTCTTTCATCACTTCAACAGCGATCTCCATCAGCTTGCGAGCGTCGAAGGCTTTCAGCGTGTTTGATTCTGTCGCCATATCTACCTCCGTTGGTTGTCCCGACCGCGAGCTCTCCAGAGATGAGATTGGGAACGAGCGTATCCCGGAAGTTTGAGAGGACACGCGACTCCTTCGCGGCAGTATCCATTTGTCAGTTCAAATGCAAAATCATAAATCTCTCCATTCTGCAGGATTGCATTGTCGTAAAGCGTTTTCATCGCCCCGAGATACGTCTCCATATCATATTTTCTGGATTTCTTGATGTCGCTTTGAACCGTCATTTGTAATGTGTACTGAGTTTCAAGGATTGAGCGGATTCGTTGGGCAATTCAGTCTTAGTAAGATCCGGCGCGAGGGAGTGTACACTCGAAGTCAGAGCCGAACAAAGCAACTTTGCGTGCTGCTTTCACTTGTATTCTCTCACTTCCGATCTGTCAGTTGCTGCCGCAGGCGGTAGAGTTCCTGCAAAGCCTGGATTGGGGACAGACTATCGACTTCGAGTTTACGGATTTCTTCAAGCAGCGGATCTTCGGGAAATTCAAACAGGGACTTCTGCTGCCGGCGCTGGCGAGTGGTTTCGCGTTGAGGGACTTTGGGACGACCGTCCGCCGTGATATGTTCGTCTTCCAAAGTGGCGAGGATCGTGGTCGCTCGTTCAGTGACACGGCGTGGCACGCCCGCGATTTTGGCGACATGGATGCCGTAACTGCGACCGGCGGCACCTTCCACGATGCGATGCAGAAAGACGACGTCATCGTTACTTTCCTGCACCGCGACGTTCCAGTTGGCCGCGTGTTTCAGCGTCGTGGTGAGATCCGTCAATTCGTGATAGTGTGTCGCGAACATCGTGCGGCACTGAACTTCATCGTGCAGATACTCAGTGATGGCCCAAGCCAGTGAGATGCCGTCGTAAGTACTGGTCCCGCGTCCGATTTCATCCAGAATGACCAGACTTCGCGCCGTGGCCGAATTCAGAATCCGAGCGGTCTCCGTCATCTCCACCATAAATGTGCTTTGCCCTCGCGCGAGTTCATCACTCGCACCGACACGGGCAAACACGCGATCAGCGATTCCGATCAACGCTTCCTTTGCCGGAACAAATGAGCCCATCTGGGCCATGATGGTGATAAGCGCCGCCTGGCGAATGTAAGTGCTTTTACCAGCCATGTTCGGACCGGTAATAATCTGGACACGGCCTATCGCACGTTGATCATCGTCCAGACTTTTCAATCCCAGTCGTACGTCATTTGGCACAAACTGACCAGCGGGAAGCAGACGGTCAAGCACGGGATGACGCCCGTCGCGGATATCCACGATGGGTTCCGCTGTCAGCATCGGTCGGCAATAGCCGGCATTGGCTGCGAGTGTGCTCAGGGCGGCAAGGACATCGATTTCGGCCATCGAATCCGCCGTTCGCAGCAGCAAAGGCACGAAAGTGGCCACATGTTCGCGGAGTGTCGCAAACAATTCCTGTTCGAGCGATTTCGCGCGGTCCTCTGCTCGCAGAACTTTTTCTTCGTACTCCTTGAGTTCAGGCGTAATGTAACGTTCCTGATTTTTAAGCGTCTGTTTGCGGATGTATTCGTCGGGCACCTTGGCACTGTGCGATGCCGTGACTTCGAGGTAATAGCCGAAGACTTTGTTGAAGCCGATCTTCAGATTGGAGATTCCCGTGCGCTCGATTTCTTTTTGCTGATACGCCGCCATCCACTGGCGTCCGCCACGCATTAGGTCGCGAAATTCGTCGAGTTCGATGTTGAACCCCGGGCGAATCACACCGCCATCCGAGATCGTCAATGGCGGTTCATCGACGACGGCAGCCACGATCGCCGCATGAGCTTCCGGACAAAGTTCAATCCGCTGTTCCAGAGTCTGCAGACGTTTTGACTTTCGTTCGGCCAGTTTGGCTCGCAGTCGCGGCAGTTGTCCCAAAGTCCTGGCAAGGCAAACCAGATCGCGGGGACTGCAGCGACCTGTGGCGATGCGGGACGTCAGGCGTTGCAGGTCATAGGTTTCCTTCAGCAGGTCGCGGATATCGTCACGGAGAGTCAACTGATTGACCAGTTCTTCAATGGCGTCCTGACGCTGAGTGATCTGTTCGATGTCAGTCAGCGGACTGGAGAGCCATTCTGCCAGCAAGCGAGATCCCATCGGCGTGCTGGTTTCGTCCATCACACCGAGGAGCGTAAAGTCACGGCGACCGTCGCGCAGAGTCTGCGCCAATTCCAGACTTCTGCGAGTAGCTTCGTCAATAATCATGTGGCGACTCCGCCGCCACGCTTCGATCCGGACGATGTGCGGCAGCGCCGTGCGCTGCGTTTCACGGACGTAATCCAGCAGGGCTCCGGCAGCCGTGACGGCGGGCGAGTCGTCGATGTCGAAACCCTCCAGCGTCCTGGTGCCGAAATGCTCGTTGAGCAGCCGCCGTGCTTCATCCCGACCGAAGCACCAGTCCGGACGCGTCGTCAACACCAGTGACTGTTGCTCCGTGCGGCGCATTTGAAGGTTGTCATTCTGCGCGGCACTTTCGGGGATCAGGCACTCGGCAGGACTGATGCGTGCCAGTTCGTCCTGAAGCTGCGATGGTTCAAGTTCGGTGAGCAAAAAACGTCCCGTCGATAATTCCAGCCATGCCAGGCCAATGCTGGCTTTTGCAGGAGCGACGCACGCCAGAAAGTTGCTCTGGCGCGGATCGAGCAGTTCATCATCCGTCAAAGTGCCTGGCGTCACGACGCGGGTGACTTCGCGACGAACCAGTCCCTTGGCTTTTTTCGGGTCTTCGACCTGATCGCAGATCGCCGCCCGAAATCCGGCCCGGATCAGCTTTTGCAGGTAGGCATCCAGTTGATGATAAGGAAACCCAGCCATCGGAGTCGGATTGTCCGACGCTTTGTCACGGCTGGTGAGTGTCAACCCCAGAACTTTCGCGGCGTTCTGGGCATCCTCAAAAAACAACTCGTAAAAATCTCCCATTCGAAACAGCAATATGGTGCCAGGGTTTTGTCCCTTCACCTCCATGTAGCGTTCCATCATGGGCGAGAGCTTGCTCATCACAACGCCTTTACATCCGGAAACAACATGCTCACACTGGTTCGATCGTGAATTGAACGAATCGCCTGAGCAAACAAAGGCGCGACGGAGATGATTTCGATCCTGGGGCCGTGCGGTTCGAGAGCAGGTTCAACTGTGTCGGTAATGAACAGTCGTTTAATGCAACTCTGTTCGATCCTCGCAACCGCGCTTTTGGAAAATACGCCGTGCGATACGGCAGCGTAAATATCCTGCGCTCCCCGAGATTTCAGAACGTCGGCCATACTCACCAGCGAACCGCCCGTAATTGTGAAATCATCGACCATCAGCACGTTACATTCATCGACGGAACCGATCACCTCCAGCACCTGAGCCCGCTCAGAGTGATCCTTGCGCTGCTTGTTTCCGATGACAACCGGCACGCCCAGGAGATTGGCAAACGCCGACGCCGACTTGGCGAATCCGACATCAGGACTGCAGATCACGAGGTTTGGGATGTTCAGCGACTTGATGTGGTCGCAGATGACAGACCGTGCGTACAGATGATCGACCGGGACGCTGAAGAATCCCTGAATTTGTGGACTGTGCAGATCCATTGTCAGAACTCGATCCGCACCCGCCGCTTCGATCGCATCGGCACACACACGGGCGCGGATGGAAACTCGTGGCTCGTCTTTCTTATCGCCCTTGGCGTAGCTGAAATACGGAATGACGGCGGTGATCTGCGATGCACTGGCACGCTTGAGTGCGTCGATCCAGAACAGCAGCTCCATGAAGTTGTCGTTGACCGGACGATGCACACCCTGAATCACAAACGTGTCGCGTCCGCGGACGTTCTCCAGAATGCGGACGAAGACATTGCCTTCGCTGAAGATCTGGGCCTCACACGGTGTCAGCTTCACACCCAGAGATTCCGCAATCCGTTTCGCAAATTGCGGATTACCGGACCCTGCCAGAATTGCAAGGTCGCCACGGGATGATTCCATATTGAATGAGCCAGCAGGGGAAGTTGAAATAAGTTCCGCCATCATAATTGCAGGACATTGGTTTGCATTCCAGTCGCTTGGATTAAAGTACGGAAACAACGGAATACAGAGAAAAGAGGCCAACCTTCGGCATTCCGTGTTGTCCGGACCATAAACTTGGATTCCGGCCTGAGAAACTACCCGTCTCATCCTTGCACTTTTGGTACAACAAATCACGCTTCCCCAACGAAATCCGGTCCGACATTGCAGGAGATTCTGAGAACGTGGCAGTCATTGTCCAAAAGTTTGGTGGCACCAGTGTGGCCACTGCGGAAAAAATCCGCGGCGCAGCGAGCCGCGCGGTTGAAGCAAAACGCAGAGGGTACGACGTCGTCGTCGTCGTGAGTGCGCGTGGACACAAGACGGACGAACTGGTGGAACTGGCCCGAGAAATCACTAGTCATCCGCGGCCTCGTGAAATGGACATGCTGCTTTCCACCGGAGAACAGGAGTCCGTCGCGCTCATGGCCATGGCCGTGCACGAACTTGGCGCAGAAGCCATCAGCCTCACCGGTGCTCAGATCGGCGTGCTCACCGATACCACTCATACGAAAGCCCGGATCGTCAGCATTTCCACCAAGCGCATGCAGGAACTGCTCCAGGCTGGCAACATTGTGATTGCTGCCGGTTTCCAGGGCGTCGATGCGGAAATGAATATCACGACCCTGGGTCGGGGTGGCAGTGACACGACCGCAACGGCTCTGGCTGCCGTCCTCAACGCAGAATTGTGTGAAATCTATACCGACGTGGAAGGCGTATTCACGACAGACCCGCGACTCGTGCCGGAGGCACGGAAAGTCGAACGCATTTCCTACGACGAAATGCTGGAACTCGCCAGCCTTGGTGCCGGCGTCATGCATTCGCGGTCGATCGAGTTCGCCAAAAAATATCGCGTGCAACTCCGCGTTCGTCCGGCCTACTCAGACGGGCCGGGAACCTTGATCGCGCCGGAACCCGACGAAGTGACGTCCGTCGTAACGGGTGTGGCGTTTGTCCGCAATGAGGCCATGATCACGCTCGTCGGTTTGCCGGATCAGCCGGGTGTCATGAGCACCTTGTTTTCGTCATTGTCGGCGGCAAGAATCCCCGTCGATATGGTCGTGCAGAACGTAGCTCGCGAAGGTACGGCAAATGTCTCATTCACGGTTGCCGAAGACGAGCTGCCGGCTGCATTGACGGTCGCCAAAGCCACGGCTTCCAGTTTGCAGGCGGAGGATGTCGTCGCGACAACGGGTCTGTCAAAAGTTTCCGTCGTCGGGCATGGAATGCAGACGCATACTGGCGTCGCGGCGCGCATGTTTCAGGTGGTGGCCGCACGCGGAATTAATATTCGTGTCGTGACCACCAGTGAGATCAAGATCTCCGTGCTGATAGATCGCAGTCGATGCAACGACGCGGTGCAGGCGGCTCATTCCGGTTTCGAACTCGATAAGGCCACCTCGTCTTTGCCTCAGGTTGGCCGCGTATCCAACGGGCATCGCCATGGTGCGATTGATGCGGCCAGCCCGGAATTGACGGCCGATATTGTTTCACGACTCGACAGCATGGAAAGTATCGTCGTGAGTGACATTACGACGGACACCAATCAGTCGCGAGTCACGTTAAGTAACCTGCCCGACGATCCCGGAATTGCCGAAGCCGTGTTTACGGCCATTGCGGAAGGCGGAGTTTTGGTCGATATGATTGTGCAGAACGCCGCGCGGGACGGTCAGGCCACAATTTCCTTCACAGTTCCGCGTTCTGATCTGGATTGTGCGATTCTGCTGCTGCGGGAAGTCATGGAAACCTATCCGGGCTCGGTCGTAACATCGGATCGCAGCATCGGAAAAATCTCAGTTTCCGGCATCGGACTCAGAAGCCACACCGATGTCGGCGCTCGGTTGTTTCGCTGTCTGGCGGCAAACAGCATCAACGTGGAAATGATTAACACCAGCGAGCTGAAACTGTGTGTGGTAATTTCCGCTGACGAGGCCGACCTCGCAATGACACAATTGCGGGCAGAATTTGGTCTGGGGAAAAGCGGATAGGAGTTATGAGACAAATGGGATTTATGAATTTCACACGCCAGGTTTCTTAGAGTTCACGATGCAAGATCTTGTCAGACAGGAAGTCTTTAGAACCTGCCAAACGGTGATCGTCAAGATCGGGACCAACGTCCTGACGACAGAGAACGATCGTCTGGACCTGGATCGGATTCAGTGCATTTCAGATCAGATCTTCCGCATTCAGCAGACGGGGCGCAAGGTTGTGCTTGTTTCGAGCGGAGCGGTCGGGGCCGGGATCGGAATTCTTGGACTCAATCGCCGCCCCGATTCACTTCCCGCGTTGCAGGCGACTGCCGCGATCGGACAACCGCAACTCATGCGCACATGGAACGATGCGTTGCTGAAAAACGGTCTGAAGACGGCACAACTGCTGCTCACTGCAAACGACTTTCGCAATCGGCAGCGATACCTGAATGTGCGAAACACGCTGCGGACACTGTTCGATTTTGGTGTCGTGCCCATCGTGAATGAAAACGATACGGTGAGCATCAAAGAGATCGCCGTGGGTGACAACGATCAGCTGGCGTCCATGCTCGCGACGCTGTTACCAGATCCGCTGCTCGTGATCCTGTCTGGCATCGCCGGACTTTACAACGGGCCGCCATCGGACCCGGCGAGCGTGGTCATTCCGCTGATCGAAAAACCGGACGAATCGCTGCTGAAACTTGCGGCGGCGGAACTGAGCACACGCGGTCGCGGTGGCATGGCCTCCAAGCTGCAGGCCATTCTCGCGGCCACCGGCATGGGTGAAACAGTGATTCTGGCCAGCGGTCGCAGTGATTCCGTGCTGGATGATATTCGTGAAGGAAAAGCAACGGGCACCTTGTTTCTGGCAAAAGGTGAAGCGGTTGTTTCGTGGAAACGCTGGATTGGTTTTGGTGCCCCGCCAGCAGGAGTGTTGGTGATCGATGATGGTGCGACCAAAGCCGTCCGGGAATCTGGACGATCTCTACTCGCAGTCGGCATCACCGAAGTGCAGGGCGAATTCGAACCCGGCGCGCTGGTGGGATTGAAAAGCAAGGATGGCACTGAGATCGCGCGGGGGCTGGCCAATTATTCGTCCGACGAAATCCGCCGCATTCAGGGCCGCCGCTCGGACCAGATCGCCTCCACACTCGGCCACGTGCCCTTCGGTGAAGTCATTCATCGCGACAACCTCGCCTTGATTGGCAAGTAGGCGAGTCGCTCCGCCGACTCGCGGGATCACCTGTTCAAAAGGATAATCGATTGATGACAAAATCTTCCCCGGAAACATGGAGCGTCCGTGTCACGAAGGACACGCTCGTCTTCAGCGCTGCTCATTTCATAACGTTTAACCGGAATGTCTGCGAACGTATTCACGGGCACAATTGGCGTGTCGAAGCGGAGATTGAAGGCCCGCTCGACGAAAATCACTATGTGTTCGATTTTATCGCTCTCCGCGACGGACTTCAGTCGCTCGTGCTGGAACTGGATCACCGCGTCCTTTTGCCTGAACGGCACCCGATGATTCAAGTTGAAGTTTCCGATGATGATCGCGAAGTGACTGCCCGATTCGAAAACCGCCGTTGGGTCTTTCCACGGGAGGACTGTGTTATCCTGCCTGTTGAAAACACGACGGCGGAACTGATTGCGCGCTGGATCGGGCAGTCGGTCATTGCACGGCTGAAGTTGAATCAGCAACACGGCCTGACACAACTACGAATCAGCGTCGAAGAAAACTTCGGCCAATGGGCCGATTGCCGGATTCCACTCCTGCTCGCTTCAAACCACAACGCTTGAAATCGATTCCAGATCGACTGCCGGAACATCGCCGGTGAACTCATTGGCTCCGTCCTTTTCGAGTGCAAGCCATTTCCGGATCGACCGATCATGACTCTCATTGCGGAATTCAATGCGGCGAAGGATCATTCAATAAACCTCCTCGTGCGTTCCGATGTTTTGCAGCAGAATGGCTTCGGCACCTTCGTGCGGAACGAACTCGAAGATGAGCCGCAGATCGTAACCGGCACTTCACGCCAAGGAACCAGTCAGTTCGCCTTTCAGTTTGTGGAAAACCTGAGGATGGAAAACCTGGCATCGAAGCTCCGCCGGTGCCAGACACTGTAGAAGCTCCCTGGACATTGCTTGATTCCAGACGCTGAACACTGGCAACTGAACACACTTCCCGCAGCTACATCGGAGCCATCTCGGCGTGCGCAGCGATTCACACCATTGACCACTTCAATCTCACCCTCAGACAACATATCCCGCCGCTTTGTACGTGCCGTGGTCTCATCTCCAAAGGAACGAAACTCATCCAGCAACACTCGTCCCATCATTGACTGGAATCCCCAGATTCCACAAACTTCGCAATCAGCCGTGGATACATGGCTGGCCCCTAGTGCTCTGTCAAGGCTCAATTTTCGGGTACGACGGACTTCCAGTCCGTCGACAAAGGTTACCGCCGACGGACTGCAAGTCCGTCGTACAAATACAATTCAACCCCAACTTTAAAGGTTGACAGAGCACTAGATCCGTGTTCGTTTTGTTTAGAGAGCAACAGAGCGTTGACGCGGTCAGTCGCCTGCAGGATTTCGCGGTGCGACAGATCATTCACTCCCTGATGCCCAGTTGATCCAGCATTACGGCGTACTCGTACGCTTTCTCTCGCAACGCTTCGTAGCGCCCGCTGGCACCGCCGTGTCCCGCGTCCATGTTGCATTTCAGGAGCAGCGGATTCGAGTCGGTCTTCAGTGTTCGCATTTTTGCGACGTACTTTGCAGGTTCGTGAAACAGTACCTGGCTGTCATTCAGTGAGGTTGTCACCAGGATCGTGGGATAATCCTTTTTGGCAATGTTGTCGTACGGAGAATACTCCATCATGTACCTGCCGACCTCCGCTTCCTTCGGGTTGCCCCACTCGAGGAATTCCTGAACCGTCAGCGGCAGCGATTCGTCGAGCATCGTATTGATGACATCTACAAACGGGACCGCCAGATGAGCCACTTTGCACAGATCGGGACGGAGATTGATCACTGCTCCAATCAGAAGTCCCCCGGCACTGCCGCCTTCAATCGCCAGCCGGTCGCGGGCTCCGTACTTTTCATTCACAAGGTGATCGGCACATGCGATGAAGTCGGTGAACGTGTTTTTCTTTTTCATCAGTTTGCCGTCAAGGTACCACTGATAACCCATGTCTGAGCCACCGCGAATATGGGCAAGTGCGAACACGACGCCGCGATCCAGTAGAACCAGTCGACTGGCACTGAAGTTCGGATCCGTACTAAAACCATATGAGCCATAACTGTACAGGAACATCGGGGCCTTTCCGTCCTTCACCATGCCCTTCCTGTACACCAGTGAAATGGGGACCTTCACGCCATCCGGAGCAGTGGCTTCGATGCGTTCGCTCACGTAATTCTTCGCCTCAAAACCGCCCGGCACTTCGGTCGCTTTCAGCAGTTCACGGTTCTTTGTCACCAGATTGAATGCAAAAACCGAGGGCGGTGTGACGAGGCTGTTGTAGCTGAACCGGATCGTGTCCACATCGAATTCAGGATTTGCACTGAGCCCGACGTCATAGCTGGGTTCCGGGAATGAAATACGATACGAGTTCGTCGTGCCGAAATTGTGGATGCGAAGCTGCGGAATGCCGGCTTCCCGTTCGGTGATCACAGCGAAATCCCTGAACAGGCTGATATCTTCAATAAAGACGGCTGGATTTGCTGCTTCAAAGTCTTTCCACTGCGCAGAATCCGACTGAGCAACGTCGCAAATCATCCACTTGAAGTTGACTGCACCGTCCTTGTTCGTGCGAATGTGAAACCGACCGTCCCGATGATCGGCGGAGTACTCAACGCCTTCCTGTCGGGAAGCAATCACCCGAAAGTCGCTGGTCGGTGTTGTGCTGTCCAGAAAATGCTGCTCGGAAGTTGTGGAACTTTCGGAAGAATGGACGAGGTACTTCTTATCGTGTGTACGACCGACATCCAGCGTGTAGAGTTCATCCTTCTCTTCAAAGACCAGGGCATCGGCGCCTGCGGGCTGTCCAAGGACGTGGCGGAACAGTTTATGTGATCGTTTGGCTTCATTCTCCACAGTGTAAAAAACGGAACGATTGTCACTCGCCCATTCGAATCCCGCGACCTTCACAAACTTGTCTTCAACCAGTTTGCCGGCTGTTAAATCTTTGATCGAGAGATAGTACTCACGGAATCCTGTCGTATCCGTCAGATATGCGTAGAGCTGTCCATCGTCGCTGACGCCAGCCGGAATCGCAGACATATACTTCTGGCCTTCAGCAAGTACATTCACATCCAGAACGATTTCTTCGGTGGCCTCAAGACTGCCTTTCTTCCGGCAGTAAATGGCATACTGCTTTCCTTCCTGGGTTCGGCTGTAATACCAATAACCATTGTCCCGCACGGGCACTCCGAGGTCCGTTTGCTTGATGTGTGAGAGCATCTCCTGATAAAGCTTCTCTTCGAATGGTCGAAGGTGTTTTGTCAACGACTCGCGGTAGGCATTTTCCGCCTCAAGATGCCTGATGACCTCCGGATTTGTCTTGTCCTTCATCCAGAACCAGGGGTCTTCGATTTTCCTGCCGTGAAAGTCAAAGCTGTGCGGCTTCGTCGCGGCAATCGGAGGCTTCGCAACCAGGTCGTCTGCGGCAATTGGAATTGCAAAGAAAAGGAAAAGGTACTGGACAAACAGACTCATGACCGACTCCGTTAGGACCGCTGGAAGAACAGGTGTCACATCTACGATCAGCCGCAGGGCGCTAGCCCACGGTTCGTGAAGAAACCGGACGCTAGCGCGTGGCGGCTGATGAGACGACTATTTCCTGAACGGTACTTAATACTAGTTTTCGGAACAAACTTCCAAATGCATCAGATGTAACGGTTTCCCTGCGGTCTTTCAAGCAGGAAATCGTTTTGGTTCTGCCGTCATTGAGTTCGAAGGCAGAAAATTCGAACGACGCCACTCGTTTTTCCCGAGTGCCGGACGCTGACGTTAAAATACCGCCGGATCAGCTATCATGTTGTCATCCTGCGAATTCAGCGACGGGCTTGAGAATTCAAAACCGCGAAACAGTCTCACACAACGGAGGAGGGAAGCAACCATGAACTTTATCCGCAGCATTCCGACAGCGATGTTTGCCGCGATCATCTGTCAGGCGTCAGCGACGGAAATCTCAGCTCAGGAATCCGCCGCAGCATCGGAGCTTGTCCAGCACATCGTGAAGGCGGCCGGGGGCGAAGAAAAGCTGCTCAAACTGTTCCGCATGAAGGAACAATTCAACGCAGGGGCAACACTCAAGACGCCCGGTACCCTGCGCACGTCGGTCGTCGAGCCGCCGAAGTCATGGTGGATTGGAGCAGCGGAACGCGGTGAAGAGCCGGCGAAAATCACGGCGTGGGCCTGGACACTCGGTGCCTTGACTGATCCGGAATCAAAAATAGTGACCATTGCCGAGGTCACTGAGAACGAAATGCTCGTGGCTGGTCTGCAGATTTCCGGTACCATAGATCCGCCGCTCGACATGTACTTCGACAAGAAAACATATGAACTGGTCCGTGTCGATTGGCGCAACGACATCTACCGCTTCAGCGACTGGAAGGAATATGATGGAACGAAATATCCGTCGAAATGCGTGCTGCATCGTCGTAAGTCCGGCGAGCCGTGGTTTTTCCACGAGATACTTGAAATCGAGCGGCTGAAGGAATTGCCGGAAGGATTGAAACGTTAGAGTAACATGAATGTTTGATTTTGGGGTAGGGTGTGACAAGCGGAGCGCAGGCACACCAGAACGACGATGCGATGCGGTGTACCTGCGCGTTGCTTGTCACACCCTACGAGTTGCCCATCGTCAATAATCGGTCCTGGAGATTTGTGTCATGAGTGCTTCAAATCTGGCGACGCAGCTCAAGCAGTCTATTCGTCGGGGACGAGTCCTGACGGCCCCGGCGCAACTGGCGGGTTATGACGCCGACGGTCTGGGCTACAAGACGTTTCGCCCCGACGCGGTCGTCATTCCGGCGGATGCGGATGAACTCGTCAATCTGCTCAGGGATTCGCGGAGCCTCAATGTCCCCGTGACAATTCGCGGTGCGGGGACGTCGCTTTCGGGTGGACCTGTTGCGGCACAGGGAGGTGTGATTGTGCATACCTCGTCGCTGCGCAAAGTTCGCGAAATTTGTGCTGACGGTTATTGGTGCGAAGTCGAATGCAGCGTGACGCTCAATCAGCTTGACGCGGCGCTGGTGCCGTACGGGCTGTTCTATCCGCCGGATCCGTCCAGCGGCCCCGTTTGCACGCTGGGCGGCAACGTGGCGATGAACGCCGGCGGCGCTCACTGTTTTCGGTACGGCGTGACCAGCAACTATGTGCTCGGAATGGAAGTCGTGTTACTGGACGGCAGCGTTCATCGCTTCGGTGGACCAGCGGGTGGGCGTGGTGCGTGGCGCGAGGACTGGAAGCGTCTGATGGTGGGTTCCGAAGGGACACTTGGCGCGTTCACGCGCTTCTGGCTGCGAGTGTTGCCGCGCCCGGAGAAAGTGTGGACTTACCGCGCCACTTTTGCAGATCTTCAATCGGCTGAACGCGCGATTCACGCTTTGGCCGCGCATGCTTCGTTTCCTGTCGCCATCGAATTGATGGACCCACGCTGTGTGGCCATGGTGGAAAATAGTCCGATGGCTGTCGGACTGCCGAAAGATACTTTTTTGCTGGTCACCGAGATCGATGGTCCGGCGGTGCTGCTCGACGCCCGTGTGAAAGCCGTGGCGGAGTTGCTCCACGATGCCGGCGCGTCGGGTGTCGAATATAGTGACGACGAGACGCAGCGGAATCGACTCTGGAAAGCTCGTAAAGTCGCGGGTGGCCTGATGGGTCAGCTCAGCCCGGACTTCATGGTTCAGGACGCCGTGATTCCCAAGCGCGCACTTGCCGAGGTGCTGCAACTGGTTTATGACGAAGCCGATGCGGCAGGACTTCGAGCCGTCAATGTGTTCCATGCGGGCGACGGAAATCTGCATCCGAATTTCCTGTTTGATTCAAGCAAACCAGGAGAGCTTGAAAAAATTGAAGCAATCAGCAAGCGACTGATGCAGCGTGTGATTGCGGTGGGTGGCACACTGTCCGGTGAACATGGGATCGGGAATGACAAAACGGCTTACATGTTGCTGTTTTTTGGTGAGGACACGTTGCGATTGCAACTGGCCGTGCCGGGTGTCTTCAATCCGCAGCATCAGCTGAATCCGCTTAAGGTGTTTGCGACACGACGGTTTCGGCATGGGCCGGGTGCAAAGCCTGTCGATGGTCCTGGAACAGGGAACTCGATGTTGTCCGGCGAGAGAGTGGCAGATGAGCAGTTGGCGTCTTTGGAATCCCGCGACGGAGACACGGGCCACAACAGTTCTGGCACGATTGTGACTGACGACAAGCTGAGAGTTCCTCGAACATTCGAGCCGTTCATTGATGCCATTGACGGTGTGATGTGCTGTCCCGCGACGATGACGACCGCTGAACTCCGTGACCAGGCGGCCGCTCACGGGCTGCGGTTTCCGTTAATTCTGGATGAACACAAACCGATTTGTGAGCAGGTGGCGGCCAGTGGCTTTGCTCCGGCGTCATCGCGTTTCGGCCCGTATTGCGACAACATCACAGGCATGAACTGGCGACTGCCCAATGGGCGTATCGTCCGCATCGGTGAGCGCGTGGTGAAGTCCACCACTGGCTACGACCTGTTGCGGTTCCTGTTGAATTCGTCTGATCATTTTGGCGAGCCTGTCGATTTCGTATTGCGCCTGCGGCCCGAATGTGGAACGACGCATGTCTTTTCGCTGTCGGGCAGTTGTGAGTCAGTCTCGCAAGCCGCGGTCGCGATGTTGGCGACCTGCTGGCTACACTGGTTTGACTCAGTCGATGCCGTTTTGGAAGGCAGCCATGAAAGTTGCCGGTTGCGGATCTCCCTGAATTGTCCGGTGTACGAATCTGGTGTTTACATGGAGCACTTGTCAGCGTTTGCGGCGAAGCATGAACTCCGGTTGCATTCGGAATCCATCGCTTCGGTTCCCGCAGATGGCTGTCCCGACTTCGTGCTGAAAACGACGCCGGATCAGGTCATCCGTCTGGCCCGTAGCGTCGCGGTTGAAAACGACGTGACGTGCATCGCGCTGTGCTACAACGGAGTGGTGCATGGTTATCTGCAGCGCGGGTGCGAGACGGGTCTCGGAAGTGGCCGAGGTCTTCAGAGTTCCGACCGAAGTTTCAGGGCTTCGGCTCCGGAATCGCTGGCTGCGGAATCGCAGGTCCGGATCAAAAATATCATCGCACGCTGCTCGAAGGAAATCCACGCGGTCGGCGGTGACTGGCAATCAAGATACATCCCAGTCGCGGCACCTTCGGGAGTCGAGGCGCAATGGCTCCGGAAACTCGCACAGGAATTCGCTTCGCAATGACTACGTCTGAAACGCCCGCATCCTCAACTCATGCATGCTCAGCACCGTCCGGCGAGCGCGATTTGCTGACCAGCTGCGTCCATTGCGGCCTATGCCTCGAAGTCTGTCCGACTTACCTGCTGTCGGGGGACGAAAACAATTCGCCGCGCGGACGGCTGCGTTTATGGCGTGAGGAATCCGAAGGACGGCTCTCTCCGGATCCGTGGACCGCCGAGTACACCAGAGAGTGTGTCGGTTGCCTGGCCTGCGAAACAGCCTGTCCCGCAAATGTTCCTTACGGAGAAATTCTCGAGAAGACGCGGCACATGCACGTTGTGGCAGGACGGACCCATACGCCGCTCAAGCTGCGAATCGCGGCGGCTTTGGCAGCGCGGCCCCGGCTATTCAATCTCACAATGCTCCCGACACGACTGCTGCGTCGATGGGGCGTACTGCCGCATCGGTTCCTGTTTTCCGGACGTCCGGCGGTTGCGCAATCGACCGCCAGTTACGCGAAGCAATTGATGGAGCAGCATCGCCCGACCGGCCCGCGGGTCGCACTGCTGACTGGTTGTCTGATGGAAGCTGTGTTCCGGGAGATCAATTTTGCGACGGTCCGCGTGCTGATCGAGAACAACGTGCAGGTCATTGTCCCCACTGATCAGGGCTGCTGTGGTGCAATGCAGGAACATCTTGGACTGGATGGAATGGACCAGCTTCGCGATCACAACCGTCTCGCGTTTCGGTCGCTTCCTGTCGATGCGGTGGTCTGCAATTCGTCGGGCTGCGGACTGGCACTGGGCAAAGCGTTGAACGACGAAGTTCCCGTGCGCGATGTGCTCGACTTTCTCGGCGAGCAGCCTCTGGTTCAGCGAAATCGTGCTGCAGATGGGACGCGAATCTACGTTGATCTGCCCTGTCATCTGATTCACGGTCAGAAGGTCGCGGGTATTCCGAAGTCCGTGCTCGACGCTACGGGCTATCGCTGGGAACTCGCTCCTCAGGCCCGCGACTGTTGTGGTTCCGGTGGGGTTTACAACCTGCAACAACCGGATAACGCCCGGGAGATCCTCGCACGCAAGTCGTCGTTTCTCAATGAAGCCGCAGGAAATCCCGTCATCCTCGCGACCAGCAATCATGTCTGCATGATGCAGTGGAATTCGGCCCGCAGGAGTGGTCTCGTCAATCGTCCATTCCAGGTTCGGCATGTGATCCAGTTGCTCGATCCGCTGCAACCGGCTTGCGTTGACTGATCTGTTCACGCCACAATTGATGAAACTCCGGGTGCTTTGGACTGAGACAGAAATAAGTGGGGCACGATTCCATCGTGCCGGGCACGTTAAAAACGCGCCCCACATCCGGAAGACGACAGTTATTTCTACGCCGGTGCTTGTTATGGTGGTGAAATGAACAACGCAAGACTGACTGACCGAGCGACTCCTGTTGCCAGATTCGCGATACCTGCGGCTTTGTTCGCCGTGTTGCATGTGATGATGTCCTGCCACTCTTTAGCGGCAGATGACGCAGGGAAAGAGAAACCGAAAGTCACGTTTGAGGACCACGTCCTGCCCATCCTGAAAACGCGATGTCTGAAGTGTCATGCAGGAGCGGAGCCAGCCGGGGAGCTGCTGCTGACAACGCGTCGTGAAATCCTGCGTGGCGGAAAATCGGGCCCTGCCATGCGGATCGCGGCAGCGGAATCGAGCTTGTTCTGGGAAAAGCTGGCCTCTAACGAAATGCCCAAAGGCGGACCGGCGTTGTCGGCAGAAGAGAAGGGCGTGATTCGCACATGGATCAATGAAGGTGCGGCTGCAACGACTGAGTCGGACGATGATGCGGGCCAAATCAATCCCGAGGATGGTCGCCAGTCCAGCGGGCACTGGGCGTTTCGACCTCCCGTTCGTCCGCCGCTGCCGCAGGTGCAGAATCCAGATCGGGTCCGAAATTCGATCGACTCGTTTGTAGTCGCAACTCTGGAATCGAACGGCTTGAGCCTGTCACCGGATGCGTCTCGCGAAGTGTTGCTGCGTCGCGCGTCGTTTGATTTGATCGGACTGCCCCCGACTCCGACGGAAGTGCGTGAGTTTCTTGCCGATCAGGATGAGCTTGCATACGAGCGGATGATCGATCGCTTGCTGGCGAGTCCACATTATGGTGAACGCTGGGCACGGCACTGGCTGGATGTTGCCGGATATGCAGACTCAGCGGGCGTGCTGTCCGAGGACCGACCGCTGCCGACGGCCTTCCGCTATCGCGACTATGTGATTCGCGCTTTCAACAACGACAAGCCGTACGACCGATTTCTGCAGGAGCAGATTGCCGGTGATGAACTGACGGACTACTGGACTGCGTACGAAACACTCGACCGGTTGCCGGACGAGGTAGTCGAAGCCGTCACGGCGACGGGTTATCTGCGGTGTGCTCCAGATTCCAGTCGCCCCGATTTCTCAACAATTAAGAATGCCGACGCACAGTATTTCTATCCCACGATCAACGACACGTTGCAGATTGTCGCCTCGTCCACGATGGGACTGACACTGCAATGCGCGCGGTGCCACAGCCATAAGTTCGATCCGATTCCGCAGGTTGAGTACTATCGGATGCAGTCCATTTTCATGGCGGCGTACCGACCGAAACAGTGGGTTCCGCAAATGGAGCGAAGACTCTTCGTCGCCACGGCTTCTCAGAAGACGGCGGCCGATGAGCAGAATGGCAAAGTCGATACAGAGATTGCACGGCTGAAGAAAGAGCTCAGCGACCTGCGGATTCAGTACAAGCAGCGGCTATTCGACGAACGATTCGCGGCACTGCCAGAGTCGATCCGCAGCGATGTTCAGCAGGCGCTGGACAAGTCGCCTGAGCAGCGTTCCGAAGTCGAAAAATACCTTGCCGAGAAATTTCAGGCTTCGCTGCGGCCGGATAACAAGATGCTCGACACGCAGTTGCCCGAGACGTTTGCTGAATATCGGACAGGCGTCGATGAACGGAACGCAGCGATCACAGCTCAGGAACAACAACGGACCAGCTTTGATGAATTGAGAGCACTCTATGATCTGCCTGGACCTGTGGTCGTTCCATTACTTCGACGCGGTGACGCTTTGACTCCGGGACCGCCGGTGGATCCCGGTGTCGTGTCAGCCCTGGCGACTCCAACTGCATTCGAGTGGGCTCCTCCAGCGGCAGAAGCAAAAACCAGCGGGCGGCGACTGGCGTTTGCACGCTGGTTGACTCAGACCGATCATCCATTGACGGCGCGCGTCATGGTCAATCGAATGTGGCTGCACCATTTTGGCGATGGATTGGTCGCCACGCCGGAAGATTTCGGCACACTGGGCGCGGCACCGAGCCATCCCGACCTGCTGGACTGGCTGGCTCGAGAGTTTGTCGAAAGCGGCTGGAGCGTGAAACACGTCCAGCGATTGATCATGAATTCGACCACTTATCGGCAACAGTCTCATCTACCGGCAGACGGAGACAGTAAGTCAATCAGCCGGACGGCGTCAGCCGCCGGTTCCGAACCTCAACCGGACGCTAATGCGTTCCGGCTGATCGCACTGGGCGCGAAGATTGATCCAGACAATCGGCTGCTGTGGCGGCAACGAATGCGGAGAATTGATGCAGAACCCCTGCGTGATGCGCTGCTGAGTGTTTCCGGTTTGCTGGACACAAGCATGTTTGGAGATCCGATTCCTGTCGCACGGCGTCCGGACGGCGATGTGACCATTGCCGACGGGCAGAACGATCGACGACGTTCGATCTATGTGCAGATCCTGCGAGGTAACCCGCTGACGATGCTGCACGCTTACGATCAACCGGTGATGGAAACCAACTGCACGCGGCGTAACCGCTCAACCGTGTCCACTCAGGCTCTCACCTTACTCAACAGCGATTCGGCGATCCAGTACGCGGGCTCTCTCGCCGATCGCGCTGTGCGTGAAGCTCCCGAGACACCGTGCAGCTTTGCCTTTCTTGCAGCGCTGTCGCGGGAACCAGGCACCGATGAACTGAGCATGTTGAATGAATTCCTGACAACGCAGCAGGCACGTTACTCTTCTGCTGGAGAGCTCGCTGAATCATCACGACAAAAGGCACTGGCTGACCTCTGTCATATGTTGCTGGTGTCGAATGAATTTGTCTATGTGGATTAGCCGAAACGTGAATGACACCGGAGATGTCGCTATGTTCGCTGTGAAAAACCTTCCAGACCTTCCCGTGTGGGCTGATCCCGATCGACTCAGCGGTGCGCCTTGTTTCCAGGGGACCCGGTGTCCAGTTGAGGCGCTGTTTGCTAACCTTCAATCCGGTCTGAGTCTTGACGAATTTCTGGACTGTTTTCCTGAAGTCACGCGCGAGCAAGCGGTCGCAGTCCTCGAGCATTCAAAACGGGAATTTGCGCGATCGGTTGCCTGATGAAGATACTGTTTGACACCTGCGTACCTCGCCCGTTGCACCGGTGTTTATCAGGACACCATGTGATTCGCGCTCAGCAGCAGGGTTGGGGTGAACTGCGAAATGGCGACTTGCTAAACGCTGCGGAGTCTGCCGCCTTCGACATGTTTGTTACAGCCGATAAGAATCTTCGTTACCAACAGCAACTCATCGGCAGACGAATTGCTGTGCTTGTATTACCTTCAAACTCGTGGCCGATCCTCCGCGAAATGACTTCGGCAATTGTCGAGGCCGTTGATTCGATGAAGCCAGGTAATTATCGCGAAATCTTAAACAGGGAACCATAGGCCACATGGAGCTTTGCTTTGGTACTAATCGTGCAACTATGACACAACAGAAGCATTCGAACCAGGATCATCTCTCCCGACGAGAGTCCATTTCCCGCCTGGGTAGCGGCTTTGGCGGAATCGCTCTCGGCGCTCTGCTGGGTTATTTCGATCGCACGGCTTCAGCAGTTGAAAGCGCAACACACGACGTACTCGCGAGGTCATCTCATCATCAGCCAAAAGCACGGGCTGTGATTCAGCTCTTCATGCATGGTGGGCCGAGTCAGGTGGATCTTCTGGACGAAAAGAAAGAACTGTCCCGACTGAGTGGTCAGGCTCCGCCTGCGGAAGTTGCCGACGACGAGAATCGGACGACCTATCTGCTGGGCAGCCCGTTCAGATTTTCGAAGCATGGCGAGAGTGGTCTGGAATTCTCCGAAGTCCTGCCAGGCATCTCACAGCACGCGGACGACATTGCCGTCATTCGATCGATGTTTACCGAGCATCGAAATCACGAACAGGCAATCTGGATGGCGAATACCGGGCTGATCGTGTCCGGTCGTCCGAATATCGGTTCGTGGGTGGCCTATGGTCTTGGTGCTGAGAGTCAAAATCTGCCTGCCTATGTTTCGCTGCCAGATCCGGGTGGAATGCCGGTCGATGGTGCCCGGAACTGGTCGAACGGCTGGCTGCCTCCGATTTACCAGGGTACGGCGATTCGGTCTGAAGGAATGCCGGTGCTGCACCTTCAACCAAAGACGGCGCGGACGACGGAGATTGATTCGGGGCGAATGGAACTGCTGCGAAAGCTCAACGCCAGACATCAGGACGTTCGGTCGGGGGAACTCGAACTCGATGCCCGGATTGCCAGCTTCGAACTCGCCGCGCGGATGCAGCTTTCGGCCACGGATGCGCTTGATCTCAATCAGGAAACCGCTGCAACTCAGCAGCTTTATGGTCTGGATCACGACAAGACTCGTTCGTATGGCAAGCGCTGCCTGATGGCTCGGCGTCTGGTGGAACGCGGGGTCCGGTTTGTCCAGATCTTCATGGCCGGGCAGCCGTGGGATACGCACTCGAACAATGTCGCCGGCATTCGGAGTTGCTGCGAACAGACAGACTTGCCGATCGGCGGCCTTTTGACGGACCTCAAACAACGTGGTCTGCTGGATTCGACACTGATTCAATGGGGTGGTGAGTTTGGTCGAACTCCCGGTGCCGAGCAGCGCGACGGCAGCAATGCACCCGGAATCGAAGGCCGCGATCATCATCCGTACGGATTCAGCGTCTGGCTTGCCGGCGGCGGCATTCGCGGAGGTCAGGCGTATGGAGCAACCGACGATTTCGGCTATCGGGCCATCACCAACCGCACTCAAACCGCTGATCTGCACGCCACGATTCTGCATCAACTGGGTCTCGATCACGAACGCCTGACCTTCAACCACAACAGCCGCGACGAACGTCTGACAGATGTCTACAAGGCGCATGTGATCGAGCCGCTGGTTCGGTAACTCCTTGCGTACGCATCGTGATCGGGAATAAATTCAAGGCTGGCTAGTTTGTAATTCTGTAGGGTGTGACAAGCGCCAGCGCAGGCACACCATGTCTGTGATTCGGTGTGCCTGCGCGTTGCTTGTCACACCCTACAAGTCAGGGAGCCCCACATGTCGTTTTCGCATCCTCAACATTCACCGATGAGTCGCCGGACCATGCTGCAGGCGGGCTCGATCGGATTGCTCGGAATGGGCATGAACCATGTCGCAGCCCTGCGCGCTGCCGACGTTGTTTCGAAATCGCCACGCGGCAGCACTGCGAAGTCGGTCATTTTTGTCTTTCTGTCGGGTGGTCTCACGCAACACGACAGCTTCGATCCCAAGCCAGAAGCGCCCGTCGATATTCGAGGTGAGTTCACGCCGATCGCGACTCAAACCCCGGGCGTCTTCGTCTGCGAACACCTGCCGCTGCTTGCGGCTCGCAGCCGGAACTGGAGTCTGATTCGTTCATTGACGACGCCGTATAACGAGCACTCGCAAGGGCACACGTCGATTCTTACCGGACGCACTCCGATGCCGCCCGGCTATAGCCCGGTCAAGCCGCAGTCGAGTGACTGGCCGTCAATCGCTTCGATCGTGGGTGCTGCCGTACCGAAGCGCAGTAACAATCTGCCGCCGGCCATCGTGCTTCCGGAACGGTTGATCCACAACACGGGACGAACTCTGCCTGGCCAGACTGGCGGGCTGATGGGAAGCCAGCGCGATCCGTGGTTTATTGAGGCGTCGCCGTACAATCCAAAATCGTACGGTGCCTATCCGGAGTACGAGTTTCACTTTGTTCGAGGTCGCGAACGAAATAACGATCTCAAGTTTCAATCGCCGAATCTCAGCTTGCCTGAGGGGTTGAGTCGGTCGCGGCTGACTGACCGGGACAGCCTGCGATCAATGCTGGATCTACAGCGGCGGGATCTCGAGCAGGCCGCGGCGACTGCGTCCTTCGATCGACATCGCCAGTCGGCGATCTCACTCCTGACGGACAGCAGTGTGCAACGGGCGTTTGATGTACACAATGCAGACTCGGCGACCCAGGATCGCTACGGACGCAATGCGTTTGGCTGGTCGCTGTTGATGGCGCGGCAACTTGTGGAGGCAGGCGTCAACCTGGTTCAGGTGAACCTTGGCAACAACGAAGCCTGGGACACGCATGACAACAACTTTCCATTGCTGCGAGACTGCCTGCTGCCGCCCACTGACAAGGGCATCTCTGCATTGCTCGATGACCTGGAGTCGCGTGGTCTGCTGGATGAAACGCTGATCGTCATGGTCGGCGAGATGGGCCGCACACCGAAAGTCAATGCCGCGAATCGCAGCCCTGGCTGCAAGGCAGGCCGTGATCATTGGGGAGCGGTGCAAACAGTGTTCATTGCTGGCGGTGGCACTACAGGAGGAGTCGTGATCGGCGCGTCTGACAGGAACGGGGCCTACCCCGCCTTCGATGGTCAGCCACCGGAGAACCTTGCAGCCACGATTTATCACGCCTTGGGAATCCCCGACACTGCTGTCTGGAAAGATGAACTCAATCGCCCGCACAACATCTACCACGGTGATCCAATCGCCGGGCTCTTTTGACCGACCGCGCCCAGTTTGACCCAGACACCCTTACAAACCGGAATTTTACGCAGTCCTGTTTTCGCTTTTCTGACCAGCACGGGCTGAAATTCGTTGAGAATATAGTGGTTTGGCCTGTTTTCCCCGGGATTTGGCCGGGTCTGGTTCAGTCGGGGTTGAAGTCCGCCCGGCGTTTGCTGTAGTACGCGCATACGCGCACGATGCGTGTCCACGGCCCGCCGGAATTTCTGGGATCGCCACAGCGGCAATCTGGTCAGGCGCCGGGAAATATTGAATTGGAACTCCAGGACTTCGGATCATTCGCATGCAGCGCATTTTTATCTCGGGAATCGGCGTCGTGAGTTGTCTTGGAAACGACCGACATACATTCTGGAAGAATATTACATCGGCGCAGTGTGGCATCGACCGTCTGACGGAACATGACATCCGCGAAATGGAAGTCGTGATCGGCGGCGAAGTGCGGAATCTGGACGCCGGTCGCATCAACGTCAACGATCTGGTCTCAACGCGCAAAATGGATCGCGCCAGCCAGTTCGCTGTCCATGCGGCTCACGAAGCTCTGGAAGACGCCGGACTGCCAACCACAGACATCGGCGAGAACGCAGCCGTCATTATTGGTGCTGGCCTCGCGGGTCTGGAAACGTACGAAACACAAATGGAGAAACTGCTCACCAAAGGACCGTCACGCGTAAGTCCATTCACCATTCCAATGCTGATGCCAAACGCGCCGCCGGGCAATATCAGTCTGGCATTCGGAGTGCGCGGCACATGCTACACAACCAGCAGTGCGTGTTCATCTTCCGGACATGCCATGATTGATGCCATGGAATATCTGCGCCGCGGTGATGCGGACTTTGTCATTACCGGCGGAACGGAAGCGTCCCTGACACGACTGGGTATTTCGTCCTTCGTCAACATGAAGGCGATGAACAAGACAATGAATGACCGGCCCAAAGAATCCATGCGCCCGTTTGATGCGGATCGTGGCGGTTTCATTATGGCCGAAGGCGCCTCAGTCCTGATCTTTGAAACCGAAGACCACCTGCGGCGACGCGGGGGCAAAGCATGGGCTGAAGTGCTCTCCGGTCGCTCGACGACAGATGCCCATCACCTGGTTCAGCCTGATCCCGAAGGACGTCAGGCGATCAAAGCCATCAATTCAGCACTGCAGAAAGCCGGGCTGAATCCTGCCGCGATCGCGGACGACGTGTACGTCAACGCACACGGAACCAGTACGGTCTATAATGATTCGATGGAAACAGTGGCGTTAAAATCCGTCTTTGGGAATGATGCTCGACGACTCCATATCAGTTCGACGAAAAGTATGCTGGGACACATGATCGGTGCTGCCTGTGCCATTGAAATGTCGGCCTGCGTTTTGGCGTTGACGACCGGAATTCTGCCGCCGACAATCAATTACACGACTCCTGATCCAGCCTGTGATCTGAACTATATTCCGAACAGAGCCATTCAGAAGCAGGTCAAATACGCGATCAATAACAGTTTTGGGTTCGGTGGACACAATGTCTCACTGATCGTTGCCCGAATAGACGATTCGACGCTGCGGCGAAATCCGGAAGCGACTTAATTCAGCGGCACAGAGCGTCTGAACGGCTCACGGAAACAGCACAATGGATTGGCGATCTCTTCTCGTCTGGATACTCGGTGCCACAGTGCTGATCGTGGCCATTGCGACATATCGCGGCGCGACGTGCCCTGCTGGTTGGCGGGCGTGGGTGTGCTACCAGATTGCTGTTGTCCACCGGACACTTTTTGCCCACTGTCAGATGATGAACAAGTGTCCTTTTCCGGAATCCGGCCCGGCAATCATCGTGGCCAATCATACAAGTCCGGTTGATCCTGTTCTGATCTGGCACCGCCATTTCGCTCAGTTTCGAAAGCCACGTCTGCGAGTGATCGGGTTTATGATGGCAAAGGAATACTACGGGCATGGAGGTGTTGTGAACTGGGTCTGCCGGGCCATGGAGAGTATTCCAGTTTCACGCAGCGGTCAGGACATGGGGCCCATTCGGGAAGCACTGACGCGACTGGAGAACGGTCAGCTGCTGGGACTGTTTCCGGAAGGCCGCCTGAATGTGGAGAGTCCCGATGAACGCCTGCTCCCCGGCGGCACCGGTGCTGCCTGGCTGGCACTCAAGTCGAAAGCTCCTGTGATCCCGGTTTTCATTCACCACGCCCCGCGCAGCAAATCAATCCTCGGCTGTTACTTTGTCAGAACACTGGTGTCCCTGACATACGGAGACCCGATTGACCTGTCGGCATGGCACGGTCGAAAACCTGGCCACGAAGATCTGGCTGAAGTCACGGACGTGATCATGAAGTCGCTCTCAGACCTTGGCGGTATCGGATTCACGCCGATTGCCCCTCAATGCGAAACGAGACGTGCGTAACTGGACTCGACGTGCGACTCCAGCAGCCTGACAGTAGTTCTCCTCGACCCTAGTGCTCTGTCAACCTTTGAAGTTGGGGTTGAATTGTATTTGTACGACGGACTTCCAGTCCGTCGGCGGTAACCTTTGTCGACGGACTGGAAGTCCGTCGTACCCGAAAATTGAGCCTTGACAGAGCACTAGCAATCTCAGTAGTTTCGAGCGCTCGGGGCAACCTATGATTGGTCTCGCGACCGCACAAGCACGACGATGGATCTCGCGGACACGATATACTGAGGTTCGGAAATGCAGGGTTGTGCGGCGGCTTCACAGAAGTCGTGAGGTGAAGGCAGCGATGTATCCACGATGCGCTTCCATTCACCAGCGATGCCTTCGTAGATTCCGAAAATGACCGCATCGGTACCGGAGTTGAGCATCACATAAATGTCATCATCCCGGACGGATTGCCCATGGAGGCACCACGCCAGCGTATGCGATTCGCTGCTCATATCCACCTCGCGGTTGGGGCCGTACCAGTGGATATCCTCCCTCCAGAAACGCGATCGGCTCAGCGACGGACGAGATTTGCGGAACTCGATCGTCAGCCTTACAAAGCGGAAAATATCCTGGTGCTGTGCCAGACGATTCCAGTCAAGCCATGTGGTTTCGTTGTCCTGATTGAACGGATTGCTGTTTCCCTGTTGTGTCTGCATGAATTCGTCGCCCATGCGGAACATTGGCGTACCATTGGAGAGCATCAGCAGGCTGAAGTGATTCCTGACCTGTCGTCGTCGCAGGTTCAGCACATCCTCCGGCACACAATCATCGCCTTCCCAGCCGCAGTTCCAGCTGAATTCTTCCGCGCCATCGGTATTGTCATGGCCGTTGGCCCAGTTGCGTCTGGTGTTCCAGGCCACCAGATCGTACAGGGTGGACCCGTCATGCGACGTGATGTAATTGACACTTTGCAGTGGCCTCATAGCCTTCTTCGGGTCATCGGGAAAGAGATCAGAGCTGCCGTAAATACGAGTCATCAGATCTGCCACCATACCGGCATCGCCGCGGACAAACCGTTGCAGCGTGTCACGGTATCTGGCGTTCCATTGCATCCACAGCGACCCCGGAAACCCGTGGCCAAGCTGGAATGCACCACCTGCATCCCACGGTTCCGCAATCATGCGGATATTGCTTAACACCGGGTCCGCGGCGATCTGAGAAAACACGGGCGGATCGTTCGTGTTGATAGATCCGTCGGTGCGGCGAGCAAAAACGGAAGCCAGATCAAATCGGAATCCATCAACTCCCATTTCAGTCACCCAGTACCTCAGGCTGTCAACAATCAGTTGCCGAACCGCCGCGTTGGCAGTATGCAGAGTGTTTCCTGTGCCGCTGTAATTTGCGTACGGATGCTGGGGATTGTTCGTCAGAATGTAATACGTGCTGTTGTCGATACCTTTCATTCCGTAGGTTGGTCCCCGATGATCGCCTTCGCAGGTGTGGTTGTAGACGACGTCCAGGATGACTTCGATTCCGACCGCGTGAAGCGAATCCACCATTCGCCGAAACTCACTCTGCTGAGCGCACCTGGCAGCTTTCATTGTGTATGCATGATGCGGCGCGAAGAAACTGAGCGGCATATAACCCCAGTAGTCCCCCGTACCTGGATCGAACTGAAATACGGGCATCAATTCAACGGCCGTTACTCCCAATTCCCGAAGGTGCGGGATCTTTTCGATTACGCCCGCGAAAGTTCCCCGCTTTTGTTCTGAGACAGACGAGCTGGAATGGCGGGTGAAACCTCGCACATGCATTTCATAAATGACAAGGTCCGATCCGTGCCGGATCTGGCCACCGGGCTTCGCCGTGCCGCCGCATCGGAATGCATCGAGCACTGCGAGCGGAGCCTTTCCCATGTTTGATCCGGGACGGCATGCCGCCTCGCGATCGAACGAAGGCGGAAAATAGACGGCTCTTGCGTAAGGATCGAGCAGGACTTTTTCAGCATCGAATTTATGTCGATCAAACCCGCCTTCCGGTGCCGGTCCGTCGATTTGCCATGCATAGTATTTCGCCATGGGACAGACTGAGGAAACAACACGGCAATGCCAGACAGCCCCCGATTTGTTCTTCAAGGGATCAAGTTTGAGCGAGTATGCTGGTTGTGCCGGGTCATCATTGAACAACAGCAGGACGACAGAAGTGGCGTGCCGCGAGTAGATTGCTGCATTCCATGCTTTTTGCGACCCGACCCAAGTGACTCCCAATGGAATTGGTGTACCTTCGAGTTCTTCCCAGGGGGGCACAATTCGACTCTCGTGGGATTCTGTCAGAGTTGAGGAATCGGGCGGCACCATGCAGGCAACACACGAGTACAATGGCGATGCGGTCATGTTTAGGGACGACTCACTTAAAAGCCCTGCATTCGAGGCGAATCACAGAAGACGAGAAATGGCTTTCAAAACTCGGCATGAGTCTAATTACGACGGGACCTTGAATCTACTGTTCGAGGGGGCGTCGCCTTTCGTTTAGAGAAAGAATCACTTCAAATCGGTGCTCCTGCGCAGCAACCGGCAGCGCTGAGCTGACGCGGATCCGGCAAGCACGATTGAGCACAGACCCCGGTTGCCTCACCACGCTGCGGGATCGAGGCCGTAGAAATCGCGAAGGACGTTGTATGCCTCTGCATGATGCCGTTGCAAAGCATCTGGCCGCTCGAAAAAAGCTTCGGTAATCACGGCGAAGAATTCCGCTGGATTCGTCGCGCCGTAGCAATCGATGAATCCGCGTTGTCCGCGACGGCAGTTTTCGACCAGACGATCGAATTCCGGTCCCAGGACCGACACCCAGCGGTCATGTTGATCTTTGGTTTTCAACGGCGGCGTCCCGTCGGTGATGCGCCCGTTCATCATGTCCAGTTGATGAGCGAACTCGTGCAGCACCAGATTGTGGCCAGGAGTTTCCCTGCGTCCGCCAGCTCTCGCATCCGCCCAGGACAAAATCACGGGACCTCGCCACCAAGCTTCTCCCAGTCGAGGCTGACCGCTTTCAAGCACCAGCCCGGGCCCGGACGCATGTGTCCCCTGAGCGACATAGCCGGTCGGATAGACCAGAATCGACAGCACATGATCAAAGCCCAGATCATCATCCATGCCCACGACCATCAGGCACGCCTGGGCCGCGATTGTGACTTTGATTTCATCGGTCATAGTGAGTCCACCACAACCTTCCCAGTTTTTCTCCGCCACAAAGATCTGGACCAGACGCCGCAGTTTTTGCTGCTGCTCGCGAATCAGACATCGATCATGCACGACATTGTCGCGAATCAGTTCGTTCCAGCTTTCCGGGAACGGTGTCGCCAGAATCCTCGCTCGGCCGCGCTTCTTGAACCAACTAAAAATCATCTTGGTGGATTGGCCTTGCAAAGAACGGAGAACTCGCGGACAGCGGAGTTCGGGTTGCGCGACAACTCAGGTATATCGGGCAGCTTCTGTAACTTAGCGTTTGGCATGAAAGTGTAACGCAATCTGGTTTTCCGTAGATCATCTGCGGTCGCTGGATTCTGAAAGTATTAATTTGGAAGCCACGGCTGGCCAATTGTGAATATGTAGGGTGGGACCAGCGGAGCGCAGGTCCACCAGACCGAATGAATGGTGGGCCGGCGCTGGCGCTTGTCCCGCCCTACATACGGCATATCGTCACAAACTGGCCAGCAATGTTGCGGCGGTGACATTCGGTTGTCAAACGCTCGATCCATGCCATGATACGTTGAGTTTCTTTCGGAGTGATGTGATATGAAACAATATGCGTTCGTTACGGCGATGATGTTCTTTGGCACCTTTGGCCAGCACGCCCGGAGTCTTGCGCAGGAGGAAGGCTTACCGGAACTTCGGGTGATGAGTTTCAATATTCGGTATGGCTCGGCAGGCGACGGCCAGAACAGCTGGATCAATCGTAAGGAACTGGTGGTTACGGTCATCAAAGACTTTGCGCCCGATCTGATAGGGACTCAGGAGACACTGCCGTTTCAGGCTGCGTACATTAACGAAATGCTTTCTGAGTACACGTACATCGGATGGTCGCGTGATAAAGACGAGAACGGCGAACAATGCGGGATCTTTGTGGACAAACAACGATTTGAGATCCTCGCATCCGGTCAGTTCTGGCTGAGTGAAACGCCGGACGAAAAGTTTTCGAAGAGCTGGGATTCGTCTCTGCCGCGTGTGGTGACGTGGACTCGTCTCAAGGATAGAAAGTCGAAAACAAAGCCGCCACACGGTCGTGAATTTCTATTCGCAAATACGCATTTTGATCATCGAGGTGAAGAGGCCAGAAAGCAGTCAGCAATCCTGTTGCGCCGTCGGCTTTCCGAGATGGCTCCAAATCTGCCGATCATTGTCACGGGCGACTTCAACTGCGATCAAGGATCTGCACCGTATCAGGAACTGCTGGAAGAAAACGTGTTGACCGATTCCTTTCGAGTTGTTCAGGCCGCGCGCGGAACCAATGAAGGCACATTTCACGATTTCAGTGGCAAACCCGGCGAAGCCCGGATCGATTGGATTCTGGCGACCGAACAATTCAAAGTGAACGAAGCAGCAATCGATCGCACACACGCGGACGGTCGCTATCCGTCAGATCACTTTCCCGTGTCCGCCGTGTTTCAGTGGCAGAGACAATGATGCTTTCCTGCCTATTTGCTGCGACAATCAACACAGGCCGCCGGTGCCAGACAGCGCAGATGCCCAGCTTTCGACACCGTGGTCTCGGAGGGCTGACGCCCTGCCGCTCGCCGACGGCGAGATGGATCTTGCTGAGGAAAATCGTGCGATTCAACCCGGAACGGGTTGCACAACATAGCCTGGGGTCGCCGCGTTGCGGCGCACCCCAAGCTTTGTTGTTATAGCTCAGTCGGTTGAGGATGGTACAATCGCTGATCCGCGTGGGCAACGTCCCGCGATTTGTATTTCAAATTTCAAATTTCAAATTTCAAATTGAACAATCGCGGCCCGCTGGCGGTCTGTTGATTACAAGGTTATACAACGGAAAGGTCAATTCAGAAGAATGTTGCTTCAGATTCACAATGTTTCAAAAACGTACGCGGATGGTCAGTCAGGCGTCCGGGCCGTCAGCGATGTGTCGCTGCATGTCTCTGCCGGTGAGTTCATCGCAGTCCAGGGCTCCAGTGGCTGCGGCAAATCGACGCTGTTGTTGATCGCGGGAGCCTTGCTGAAACCAGATTCCGGACAAGTGCTCGTGGACGGACATGACCCGTACGCATTGAACGCCGATGCGCGAGCGGAATTTCGTGCGCGGACAATTGGTTTTGTTTTTCAGCAGTTCCACCTGGTTCCCTACCTCAGTGTACTCGACAACGTGCTGGCACCAGCACTGGCGTTGGACTCTTCTGCGGTCGAAATGCGTGAACGGGGGCGGCAGCTGATTGAACGATTCGGCCTGTCGGATCGAATTCAGCATGTGCCGGCGAAACTGAGCACAGGGGAACGCCAGCGAGCCGCGATGGCCCGGGCATTGCTGAATCAACCGAAACTCATTCTCGCGGATGAACCCACAGGAAATCTCGACCACCAGAATGCCGACGCCCTGCTGGGATATCTTGCTGAATTTGCGGCGGGCGGCGGGGCAGTCCTGATGGTGACTCACGATGACCGCGCAGTGA
>CAMAVB010000034.1 GCA_945861465.1 Candidatus Kuenenia stuttgartensis
CGCGACAGGCGGGGGTTCTAACGGGCTGGCACTCATACTTCGTGACCGACGCTCCGCAAAACCCCCGCCTGTCGCGGCTCAGACTATCGTCGAGCCCGCGACGCTCGCCCGCACCACTCAGGCCCTACGGCCTGCGCGACCGCGGAGCGGAACGACACCACGGCTATTCGCCGTGGACGAGCATTTTCTACTCTCAACTCCAGTCCCGTGCGTTCGTGCCGGAGGCACGACAAATATGGAACGACTCTCGTCCACTTCCGCCGACTCCGACCGAATCGCTATGTCCAACGGGCCCTGTTATTTGTTCGGAGGGCGACCGCCGCTGCTTAACAATTGTCGTTCAATGCGAATGTCGTGATATCGAATCGACCATTTTCCGCCACGCAGTTACTGACTCAGGACGATTAGTCCTCGGTCAATAATGACGTTGCAGTATCTGCCAGCGGATTGGCCGAATAAGCTGAATTCCGGCCCTTGCGTATCCGGCTAGAAAACGTTCCCAAGCCGCCGTCAATTTGACTACACCTGCGAAATTGTCGCCACAACGTTCGCTGCGTCGGTCGATGTGACCGGAGCAGTTTGCTGCGAGGCAAAATCGCGCTCCGATCGGTCTCACCAAAGCGGATCGGCGCAAGAGGTTGCAGTCGTCGGCGTGCCGGATCGAACCATGGACGGTTCCAACAAATCAGACTCAGGATACGCCCTCCTGTGCTGTTTCGAATGGAACCGTCGCAGGCTCAGGATACGATTACCTCCGCTGTCATCGACATCGCGACCGTTGTCGGTTTGACTACGCAACTTGATGCCGTTTCGCCAAGCTTACGAATCAAATTGATCTCGCGTCGGTGGGTCGGACTGGAGGAGCCAACAACTCGACTCGTCCGTAAGTGGCACTCTGAACGAACTGCGGGGCCTTAAGTAATACGCCATCGTGGCGGAACATCGCCTTGATTACGTTTGCCGGGCGATCTTCGTGTTCTCTGTTTCCACTCCACCTGGTTTCCCGGCGGTGCCACAATATCTCGGCCATTATTACGTTGGAGTTCATACTCGGGCTCGCGCCCAAGAACTCGCCTGCAGGCCAGGATTGCTGCATAATTGATGCTGGCTCTACGCTGTCTGAGACCCCGGGGCTCAGAATCCACTCTCCAGAACCGCTAAATTCCGCATGGCTTGCTCGTTGGGTCAAAGAGATCTGCGTTCACCCAAACTTTCCCGTTCTCCGGGCTGAGTTTTCAGATTCACGGCATAAATCCTTCACCTCGCCAGATCCCACTGCAAAGGCAACGGTACCGTGCGGCTGGATCGACCTCACCCGGGAATGCCTCGAAAATGCTCAGGGTTCGGGCATCTTCATCCGCTTCGATGATGGCTCAGGGGCCTGGTTAATCGACCATAAAGGCGGTTGGCGATCAAACAGGAGATGCCAGCCCAGCACGGAGGCGAATGCCGACCCGGAATAGAAATGACTGAACCAATGCCAGGGAATGATTCGCAGGGTAAAACAGATCCCCTTCTTGTGGCGGAACCAGTTGAGTACCTGGAAATCGAGCACCAGAAGGGCCACGACGAGTCCGGCGAGAACCATAAGCGCCGGCGGCCAAAAGCAGGCGATCAGCCCGCACAACACGATCATTCCACTGACCGCCACGCGGGCGCGCGCCTGATGATCGATGTTCAAACCGTTTTCGATACGGCGGCTCTGTACGATCAGCTTGCTCCACGGGATAGCGCGCCGGAAGACGTCGGTATGGAACAAAGAGACTGGCCCCCATCGCTTCAGATGTTTGACCTGCAATTCATGGCAAACGCGAATTTTTCGCTGAGCCGCTCGAAGCCGATATCCGAATTCAACGTCTTCGATGCTCGGCCAGTCAAAACGTTCGTCGAAACCGCCCAGTTCCAGAAAGACAGTGCGTCGGATCACTCCACAGGCACTCCAAAACGTAAATCCCTCTGCCGATGATTTCTGATGAACATAGTGGTGCAGAAGATTCTTGTACTGAGAAAGCAGGTTGGAAGCGGCGGGCTCATCGTCGTAGGAACCAATCACCGCATCAACATCGGGTTCGTTGTGAAAGATGGCTACGACCGTGGCGAGCGCATGAGTCGGAATCGTGACGTCTGCATCGACGAAGAAGATCAAGTCTCCGGTGGCGGCCCCCACACCCAGATTACGAGCCACAGCCGGCCCCTTGCGGCTGTCCGTATGGAGCAGCTTCCCACCCAGACGCAGCGCAATACAGTCTGAACCGTCCGAGCTGCCGTCATCGACCACAATCACCTCGTGTGGGGGCGGATCAGCCGCCAGCAGACTTTCGATACATCGTTCGAATGCCTGACCACCGTTGAACACCGGGACAATCAGCGAAACGGTGGGAACTGGATCATTTGAAGGCAGACCGCTCATCATGAATTTCATCTGCAACGGAAGACAAAGAAAGGTGTTAACAACGCCTCACAACGCGCACCGGCCAGGGAATTCCTCCATGATTTCCATGCGAAAACCCGAAAAACCGAATACTCCCAGGCGATCGCCGACAGGATCGTGGCGTCTCGTTGCCGGTGGCTGATCCTGGAAGTTCCCACAGGCCCACGCCGATCACCCCTGTGGGCGAAAATGCGCGACGTTGTCCGTCGTGGAGAGTTCGAACTGGTGCCGAACTTCTCCATCGCTGACGGATTCCTGCATCGAGTGGAAGTCTGCCGGATCCGCAATCCAGCGAATGACGTCCCCGATGAATCCCCGTTCACCTTCGACATGCCGCAGGATGTCGGCGGACGCATCGTCAACCCAATCCATCGATAACGGATCCGATGAGCCAGGAGCACGACGGCTCAGTCTGCGGAGGCGTGCGAGCGACCGACAGCAGATTACGGCTCGGAGCTGCCTGGGAGACGGACGTCGCCAAAGAACCAGGCGGCTGCTCCACCCGGACACGCCGAACACCACGCTCAGGCCTGACACGGCGGCTGCAGGGGTCGCGGGTAGTGACAGGATCAGAACCGCGGCTCCGGTCGTGATCAGCCCAACGCGCAACATTGCGGCGGTCGGTAGTCGGACGCCGTGACGGATCACAAGGAGTGACCATGCAATCGTAAGTGAAACGGTTAGCCCAAGCGTGGTGGCAATCGGATCACCGGTGGCGTCCCGGACGGGAATCAGGAAGGTATATCCGGAGAAGGGCAGCGGGTAAACCGATCCATGAGATCAGGCAGGATGTGCTTGAGCGTCCGGCCCCGGCAATCAGGCCAGTCGCCATCATGACAGCCATCCGGCCCGGCCCTGCGACAAGCATGATGTTAATCAAGGCACCCGCCAGGCCGGGAATGATAGAGACCTGCAAGGCCACTGCGAAATCACCCACTGCGATGCTATGGGGTGGATGTACCTGGAGCAGCACCAGGTCGCTTCCTTCGGGGGCACGAATCGCCATGACCGAGCCAAAGAGCGGGAGAACCTCGCGCCAGGCCCATTGGCGAACCAAATAGAGTGAGCCGCCACGCCGACAGACCGGAAGGGGGCAAAAGATCCAGGCGGCCATAACACTCCAGCGACTCGGGGAAATGGGAGAAGTTGTTATGTCCGATCAGGCCATTGCCTGAGTTCGGCAGGCAATGACATTTTCATAATGCTCCAGCAATTGCCGGTTAAGGCGACGACTGTCGTGATGGCATTCCACGAAGGCTCGACCGGCGTCTCCCATCGCCTGCCGCAGCATGGGTTCAGTCAGTTCCAGGAGTGCATCTTTCATCGCTGACCAGTCGTGCTCTTCGACCAGCCTCGCGCTTTCGCCATCGGCCACAATCTCCGGAATACCTGCATGGCAAGTCGCGACGACGGGAATCCCGGCTGCCTGAGCCTCCAGAATGACCACTGGAGTACCCTCCGAATCCCCATCAGGCGCTTTGACACTCGGCAACAGCAGTACATCCGCCTGATGCAGGCGGGCCACCACTTCCGTGTTGAGACGCCATCCGAGAAACGTGACGATGTCGGCAATCCCCAGCGATTTGGCCAGGGCTTCTAATTCTAAGCGACACGGTCCGTCGCCCAGAATGGTATAATGCACACTCGTGTGACGACTTACTGCAGCAATGGCTCTCAGACCATCGGCGATTCCTTTCTTCGGCACAAGACGTGCAATCGAAACGACCTGCAGCACTGGGCGGGCTGCGTGGCGGCACGGCCTGAATAGGGTCAGGTCGACCCCCAGGGGATGTACGGCGACTCGATCCACGGGCGCGCCTATTTGCAGCAGGCGGTGCCGCATGGCTTCACTCAGCACCAGATGCAGCTCCCCCGTGCGGAACAGTTCGCGATAAGCCCAGGCCGATGTACTGAGAAGTGTTTTCGAGACATCGTATCCGTAATAAGTCGTGATCAAAGGTGCATTCACAATTCCCGCCTGGCGCAGAGCGGCGACCATCGCGCCTGTCGTTCCGAAATGAGCGTGCATGAGATCCGGCGGCCGGCAACGGCTCACAGCGGCCGCTTTGAAGGGCAGTCGCAGAGTGACCGCTTCCGTACCTCCAATCCAGGGACTGAACAGGGTCAGGCGACGGAGAAAACCTGCTGGCGGACCGGACATCAACAATCGAAGTGCTGCTCGCACTCGGCGGAGACCTGCCGGCGGAATATTGTGATACCGAACGAGTTCCAGAATTTCGGTATTGGCGATCTCTGAATTCATTAGCCCATCTCCGTACGGACCATCGGCCAGAATTGTCAGCGACACGCCGAGAGCACGGAGACCGGCACATTGTTGTTGAACAAATCCCTCCGACAGAATTGGAAAATGACGGGCAAAGGCCAACACCTCCATGTCAGTTTCTCCTGTGAAGCCATCGGGCAAAAGGAGCCCGAAGCCGGTGCCGCAATGTCAACTCGCCGGGAGCAACCAGCATACCGGCCGGTCGCTTATAGCTGCCATCAATCAGTTCTTTCCAGATCTCCTGGCAGAGGGCCGCGTAACGCTGGACCATCGCATTCAGGGTGTAGTCGCCCGAAATCGTGGCCCTTGCGGAGGCTGCAATTGCTTCCCGGCATCCGGTATTCCTGGCCAGAAAATCCAATCGCTCAGCAAACATCTGGTGAGCACCGATCGGTACGCAGAAGCCATTTTTGCCATCTTCAATCAGTTCAGGAATGCCGCTGGCGATGGCACTGACCACAGGGATACAACCATGCGCCATTGCTTCGACGACGACAAGGGGAAGTCCTTCGTAGGCGGAGGGGAGCAACAGAACGGGATGCGAGCGATAGAGCTGCGGCATCGCCGACGGAGCAACCGTACCCAGCCAGCGGACATGGTCAGCGAGTCCGAGAGCGTCCATCGCCTTGCGCAACGCATTGCGCTCGGAGCCTTCCCCCGCCACGGTAAGCCGGGCCGGGACACCACGCTGGTGCAGTGCGTGCAGGATCAGAGCCAGATCACCCACGCGTTTCTGCTGCTGTTCAAGTCGGCCGGCATACAAAACGTTGAAGACTCCGGCAGGTTCCAACCCGTCGCCCGAAGTCACCGAGTCGGCACCAGCTGCTCTCTCATCGGCCACACTGACTCCATACGGAATATGAAAAGTCGGGATACCGTTGAGTTCCGGCATGGTCCTGAGCCGTTTCGTGATCACAGAACTGACGCCGACGACCGCGTTGCACCAGGGGCCGAGACGACGAAGATGCTCGTAATGCTGCGGATCGTCGCTGTGGGCGAGGCCAATCACTCCGACCGAGGAACACAGGATCGGCGTGATTGCCGAATACAGCACGTCGTGATTCGGAACGTAGATACAGGGAGCCCTCGCTTCGAGATAATGTTTCAGGGCTCTCCAGCGGGCCGAGAATGTGGCCACTGGCGGCAAGAGCAGTCGCTCCGCCCGCATATCGTTCGACCAGGGCAGCGGCTTTGGATCGCGCCAGAGGCTGCCAGTGATCAGAAGCGTGGCATCAAAACCCTCGCTACACAGTCCCCGGATCAGGTTCGCGCTGAAGGTGTTGACGCCGTTGAGCGTCCAGTTCGGCGTGCCGACGATAATTCGCATCGGTCGTTACTTCCCAATCCGTTTGATCAGCCCACGCACCGTCCTCTGGAGCCGCCTTTTCAGCCACAAAATGCTCTGGACAGAGTTGGGCAATTCCGGCGGTAGCCATGAACGCAACCCTCGCAGATCATGGGGGGGCAGCATCCTGGTCATCGGGCGCGAGAACGGCTGCGATGCCACATGTTCCATCATGTCAATATAGGACCTGGCCATACTGTCGAGCGTGAAGCGGCCCGTCTCGATGGTGTGCCGTGCGGCCTGGCCCATCCGCGCCAACTCGGTGGGTGCCCCGGCCAACCGGGCGATTCGGTTGGCAAATCCATCCATGTCGCCCACGGGAACCAGAAAGCCGCTTTCCCCCTCCCTGATCACTTCGTCGACTCCACTGCGGCAATGGGCCGCCACGGGCACGAGACCGTGGGCCATCGCTTCCAGGAGCGCCACCGGCAGCCCTTCAAAAGCAGACGGCAAAACAAACACATCTGAGCGCGACATCAGGTTCCGTACGTGCTCATTGGCAATACCACCCACAAAGCGCATCTGGCCATGGACCAGGGATTGAACGGAGGCCTGCAGAAACTCCCGTTCGTCTGGCCCGCTGCCTGCGACCGTCAGTTCAACGGCAACGCCAAGAGCTGCCAACTTTTCCAGGAGGCAAGGAAGGTCGAGAGAGCGCTTCTGATACCGTATCAGTCGTCCGGCGTAGAGCAACCGCAGTGGTGCCCCGGACGGTCGCGGCGAAAGCTCGCGAGCCCTGGGAATCTCAATGCCATAGGGGATTACGTGCAGCCGCTCCGCCAGATCGGGCGCCAAGGCTGTTACCTCGCGGGAGATTGCCTGGCTGACTGCTACCACGGCATTCCAGGCACCCCCGTTCCGTACACAGTGGGAATAGTGTGCCGGGTCGTCGCTGTGAACAATGCCCACGACCTTCACAGAACCAGGCAAAGTGCCACAGATCCCTGAGTGCTGAAAGTCATAGTTCGGAATATAGATACAGGGGCCGTCCTTCGTGAGGGTTTGCCGCAGAACCTTCCACCGTCGGCGCCAACTGTCGCCCGGCGCTACGTCCAGGCGATGCACTGGAACGCCTTCGGGGATCGGCAGCGGGTCGGGTACTTTCTCGTGCGGGAGCGTGACCAGGATTTCTGCTCGCAGTCCATGGGCCACAAGCGCCTGAACCAGGTGCATCGAAAAAATATCCACACCGCTGACGCGACCGGTCGTGGCGGCAAGCACGATTCGATGGGCGCGGAGTGGTGCATAGTGGCTGGAGTGGCGGCGTCGCACTCGCGTCGATGTTTGTGGATCAGGCCAAAATGGCACCTGGTTACTGATCTTCAGGAAATCTTCGTATCTCCCCGGGAGAATTGATAAGCCTCCGAGAGTGGCAGGCGGTGAGCCCATAAGACTGCGGCGGCGGGGACTGCCAGGAGTTCGTGCTTCCAGGCGATCCAATAACGCCTGCCAGCGCTGCACCATCGTGTTCAGATCGTACCCTCGCTCGCGCACACAGGCGGCAGCTTTGCGTGCCATTTCCTCTCGGCGGACAGGATCGACGGCCAGACGAGTCACGACCGTGGCAAAGGCCTCCATATCCCCGGGAGGGCAGCGGAACCCTGTGTCGCCATCGTCAATCACTGAGGCCAGAGTCGGAATATCCGATACCACCGGCACGCAACCGCGGGCCATGGCTTCCAGCATGGCATTGGGCAGCCCCTCATATTCGGACGCCAGAACATAGACGTCGTGCTCGCCAAGAGCCGCGAGCGCCTCATCGTGGGGCATCGTTCCCGTCAGCACAAGGCGGCCATCGGCCAGGAAACGGGCCCCCCGGGCTTCGATCTCAGGGCGGGCTTCTCCATCCCCGATCAACGTCAGCCTTACAGGCACGCTCCGGGATTCGAGGCATTCCAGCAGGGTGACGAGATCCCCCACACGCTTCTGCCGCTGCCGCAAAACCCCATGATAGACAAGGCGCAACTCATTTGCAGGAGTGCGCTGCGGCAGTTGAACTGGCAGCTGCACACCAATCGGAATCGTAGTCAGTCTGTCAGCCAGCCACGGCATTTCGGAGGCGGCACGCTGGCTGATAAATGGGTTGACGGCGACCACGGCATCCCAGGCCTTTGCCTGCGATGCGGCGTGCTCGTAATGCAGAGCAGAGTCATCATGGAGTATGCCCACGACCGTGACTCGGGAAGACAGTCGCGGCGAAATGCAGGTTGCGCGAAAATCATGGTTGGGGAGCCAGACGCAGGGCGCCTGTTCCTCAAGGTAACGTTCGATCGCTGTCCATGCGTCGCACCAGCGGTCGTGGGCGTTCAGGCGTATCCGATCAACCGGCAGGTCGGCGGGGAACGGTGCTCCGTGCCGCTCATGGGCGACGAGCGGCGTCTGTTCCTCTGTGAGCAACAGGCGGACATCTTCACCCCGGGCTCGCAGGCCCCTCGCCAGATTGGCAGCGAAAATGCAGACGCCGTTGAGGTTCCACTCGGGTAACCCAATGATGATGCGGCGATTCATGACGCTTTCTTGATCCCGCAATTCGTCATGGATGTTCCGCAAAACGCCTCGGCAGCCGGTGGCCAACTTCGGGTTCAACGCCAAATGAAGTGCGCCCCGTAGAAATCCCGCTTCGTCCGATAGGATCCAACGACTGGTGGATCTCCGGGTCAACGACTCTAATCCACCAATGCCAAGAGGTTCTTAACCACGAATGGACACGAATGGACACGAATGGACACGAATGGACACGAATAATTTCATTCAGAAGAATTGAAAACGCTGGAAATGTTCACATCACGACCGCACGGTTCAGAGTGGCTGAGCAGCAATTTGAATCTAACACTTTACCGGGCACTGCGACCATTCGTGTCAATTCGTGGTTCAATTGCCTTCCGTCTGCGCAGACTTCATTTGTCGTTGAGCCAAAACTCACGGGCGGCTCAAACGGTAATCAAACTCCGCCGCGGCGCTCTCGCATAACTCACGGCAGGCCCGCTTCAAGTCCTCAGGCCAATCCAGGTCCTCCAGATAAATCTCCTCGGTCTTCTCAGCATTGCCCGTTTGTTCAACCCGTTGACTGCGAAGGTAGCTCGCCACATTTGCTGCCTCCGACGGCGACAGGTCGAGCAGTTCAGCCAACTTCTGAGCAACTTCGTCTGCACGCGGCGTCAGGTCTTCCTGCCGCACCTCGAGGAAATTGTCGGCCGCCAATGTCTGGCGCGCCTAGAACCACGACGTTATCATGTCTGACCAGTAGCGGGTCGCGCTCCAGATGGTTTTTTCGCTGAACTTGCGCACGTTCGAGAGCGCGTTCGTCACGGGGTGACGAACCATGAAGATGAATCGCGCCTTCGGGTAGACATGTCGAAGAAATCCCACCATGAGCACCGCCTCCAGGATAGGCGTCTTATCGACCCAGCGCAGGGCTCCCCTTTCGGAACACCATGCGGCGTGCGTGTCATCTACGCTCCGCAGCACGCCATTCAGAAGCGAATAGACATCCAGCTGTCCTGCCGCGAAGAGGTGGAGGTCCCACAACTCCGCCAGTGATCTCTGCCACCGCTCGTGAAAGAGGGCGAGTGAAGCGACGAGGGCTGGAAACACCTGGCCCTCCTCCCACCCAAACATGCTGGGGCAGGTCCGGAGGGCTTGGCACATCGCGGTCGTCCCGGAGCGATGAGCGCCCAGAATAAACACCGGGTGACGCTCTGGGAACTGTGCGACCCTGCTCAAATCAAGAGTGGTACCGGGGCGGATCGAGTCGAGCGGATCGTGTTGGGTGTCTTCTTGTTGGGTGTCGGAACTCTGGGCCTCGGCTGCTTCCTGGAACCAGTCAAACGGCGGGGCTAAGTATTCCGGCAGATACGAGTAAACCTTTTGTTGCTTCCACCATTGAGCAAATTGCTTTTTTCCAATGGCGAAACCATCTTCCGTCGCGCGGAGTTGTTCCCTGGCGTCCCGGAGTTGTCCCTCAAATCCCAGATTCTCTTCCTTCAGTTCGCGATACGCACTTTCCAGTTCGGCGAGGCGCTTGTGCTGCTTACCCGGCGCCAGTAGCCAGTTCATCATCAGTATTCCTCTTCGTTCGACTGGAATATACTCCGCGCGGCCGGAAATGAGTCCGGCGAGCGGAGCGGCGTGAGCCCTCCGGTACCTCGTTTTTGTACCGGCAAGCTGACGCATGCCGCTCGCCAATTGTCTCACTCATGGCCGGGCGGAGTCTAAGTGCGCCGCGACAAAATAAAGCTCAACGAATCGTGTGTGCGCGTCCGCTCGGAATCAGATTTCGCTGTTCGTTGGTTTTCGTGGTGCTTCCTGTGATTCACCGCAGAGCGGTTCAAGAAATCAGCCGGTGGTCTGGCAAAGCGCCACCAACGGTTCATGCATAAAACCAGGCTCGCATTTCATTTGTCGTTGAACCCACTTTTCCCGACCGGAGCGATTAGGCATTGCGAGCGCCACCCAGCATTTTCCTCAACCATCCAACCAAGCCGCCCCCTTTGCCGGGTTCTGCTACGGTTGGAGCAGGCATTGCTGGAACCGCCGTCGGTACATTCTCTGTATTACGCAGGGATTCGTCAGAATGCTTAGACTTTCGACTGACACGTAGATGCTGAATCTGCTCTTCCGTAAGCATGGTCAACTGATAATTGATTGTACCAATCCGCGCCAACGTGTCGGCATACGGTTGAGGAATTGGTTTGCCGGGTATGAGTTGAAGATCAGCCGAGTCTTGAACCGACAGGATCTCCAGGCGATGGGGCTCTGCCGGGTCACATACATAGACTCGCATGGTTTCCGCGACTGGAATATATGCGCTCGCGACCGCAACACGTTTGCCCGGCGTGCTATTTTCTCCTGAACCATGCAAAGTCCTCTCGTTATAAATAAGAGCACTGCCAGCAGCCATCGGCAAGCGCACACCGCATTCGCGTTCGAGCACTGGAAGCACGGATTGGAAAGGTGAACCATTCCAGGGAATGGCGCTGATATGATTTACCAGGAAATGCGTACCTGGATAGACGGTCAGACACCCGTTGTCCTCGTCTACGTCCACAAGGGGGATCCAAACATGGACGCCGGTAACGCGGGATTGATCGACAAAGGAATAATCCTGATGCACGTTGACTCTGCCCTGCTTCGTTGACCCCCGCTTACTGATAAAAGCAGAAGCAATCCGTTTATATCCGGCCAGGAGCGGCAATACGCGGGGTTGCAGAATCGCATCAATTAACCTCCCTACCTCGCGTCGATGCTCCCGGTCAGGATGGAAAATTGTGGCATAGTAATCGGCGGGAATATCCCCGGTGAGGGAATCATGAATTTCAAGGAGAGACTGCACTTCTTCCGCAGTAAGGAGCGGCACAACCACGTAACCATCTTCCTGAAACTTCTCTTCCAACTCTCGGTCGCGGAAAACCGGCGTTGGATGCGGGAAATAAATCTTCCGGCGGATCTCGTCCCCCTTCTTGAGCAGATCGACGAACTCTTGCTCCGCGATGTAACGGTTATTGTTTTCCACGAACCCAAGGCTTTTCCAGTGGGGCTGACGGACGGTCAGGTCGGTTACCGTATGTGACAAAAAGAACTCCGGCCCTGCTTCAATTTTTTCAAAGCGCTCCGGATGATTTTGATCCAGGAAATACAGAAACGGCGTGGCGTCCCCCGGAACGCAGAGAATTTGCACCGCAATCCGTGGCTCGTCGGAGTTGTTCGTCGGTGACCAATGAATCAGGGCATCGTCGAAGATCAGCCCCTGTCCAGCCTGCATGGGCAGGGGTTTAAGGTACTTCTCAATGAGGGCTTCCTGGAAATCCTTAAAGTAAGGCGGACAAAGGATTCCTTCAACGTGGTCAATGATCTTATGGCTACCCGGAACAACATGAATTCCCCCATTATGGACATCCACGTCCTGTAACGGACACCAAAGGGTGACCGTCGTATCCTTCACGTCCAGAACGGGCCAATTCTGATGGATGGTAAATCGACCGGTGTGGGGAGGCTTAACGTAGAAGTTAGCACTGATGATCTCGAAATCCGGCATGTACCGCTTGAGATGGGGCTCAAACACCTCTTTCATCAACGCAAAGGCCTGACGTTTGTAAGCCACGTTCTTATCGACGAAAGAGCAGTGATACGTTGCCCGATAGTTTTCGCCGGACTGCGGGTTGAAGTTATCATCGGGTCGCAAGGTACCAATTTTTGTCAGGAGATAGGATACCTCACTTGCAGAGAGCAGCGGTACCTGCACGTATCCAGCAGGCAGGAATTGCTCCTGTAATGCGGGGTCAGTAAACAATTGCCTCATTTGTGTATCTCCCGGTGATAGAAGTTCAACGATTCAGAAAGACTTCATGAGTCTTGGTACTTATCAGAAACTCGATCGTGTTAATGTCGAGATTCGGGTCCAGTTTCGGAAGCCAGTAAAGCTTCGATTCCTCCATAAACTTCTCCCACGGCTTCGAAGAATACTCATAAAGGGGTTGACGCAGATAAACTATGTCAAACCCCAGCGCACTGATAGTGTCCACCATGCGCGGGATGTCCGGCATCATCAGACAGTAAACCTGGTTCAAATCCCGTAGGTCCTGCGCCTGCATTTCAAGAACTTCCGGACGCGACCTGTTGTCGATCGCATAGAAGTCCTTGATGTAAACACAACCTCCTGGCTTCAGCAATTGTTTTGCCTGTTGCAGCACCGTTCTGTAATCCTCGGCATGGCAGAGCGATTCCAGAAACAGAATCCGGTCGAAATGGGCCGGTGGATAAATCTGTGCAAGTTGTTGGAAATCCCCCTGTCGCACAGTCACACGGTTTTGCAGTCCACGGCGGTTGATGCGTTGTTGGGCCTCCGCGACCTGAACCTCTGAAATGGTGAGTGCCTCAATAGTCAAATCTCCGTGTTCTGCAAACCACGTGGCAGGTCCACAGACGCCGCAGCCGGCATCTAACACCGTTAAGCCGTCCTCCAGGCGAGCAGCACTCTTGATATATTCGAGTAGTTCCTCCGTGGATTCAGGCCTGGCTCCCTGGAAGACCTCCCCGAAGCCATTGATGTAATCGGGCGTCCATTCGTTATAGTAACGCGCGACGTCGGCCACCGTATGCCGGCTAATCGGATTGCGCGCATCGCGAACAACGTCGGCTGTCTGAACAACGGCCGAGCCGTTGTCGGCAGATCGTGGCTTTGTCCCCTCTGAATCATTTGCCGAACTGGCGAACAAACTACTCATCTAATTAACTCCTTTCAGAGATCTGCGGAACACTTCTTAAGTCTTCGGCATCCCGCTCTATGGAAACTTCATTGTCGTATTCAGTCTTTGCTGAATCGCCGCTTGCTGCTGTCAATTTGCTTATACTCAATTGACTGTCCAGTTGAATCTTCGCTGAGATCAAGCGTGCCAGGTTTCCGACCATGGTTGGGTTGCCGGGAATCCGAATCATTCGCGGCGCATCACCCATCCAACCCTGAGTCCAAACAGGAAAGGGTGCATATCCAGCGATGATGGCAAGCTTCACCAGATAATCACCTGGGCACAACGGCACCGAAGGTATTTCCATTTTGACGTGATGTACTCCGAGCGGCAAGGACATTGCTTCACTAACGGACAAAGCAATGGCATTAGCGCTGGTGGTAGAAAAAAAAGTAATCACGATCTGTGGCACCGGCGCGACTTCGCGCACTTCCACGGTCAGATCGACCACGATCGAACCTTTTGCGCCGCTGTTTTCCGGTTGGTGGTAGTAAACCCCGGCTGTATGCACCTCAATTCGACCGCGAGTCTCCTGACCATTGGACGGCAGGAGGGCAGGCAATGGCGACCCCTCCGCGGCCTTCGCGGCCAATGCCTTGGTGGATTCTTTCTCGGCGGAATTGAAAAGCCGATCGATGGCATCGACCATCGAGCCTTCGAAAGTGATGCGGCCCCGTTCCAGGACGATGCCGCGATCGCAGGCTGCCTGCATCTGCACGGGGTTGTGGCCCACAAAAATTACCGAACCCCCGCGTTCTCGAAATTCCTCGACGAAGCGCAAACACTTGTTCTGAAAGGCCAGATCACCGACTGCCAGCACTTCGTCCACCACTAACAGGTCAGGTTCACAGAGAGCGGCCACCGCGAAACCAAGGCGGGCCCGCATGCCGGTGCTGTAGTGCCGAACAGGACTGTCGATGAAGTCTCCGATGTCGGCGAATTCCACGATGCGGTCCAGTTGCGCTTGCCGTAAATCCGCGCCATAGCCGTGCATCATTGCCTGGGGACGTAGATTCTCTCGGCCCGTTAGATTGGGAGCAAAGGCGGATCCAAGTTCGACGATCGCACCGATCCGGCCCGCCACATGAATTCTTCCTGCCGTCGGCTTGTAGATGCCGGTAATCAGTTTCAGCAGGGTGCTCTTGCCAGCTCCGTTATTTCCCAGGATGCCAACAGCTTCACCCCTTTTCAGGGAGAAGCTCACATTGCGAACAGCCCAGAATTCACCCGACCGCAGGGTTTGATCTTCCGGGAGCCCCGGCCGAAGCAGTTGGCGGAAGATGTCGCTCGCGGCATACCGCATGGACTGGCGCAGGCCCCGGGCGAAGCGCCTGCTGACATCCGTGACCTCGAGGAGAAGATTTGAGCTCATCAGTTGGCCGTCACAGCGAGATGTGGGCGGGCTACCCTCAGAACTGCAAAACCAAGGACCACGACCACGAACCCGAGCACGGTGGCGATCACCCCTTGAAACAAGAAGGTAGTTTCCCCGAGCAAAAGTTCGTCTCGAGCACCGACCAGCAAAACGGCGACAGGGTTCCACTCCACGATGGCGCGGGTCATTCCACTGGGCGGCAGAGCGTAAACAATAGGAATCATAAAGAACATAATCTGGAGGCTTAATGCGAGGGCCCGCCCCACGTCTTCATAGAGCAGACCGAAAGGAGTCAGTACCAACCCTAATCCGCTTGCCAGAAGCAGAAGGCTTGCGATCCAGGGCAATGAAATCACGAGACCCCATCCACTAACGGATCCGGTGATCACGAGGATAACGACCAGCACCACCATGCTGACGGCAAATTCAATGATCGTCTCCGCCCATGCAGCAAGCACGAGTGCTTCCCAGGGAAATACATATTTGCTCAAAAGATGCCGGGATGCAGAAAGTTGGTTCATGGAACTTTGAACCTGGCGTGTAAACCCTTGCCAGAGAAACATTCCTGTGGTGACATACGCGACATAAGAAGCAGGCCCATCGGCCGTTCCCAGATTACCCAGGCGTCTGATATAGATCCATGCGCCCGCCATCGCCAAAGGTGACAAAAGCAGCCAAATGTAGCCGAGTTTGCTGCCGCGATAGCGCGAAACCAGGTCGCGACAGAAGATCTGCCAGCTAAGGCGAGCAATATGCCTGAGTTCATTGGTCTTCATGTCAAATGAATCTCCACCTCTCCGCCGGGTACAACGGGAGCTCCGCGCGTGTCTAAACGCGAGCGGCGATGATTGGTGGATCGTGAGAGTGTTTTGATTTTTAGAATTCGTCTTGCAAGGATGAATGGTAGACGGCTCGCGTGGGGAGCATGGCGTGAGGGCCTTCCAGAGTCAAACACTTCCATGCATTCGATGCGATCTTTCACGAGATCGGGGGATACGTCTTCGATCACTCGCGCAACATTCTCGCAACCGACTACGAGGTTTTCATCGTCATACTTCATGCGGTCGAATTTTGATTCGAAACTGTTGCACCGTATTGATTTCCGCCGGCGTCTTTCCAATGTGTTCATTCCGTGTCGCTATCTGTCGAATGCCGCTGCCGGCAATCCAGGTTCAGCGACAAATGAAGGGCTCAACAACAAATGAAGTGCGAGGAGCGGCCAGGCAATTGAACCACGAATGGACACGAATAGTCGCTGTGCCCGGTAAAGTGTTGGATTCGAATCGCTGCTCGGACACTCATAAGCATGCAATCGTCATGTGAACATTTCCAGCTTTGTCAATTTTTCTGAACAAAATTATTTGTGTCCATTCGTGTCTATTCGTGGTTACGAACCTCTTTACATTGGTGAATCAGAGTCGTTGACCTGGAGATCCATCGGTCGTTGGATCTCATCGGATGAAACCAGGATTCTACACCGCGCACTTCGTTTGTCGTTGAACCAGGATTCCTTGAATTCTCAAAAACACGCCGTTCCCCCCGGACGTTCCGGAACAGACTCGTGGCCCCTCAAAAACCTCCGAAAAACGCCAGCTTTCTGCTGGTGCTCCGTCAGAAATGGCGCGGTGGATGAGCCGGCAGGCATTAGCGTCCGGCTCCAGACACGCAAATCGGTCTGACGCATTAAACTGATCCATCGCAACACACGGCCTGGGTTCGACACGATTCCAATCTGTCCCGAAACATGCCCTATCATCTCCAGACATCCGGGCCAATGGATGGGGAGTCCGGTTGGTCCTTTCTCCACGGGCGTTTATAAATCAATGCGCCCAAGACAATGATTACGATGGACACAATAATATACACATGATCCAGGATGCGTTGATACGCAAGCGCAAGGAATGCCACATCACGTTGCCGGTTGGCAAGGGCTCGTGCGGGAATATGGTCCGTCGGTCGTTGTTCACGTTCGTCAGAAACTTGTCGCTCGCGGACGGGCTCTGGTTTCAGGGGTTCTTTTTTGGCGATCATGGGCAGCAGCCTGCCGTCGAAACCGCTGACACCGGCGAGTGGCACCTGCTGGCTCGTCACCGTGAACCACTTAGTGAAGTCCTGTCGATTCATCACTTCCGCGACCTTGATTCCGCGCTCATCCAGCGTGACTTTCCAGCGGTAGGGGATCTCGGTCAGAGACGTCACGAGATCGTCGCCATTGCAATCGAGCCGGTTGAAAAGCACGTCGGGAATACTCACAGGATTCCTGACAAGCTCAGCCGAAGCATCGGGGTGCTCCCAGGCAAAAAAAACTCCCCCGATCATCGTTTCATCCGTGGTTTGCTGGCCGTAGAGCGCCGTCTTGTCGGGAGCGGGATTCCGCAGGTTATAGTGCGAGTTGTCCCAGTGCGCGACCGCATGGATCATGGATCCCTTCGGCAATCGAACTGGCTCCTTGAATTGATAAAAGGTTGGCCAACTAAAGTCGAAGCGTGGTATCGAAAGAAGCGTTTCGCGGCGGCCATCAGGATAAATGGCTTCGTAGGAGTAGTCCTTTCCTCGCAAGCGCATGTACGGAGTGAAACCGATGATGCGTGCATCCGCCGCAAGTCGGAAGGTAGTCTCAGCCCGATAATGAGGCTCATTGGCCGGCACTCTAATAGAGTCATTCAGAAAATAGTTATAAACGAGTTCGTACCTGGGAGTCTCTTTTGCATAAGTGAACGCGACCGAGGAGCGATCCTTTGTGATTTTTCCCGTGGGATTGTATTGAATTCCCATGATGAGTTGAGCGCCCTTCGGTAAGCGCATCGCTGTATCGGGAGGCCATACGAATTCTCCAAGTGCTCCATGGGCCCAGGCGGCGAGCAGAGAATTGTTACTGTCGAGTGACGGCAACGACTGCGTTTTATCCGACTCCGCGAAGACGGTAAGACTCTGTACCAGGCTTGGCGACCCTGGCGTGGCATATGCCGCGCGCACCCAGCGATCCTCCGTAAATTCCTTCGCGAGCACAAAGCGTTGAAAAACAGTGCTGCCATCGGCCGGAACAGTGAATTCCTCCGGCATGGTGAACACCTGGTCCGGCGTCCCGCGCGAAAGACCACTGGGCCATTCGACGGGGCTGGGGGAGTCTTTGTCGTCGCCGCGGGGCATACCGGCGTCAACCCAGGCCGCCAGAGTTTCAATTTCTGAATTCTCCAGACGGCGATCGTGTATAAATTTCCCATAGCGGGGATCGGCCTGCCAGGGGGGCATCCGCCTCTGTGTCACGACTTCCTTGATCATCTCGCCTCGCTGTGCCGCGTCCTCATAACTCATCAGTTCGAATTTACCAATCTGGCCGGGACGGTGACAGGTCTGGCACCGGTCCTGAAAGATACGGGACACATCCTTTGTGTAAGATATCTCAGTCAACCCCGAACGCTGCGCCGCTCGTTGCACGGGAGAGCCCTCCACGTCAGTCACCGAAACGGCAACCGGCTTGCCAGTCAGCACTTCGTCAATCGCCAACTGCAGGTCCTCACGAGTTGCCTGTGACTTGCGGGAAACATCGCCGTATTGATCGTTCATCCGGCCGCGGTAACGAAACACAAAGTCGCCGTCAAGCACCACGAATGTTGGCACACGTGTGACCCCGAGCGCATCCGCAAGTTGCCGGTCGCAGTCCTTGAGCACGAGGAAAGGCACATCATGATCATGCCTGTGCATCGCAATCTGTTCGAGGTCCTCGTGATCATTCGGAAAAACCCCGATAAAACCAATGCGTTGGTCGCGGTATTGTTTCTCCATCCTGATCAATGCGGGCAGGTTGAGATCGGAGGTGGGGGATTCGGTTCCGAGAAACGCAAGGACGATGGCGTTAAGTCCCGCAAATTCCTGAAGCGACCGACGGTTCCCGAGTACATCGCGCAGAACATACTGGTCGGCAATTCTGGTCCCTATTTCCTGTGCTTTTTCCGCAACATCCTCGCCTCGGATGACACAGGCCTGCGAGATCAGTCCCAGAGTGGCTCCGAGGAAGAGTGCGCACCGCAGACCACTTTGCAACATTGGTTGTGTCTCCTGCGAAAAACAAGATAAGTACCGTGTATCGGTGCGTGGTACAGAAATCCTGCACGATCCGCCCATCTCACTGAGCCGTCGTCAACGACGAGGCGATACGGAATGATATGATTGCCGGTGGTTGCCTTCAACCCGTTTCGGCGGTTCAGCGGAGCTTCATTCCGAGACATATCGTATGCGTTGAGAGGGTGAATTTCTGCGTCCCCATCCGTAAATGCAGGCACCTGGTACCAGTAAAAACAGCAGCAGACAAATTTGCCATGGATTCAGAATGTGTTCACGGGCCAAGGAAATCACCACGGCAAGACGCTGGCGATTGGAGAGGGGTTTATGGGGCACCTCTCTTGCCAGGCATTCGTTGCTGCCACCATAAATTGCCTGCTTACGGTAGTAATCCATTGTGGTGGTAATTTCCAGATGATCGACGTGCATCTGTGAATTGAAACGCACTACTGATACGCCCAGTGAATGCACGACCTGCTGAACATAGATCGTATCCCCTCCGCGAAGCCGTTCCTGAAACAGCCCGAACTGATCAAACACTGATCGGCGAACGGCCATATTATTTGTGTAGCCAAACACGTGTGACGGATTTCCTCCGGAAAGCACCCAGCAAATTTTCTTATTCTCATACGCCGCCAGGACGCGGAGCTGCACTTTGTTCGCAGCGAAGTTCCTGCTTCCGAGCGAGATCATGACTTCCGGGTCGCGCATCGACTCCTTCACCGCAGCAAGCCAGTTCAGCCTTGGACGACAATCCGGATCCAGAAAGGCAATGATCTCACCACTGGTATGGCGAATGCCCAGATTGCGTGAGGCGTAAGATCCTCGCTTTGGCTGATGCAGTACACGAATACCCGAAAACGCCTGAGCAATCTCGACCGAACGATCCGTAGAACCATTGTCAACAACAACAATCTGGTCGTTCTCGGTCAGTCCTTCCTGGGCCAGAAGCGCCCTGAGAGTGTCCGCCAGAAAATCCTCCATATTGAATACAGGAAGGATCACTGAAACATTTGGTCGCGACTGCAAGATATCAGGACTCAATGTACGTTAATATTTCAGTCTACTGAATCCCGAAGGCAATCCGTTCGGGAAGGCGCATGATATCCCGTTCAAAAATCGGTCGGATAAGAGGGGACGGTCTGGACCATTTCTTTTTTTTCCGCCCCCCCCAGAATCGATTCGACCCAGCGCCAGACTTCCCAGTTTCGATCACCCCAGTGGTGGTAGATGTGGACGAAGGCTGGCTCGATGACTGTCCGAAACTCGTCTACCGAAAATCCTATGCCAGCTTCGAAATCCGCACCCGTTTTGAACTGCAGACGATCCGAATGGTAATCAGCGATCAGATTGAATTTCGGATGCAGGACCGGATGATTCTGCAAACCGAACTTCCAAGCGGTCGCGATAAGTGTCCCCTGGTCCCGTGTCTGCCAGGCAGGGTCCGAAAACGTTTTGATGGTCCAGGCATGCCAAGTGTCCAGAAATGAGTGAGAGGATCTGTCGAACAGAAAGACACCGCCATTCCAATGTTGCCATTGCGCGTCACGGACCGTCGTTCCAAATTTCACCTTGATTGCCTGACGCAGATGATCGCAGCAACACTTGTATACCAAAGCCCCGCCGGCACCATACCAAGTGTCAGTCACGGGGTCATATCGGAATTCCGTATCGTGTTCGATTTGACTGACGACGTCTCGTTGAACTACAAATCCGTCCGAAGCGGTCCATGTCCGCGTGGTGGAGTCAAAGTCATATCCATGACTTGCGAGGAACTGTGCGTACTGCAGAGTTCTGAACGGCTTGCACTGTGCAAGGAATTGCCCATCTTCGTCAAGCCATTGATTACTCGCGCTATCGAGATTAAATCCGGTTCTTTTCCTGACAAAATCTGCCAGAGAACTCATCCATTTTCTTACACTGTGCCACTTTCTGATCGTGCGTGACAACAACATCATCTTCGACTCAAGAATGCGCCACCGTTCCTGAACACAACCAAGTTCCTTCTGCAGCATGTCCATACGCCTTGACGGCGGGATTCTGTATCGATTCAGGACGGATTCGAAACGCTCGATTCCTGGACGCGCCTTTTCGCGACAACCACAACGCATGGCATAGGGGCTGAATTCTGGTAATCGGCAATGGTCCGCGACGAACGTAATGGGAGGGCACATCTGCTCGAAGATCTCATCGACTCCGGGGCGCACTGCAATGACGTCGCTGTCAAGGTAACAATACCGAGTGACGTCCCGTGGCAGGATACGGTGCAGGGATGTCTTAAGAAAGATACTCGCCTGATGATCATTCATGTCCGCTGGTGTCCGCACGTCGATAACGACGTCATGCTCTACCGATTCCGAGGTGCGGGACGTGTCTGTCACAACGACGATTGGCTTGTTTGTAAATTTTCTCAGGTACTGCAGCGACAGATTGAGTGTCGTCACATGCTCAGCAGCACCACAAACAACAAAGACATAGCACATCCAGACAGTTTCCCAAGAATCCCGGCCAGCCTGCTGTTTTCAGGCTGTCAGTCAGTAGTTATCGTGCGTCGAAAATACTCTTCAGCCGGTGGCGTAATCACCGAATTACTGTGGATTCAGCTCGCGATAACGCTCTGCCCATTCGGCCTCCATGCAACTTCCCACAGGTTGGGGCACAAATCGTTCAAGTGCCGCCGATTCGACGCTGACCCCTACAAAATCCACCGCCTGCCGCAAAGTCGCCTGGAAATCTCCGACAAGATCTTCGTAGGTGAATTCGAGTGGACAAACACCGCTCCGATCGAAAAACGAACGCCAGCCTTCCTGTGCTTCCACGACTTTGTCGTAATAGAATTTGAGATTGTCGGACTTGAATTCCGCGGTCTGTGTATCGCGCTGATCCGTGGCGTCTTCCGACCAGATTCCTGTCTGGGAAGCGCGTGACCACGCGGCGGCCTGTTGCAACGGGTCGCGACGCGCCAACCAGATAAAACATGGATTTCCGAACGCGGCGTCGAGAATTTCCTTTTCGGACTTGCCTCTGAACTCGCGCAATCGTCGGAGGTTGGTGATAACCTGAGTGAAATAAGTCCACATGAGTACCAGCCCAAAAGTCTCTCCACGTGTGCCAACAGCCCGCACGAGATCCAGGAACTGGTTAATCGTCCGCGGGGGCTGGCCTCCATGCATCTCGGGAACATTCTCATTTTCCAGCCACAACGGGCGTGAAGAATTCCAATTGTCACGGCCTCTGCATTGCAGGAACTCCTGTGGATTTCCTGCCAGTCCGGTTTCGGCCAGTCCTCTGCTCAGCAGGCTCGCCCCCGCGCACTGTGCGCCGCAAATGATGTACGACTTCGCATGAACTTTTGTTTCCTCTTTGACGCCGGCACAAGACCGCGCGCCAGTCATGCTCCGGAAAACGGTCGTCAGTGAGAACCCATCCGTGCCATTCCAGATTGCTGCAGGGGATGGGCTACTGGTTCGGATTCGCATGGTTTCAATCTGTGGCTCGGACAGCGTCAGGCCCGGCTGCATCCAGCGTTGATACCAGAATTCGAGAACCATGATTTTCCACAGTCGCCAGTGATCATTTGCGCGAATCAACTCATCCACATACTCCCGCCGAATGACATGGTCCTGCAGCAATCGCCCTTCTTTGATCACATTCGTGTAAAAGCCCGTATTCATATAGTAACGATTCGGTCCGACAAACCCCTGCTTCGGTCGGTCGATAATCGTCTTCGGAAGCACAGGCTCAAGAATGTGACGCAGTAGAACCTTGGTTTTCCCTGGATCGAAATACACCTGATCCTGCAATGAGATCACATACTCGAATAACTCGTGATCCAGAAACGGCACACGCACTTCGAGCGAATTTGCCATGCTCGCTCGATCAACTTTCGTCAGCACGAGCTCCGCCATGAAGGACTTAATGTCCAGATATTGCATTGATTTGACTGGAGAACTCTGCCCCTGGGAAAGTGATCGATACCACCAGTCGGAGTCCGTGCCGTCAGCCGGTGCAAGGTCAGGGTGCAGTAGCCTCCGGATTTCCGTATTCCGAAACCGGCCCATTGCCATGTATTCGGCGTACTTATCGGCCGCCTGATTTGCAGCGTCCGCAGCATGTCCATTGCGAGGTCTCTGTGCCTGATCCAATGCGAATGCGCGTTGCCACCCGTATCCGCAAAACATTTCGTCGGCACCTTCCCCGGAAAGCACGGCCTTGACGGATTGGGAAGCGACCTGGCTGACGAGATAGGTGGGGATGATGGAAATATCCGCAATCGGCTCGTCGTAGAAATACATGAGTTTCTCGACGAGGTTCAGGCTGCACTGATCAACAATATGATTTGTGTGCTCCGACTGAAGCGTCTGGGCTACCTGACTGGCATACTTATGTTCGCTGTCATCCCACCCTTCGAAGCCGATCGCAAACGTACGCCTTGGATATTCAAGCCGCTTCATGTACTGGACAAGAGCACTGGAATCGTATCCACCGCTGAGGAATGCACCAACGCGCACATCGCTGCGAAGATGCTCACAGACCGACTTTTCCAGCAGTTCGTCCACACGCTCTACTGCGATCCGTCGATCGACATCGACACCGGCATCGATTGGAAGACTCCAGTATTCGCGCACCGAAATCGTACCATCGTGCCGATGCAGCAGGTAGTTTGCAGGTGGCACTTTGAATACGTTGCGCCAGATCGTCCACGGGGTCGGAACAAAGCGATAGGCGAGATAGTCATGAATGGATTCGTACCTCAGCGACCTCCGCATGCGTTTACTGGCGACGAGGGCTTTGATTTCTGAGGCAAACATGAACGTTGACGCATCGCGATAATAGTAGAGTGGCTTGATTCCGAATCGATCCCTTGCCAGAAATAACTCCCGCCGGGATGTATCATAGATACCGATGGCGAACATCCCCTTCAGATGTGAAAGCACATCCGGACCCCATTCCTCGTAACCGTGCAGGATCGTCTCAGTGTCCGAAGTTGAGCGAAACCGGTGCCCCTTTGCTTCGAGCCTGCTTCGCAACTCAACATAGTTGTAGATCTCCCCATTGAACGTCAGCCAAAGAGTTCCATCTTCGTTCGGCATCGGCTGCTGCCCGGATTCCGAGAGGTCCAGAAACGATAGTCGCCGGTGGCCGAGGGCAACTTGTTCCGAGTCATCGAAGAAATTCCCGGCACCATCCGGTCCACGATGGCTAAGGGTGTCCCGCATGCGAACGAACTCTTCGCGGTCAATGATGCCACGGTAGCAGATTTGGCCAATAATCCCACACATGGACGGCACCAGGATTCTTACGAGCACTTAGGAATCAGCGTAGCGCTGAATTCTTCAAGGGATGGATCGATCGGTTGCCCCGAAAGTCAGCCAGTGGGTTCTGGTCGGCATGACGTTGGTGCGAATAACCACAAGATCACGTCTGAATTTTGCGATCAGCCACGGAAACATGCAGAAATGTGCGGCAATCAGGACAAGTGATTCAGGCCGCGCCATCGCGAGGACAACGAGTGCCGTGAGCGGCAGCCACTCCTCATAAAAATCGTTCATGAAATAAAGGAACTTGAACCATCGCTTCCGAATCGAAAGTGAAGGTACTCTCCAGATGCTGAATTTCAGACAGGTGAATATGAGAAATCCGATGAATCCTGCGTAAAGTGGCAGGTGATAGGTGGCGAGAAGTACGAGCAGCGCTGAGAGACTCAGAATTTCGAGTGGAAGAATCACATAATTGATCGCCTTGATTGTTCTCAGCGGCCCCATCTTGAGCACAAGAGTTCTGACTCCGGCTTTGCGGTCTTTGGATCGGTCGTTGACCTGATGCGTTGCAATATTTCTGAGCCCTTTGCATACCAGCCAGGGCAGCAGGAAGGCGTAAAAGGTCCAGGACTGCAGGCGGGAATGGTCGTCGTTAAATGTAGCGACGGTCACCACGATTGGGATCAGATGTCCATACAACATGTCGCAGATAAGGCCCCACTGACTTCGCTCCTTGAGCCGAAAGGGCGGACACGAGTAAGAGACGAATGCCACATACTGCAACACCATGAAGGTCATGTTGGTGGAATTACGGGGTAACGCAATCCACGGAGCCCAGGAACAAACCAGCAGCAGGAAAGCAATTCCGACTCGTTGCTGAGGCGACAAACCCGCAACCCGGTTCGGCTTTCCTGCTTCTGCATCCTGTTCAATGTCGCTCCAGTCGTTCAGAAAATAGCCGAACGCAGCGGTCGCGATGATTGTCAGTGTGAACCAAACCAGTCGAATCACCGCTGTTTTCAGGGGGGCTGTCGACGCGCAGATCGACAAATAGACAAACCCATACATGGGCGGAATAATATATCGCCACCACATCGCGAACCGCGGTAAGAATGAATGGACAGTGACAGCCAAGGGAAGGCCCCCGAAAAAAAGTTGGCAGCAATGAACCGACTGTTGCTCCGGTGGCTGTTCGTTTTCGAATCTCTTTTGCGGCGAGGGTGAATCGGCGAGATTCGTGCAATTCGCTCACGTGGTGGAGCGATCCAGCTTCAGACCAGCCGATCCAAAACAGCCTCGATCTCTTCTGCCAGGGTCTCAACCGGCATGGCAGCCAACCAGCGCATTGTTCCCGATACACCTCGGACAAGCTGGGTCTCTACAACTTTCTCATTGGCACTGTGCTGGCTTGCCACCGCAGCGGCGATTTTGACTTTGGTGGTAAAATCAAGACGATCTGCTTCTGTGGACTGGCGCTGCGTGGTCAGGTAGGCTGTCCCCAGGGCATCAAAGTAGGCCCCGATAAAAGTGACGGCATCCAGTTTTTCAGCCACCTCGACCAAATACGGACCTAAGTCCGCGTCCAGATTGTGGGCATTGGCATTTGGCGGCAAGTCTCCGGACTCCGGCAGCTCAAGAAATATTGTGAAAACGCGTTTCAGATGCGCTGTCGCCGCTTCAGAAATGTTGTCAGCTTCCAGGAGACTCTTCCGAGAGTCTTCCAAAGAGGCAGCCATGTCGGTCATCACACGTTTCAGTTGACACGAACGATGCTCCCTCTCTGCCGCTTCCTTCTGCCATTGAACGACCTGATTGATCACATTGCGAAACCTCGAAACGTTCTGCCTTTCCAGAGCATCCGCCGAAGGGATGGTTTTCGATTCCCATCTTGCAATAATCCTGTCCAGCTCCGCAGCACTCAGGGCCGAAAGTGAACAGGTGTCCGGATAGTACACGGTATTGAAATAGATGCCGATTCTGTTCTGGTTACAGTACGCGACAATGTCAGGCATTTCCTGCCAGTTCTGCTGCATAGGACAAACGGCAAAGCTCATCGTACGAGAGTTCTGTCTTGAGTACTCCTGCAGAGTCGCCAGATTCGCCATCACCGTCTCAAAAACCGCGTTCGGACGAATCGACTCAAACGTTGCACGCTGCATGCTGTCAATCGAAATGATCGGAAACACCTGGAGCGAATCCAGAAGCTCCCGGGCCCAGTGCGTCAATGTTGTCCCGTTTGTTGTTACGTAGACCTTGATGTCCGGATTAATCACGCGGATACGTTCCCAGATCTCGTGATACATTCGAATCAGGAACGGCTCACCGCCAAAGAACTTTGCGACACGCAGGTGAGGCAGGAACTCGTCTAATTGGTCAACGAACCCGCTGTCATACGGGGAATGCAGGGGAGCCAGCATTTCACGGTTGCGTCGTATCGCCGAAGACCAATAGCCTCCACACATGATGCACTCAAGATTGCAGGTGTTCGTCAACGAGAACTCGAACTGTAGCGGCATTGGCACGTCACCTTGATTGGAGGCACCCTTTCCGCTGTCGGCCAATGAGTCAAAGACACTCATCTGGCCTGTAAAATTTCCGCTCTGCAACTGGTGGGCGCAGGACTGGCACCCGCCACCCAGGTCATTTTCCCGGATGTATTGCCGCAACGCCCGCGCTTTATCGCCAAACCACATTGAGCGAATAGAGTCCTGAGGCCAGGTACCCAGCACATGAGTGGTATTATAGCAGCACGCGACGGCGTTTCCGCTTTGGTTAAAATAGATGTTACGAAACGGAGCATGGCAGAGGATGCCTGTATCGGCCGTCTGTCGTACCGCGTTGTATTTATCGACCACGGGTTGCGAAATAATGTGACTGCTTACCATTGTGTTCCTTTTTCGAGCGTCCTGGTTCAATCGGTCGGATGGCCGGTCGGCAGGTATCAAAGACTCCACTTCTCAAACCGATTGCCCGTCAAAGTGCGCAGCCGATCGACGTCGTCTTTGAGGCAATCGACAAGGCGCTGCCTCAATACAGGAGTCAAACAAGGCTTCACCACCGGGTAGGAAAAATACGGGTAGAACATTGGGCACAGGCCGTCGCACAGAAACCGTGGCAGCGACTCCCTGCGGCCCCACGCCCAATTGCCGAGAGCACGTTTCAGGAGTCGCACCATCCAGATGGGGCGGCGATAGACGCTGGACGGATGATGAATCCTTGAAAAACCGGGACTGACAAAGAATTCATCGACTCCAAGGAAACGAAAAATCTTTCCCAGAGTTTGCTGTGGGTCTGCCTGTAAGTCATCGAGGCTCACAATGCAGATATTCTGCTCTTTGAAAATCGAAAGGTATTGCTGAATCTGCAGGTAGTATTTGCTTCGGCAGACAAGAACGTTGGTCTCATCCAGGTTGTGCAGGGCGTCTGTAATGTCTCGATCTTCCATCCCACGACCATAGTCCATGACGTAGTGCGAGATGATCCGCTGGATGGGGTCCCGTACCAAATACAGTAACTTTGCATCCGGAACGACTGCGTGCATTCGTTCCGGTACGCCGGCATGCTCAGGCCAACTGGCGTAGAGAGGTGAGGCTTCACCGCGCTGCGGGGCGGAAGAGCCGAAGTTCGACTCGTACCAATCGATTCCCCGCAACCAGTTTTTTTCCTGAATGAAGAAATTCAGCTCCTTCTCACGCGACATGAAGATCTGCGGATGGAGCATCAGATAATTATATAAACTGGTCGTCCCGGCCTTCTGGGCACCAACGACGATGAAATTGGGCAGTGCCATGCAGTGATTCCGCTTTCGATGTGCCGGCGCGTGGCACCTCAGTATCGAAGTTTGCTTAGAACTCTTCCCAGCGACTCAGGCAATTCGAGGCACGCACCGAGCCTGGCAAGTTCTCTGTCAAGCCTCGATTCGATGCGTGCCTGTCCCCGATCACCAACGACAGAAATGAGCTGGACTGCGATTTTTCGCAGCGGGAGTGTTTCGCCGGTGGACTGACCAAGCTGTTGCTGAAGTGCAGACAACTCCGTCCCTGAGATGATCTTTGTCGCCCATGCCCACGGCCAGGTCACGCGCAGGTTTCGCAGGTCGTCCGATCTTTCGTCGCCGTTTGCAAATCTTCTCAGTTCGAGCAGATCGTTAAACATCTGAAGGCACATCCCGACCCCCGCCCCGAATCGGGAAAGCGCGCGACGAGTTTCACGCGGGGCGTTTGCAGCGGTTGCTCCCAGCCAGGCGGCCAGTTCCGTTATTCCGCCAGTCTTGAGGCGACTGATCGCCTGAGCCGTGGGATAGATCTCTTCCGGAGACAGCAAGTCAATTCGCGCTGACAAATCAAGTGCCTGGCCTTCATGGCAACGAAGAATCGTACGTGTCGTCACCTCCAGAATTCGATGCCGCGTCCGGGAGTTGAAAGGTGACGTCGCCAACTTGTCGAAAGCCTGAAAATACATCCAGTTGCCCGTGTTCAGGGCCAAAGGAATCCCAATTTCACGATGAAGTGTGGGTTTGCCGCGCCGCTCGTTCGAGTCATCTTCGATGTCATCAATGATCAGGGAACCGGCATGAAGAAGCTCTATCGCCTCCGAGATGGCACGCGGTGCATCCCCCGAGCCGCCGGAAACTCGGAACAACTCATTGACCAATTCCGCTCGAATCCCTTTCCCACTGCGAGACAGGAATTGCTTTACAGGATCGTTGAGTCCCTGATCCCACAAGCGTTGTGGCACGGAGTGATGTAAACGCTCATGTGGCGTGGAATTCTGGGCATCTGTTGCTAAAAACAAATGGTCACTCATCATTGACTCCTCACAAACGCAGACGACTCAAAAGAATCTCGCACCGCTCCGTTGCGGGAAGTTGCCGAATACACGCCGACTCGGAGACTCTGTGGCGAACAGATGGTTCCTCTTTGACGGCAAAGCCGGGGCTCTCTGCCTTTCGAAGCCATCGGTAACAGAATTTCATACTGGTGGAAGGTCGGGGAATGACGAAGAGAGGATTGGATTTGCCTTGATAGAGGTGAGGTCCTTGAGGTTTGTTCGAACACCTCTTGACCGATGCGCTTGGCCGCATGTTGCTTGTGCCGTTCATTGTGAGCTGTCTAGAATTCATGGACCGCAAGTTCGCATGGTGAGATTACTTCTTTAATCACAGGATTTTTGGCAACGAATCAGCGGCACATTTAAAACAAGCGATCCATGAGCGATGACAATTAGACAGAGTCCCGGTTCAAAAAAAAAACCTGAGCTGGCTGCCAATTCCGGCGAGATATTCAGCGTGCCGTCAGGAGTGTTTTCGGGAGTCTGGGGGCAGGTTTGTCTGCTTTTCGCGGCTTGGGGAATTCTGTGCAGCCTGAACTGGACGAACGACGGCCTCTGGTTCCAGGGAGACGCCCCACGGCACGCAATTAACGGGTTATTCTGGAAGGATCTGCTGCACGAGGGGTGGCAGCAGCCAGACGACTATGCCCGGCGTTATTATGCCCGGTATCCCACAATCTGCCCGACCGCTTATCCACCTGTCTTCTATTTGGTGGAGGCTGCGGGCTTCTCGATGTTCGGGCCTTCACCTTTCGTCGCCAAGTGGCTGGTGCTGGCATTCGCGCTGTTTGCCGGAATTTATACTCTGTTATGGTTGAGACGGTGGATCGAGCCGGCTGCGGGCGTCGTCGCCGGACTACTGCTGCTGATGCCAGGCATAAGAGACTGGTCACATGCTGTGATGTTGAATGTTCCGGCGATGGCGTTCGGCGTGGGAGCCCTTTACCACAGCCGACGGGGGTTGGAATTGCCGTACGACGGAGGCAGTTCGCGGCATTTAGCGATCGGCGTGGCGCTGGCTACGCTCGGAATCCTGACACATCCGACGCTGTGTACAGCAGTATTCATAGGCTTGGCATGGATGTTGGCCCTTGGACGTTGGCGAATTCTGACAAGACCGAATATTCTGTGGCTTGCAGTTGCCTGCTCGGTCGTTCTGATACCTGCTTTCTTTGCAATTTATCACTTTGCACCACGACAGTTTGCACAGTTGTCTCCTCCGGCGGGACGCGAGATCGGGCTGTGGAGTTCAATGAAATATGTCGGAGCGCATTGCGTGCTGCCCATGGCGGGTTCTGTTGTTCTGGTTTCCGCAGCCGTCGGTCTGCTGGCGGGGCTTGCCCGCCCCCGCTGGCGTCGAGAGTCGGTCGTGGCTCTGCTCTGGATCGGGGTTCCCAGCTTTCTCTTGTCCTGCATTTGGGCCAAAGATGTTCGTTACTTGCTCATCGCCTGCCCAGCCCTCGTGTGTCTGATCGCCATTGCAGCGCTTTCGGCTTCCAGGTGGCTGTCGCATTGGGGTTGGCCGCGCCTCGCGCGGCTTGCTTTTGCCAGTCTGTTGGGAGGCCTCGCCCTGGCCAGCACCATTTCCGCACACCGCGCACCGCCGCCATCGATCAGCGGTTTTGTCGAGGTTGTAAGGTACATGGAGCAGGTCGCCCCGTCGGAACCCGTTTTTTACGAAGGACTTCTGGATGGCGTCTACACATTCCATCTGCGGGCCGATGACTCCAAATTCCAGCGACAAGTGGTTTTGGTTCGAAAATGGATTGTCGATGGTGCCAGGAAACCAATGACTTCCCAAGCGATTGGCGACAAAATCCTTTCATCTGGCTGTCGCTGGCTGGTCATGGAAATTCCCAGACCTATACACGAAACACTCCTGCTGGCGAAGCTGCGCGACGTTATCCGCCGGGAAGAGTTCGAGTTGGTGCGGACATTTCCGATGCCGAAAAGAGTTCTGCAACGCGTTGAAGTTTACCGAATTCGTAGTCCTTCAAGTAAACGCCTGGTCTCTCCCCCCGTCTTCGACCTGCCGCAGGAAGTTTTCGGTGGAACCGTCGATCCAATTCGCCGATGACGTCCCTTTCCAATGTGGCTTATTGCTGCTGGTAGACGCCCCGATTCACAAATCGCGATGCCTGGAGAGTTGTCGGAGCAACTGAGTTGGCCAATGCCAGGCAGGGGGCGAAGCGCGAGATAGCTGCAATAACGCGGGAGTCGCTCCTGCAGTCCGCCACGAAATGCACAATGTCATTAACTTCACGCCTGTGCGGGCAACGTGACTTCTTCAACCAATTGCACGTGTACCGTGTCATCATGGGCGGATGTTGGTCGGCAGGTTTCTCCAACGGAGATCTCGGACTCGATCTCGACGCCGATCGATCGTTCTGGGCCCACCGCAATGTGCAAACCTGAAAGCACCTTAACTTCAGCAGTCCGATCTTCCTCAGCTTCACCGGCACGGATTTCCTCGTGATATTCCTGCTCGGTATTGACCGCCCACAGGTCGTGGTTTTCACCCTGCAACAGGTTCCGCACGGCCAGCATGCCAGTGAGCATGGTGTGGTCCTGGTTGTTGTAACGATGCAGGCCGTTGCGCCCGATCGTCTGCAGGTTCTCCAGCCCCTCCACATACTCGCGCAGGATCGTCAGGTGTTCCCGATAGGCAGCATCATAAACCGGGTATGACTTTTCCACCCGGAACACGCAGCCGTCCACGATGTCGGCGCAGTTGGCCAGGCCCAGTCGGTCCACCTCGCGCTTTCCCAGTTCAACCAGTTCCTGGTCCGACATATTCCAAATCTCGTCACCCTGGTTGCAAAAGTACTCCAGCCCCAGACTACTCTGGTCCGGATTTGGCACCATGTCCGGACTCCAATTCCCATAGTTCTGAATCCGCCCGACTTTGACCTGTGGATCGTGGATGTAGATCCAGTTGTCATCAAAAAGATCAGGATGGTTGACGATCAGGCAGACCGTGAGGAAGTCCCGGTACTTTAATTCGCCCGCCGCCAGAATGACGTGGTCAGGAGCTGGTGGATCGAGCTTTCTGACCAACTCGGTCAGCGGCATGCTGGAAATGAAATCCGTGCCCTCGACGGGCAGCTCCCGACCGTGTTCCGTAATGATCACACGATCGATGCGGTTCCCGGTCCGTTCAATGCGCACGACGTCAGATTCCATCCTGACCTTGCCGTCGCGGTCCCGGATTCTGGCAGCCACCGCACGCCACATCATGCCCGGTCCCAATCGTGGATAGTGGAATAGCTCGATCAGTGTCTTGATGTTCTTGTCCGGCCTGCGAAACATATTCAAAACGGCGGTTTTCAGCGATAGCCCCTGGATCCGCTGTGCCGCCCACTCGGCCCTCAACTCCGTGCAGGGAATGCCCCAGACCTTTTCGGTGTACGTCTTAAAAAACGTCTCGAACAACCGCTTGCCGAAGCGATTGGTCACCCAATGTTCGAACGTTTCCTCCACCGGATGGGGGAACGCTTTCCAGCGCAGACAGCTGATTGTGATCAGCAGACTTTCCCACAATCCCAAGCTCAGCAGCGTGTTCAGCGGCTTGAGCGGATAATCAAAGAACCGCTGCCGATAGTAGATCCTGGACATCCGATCCCGTTCAACAAAATCATCGACGAGTATCTTCTGCCAAAACGCTTCTACTGCCTGTGACTTGGTGAAGAATCGATGTCCGCCCATGTCGAAATGGAAGCCGCGATAAGACTCGGTGCGGGACAGTCCACCTACGATCGGCGCTTTCTCAAGCACCGTGGTGCTGACGCCTTGAACTACCAACTCGTGGGCAGCAGTCAGGCCAGCAGGACCACCCCCGATGACGACGACGTTTCGATGATCGAGGTTAAAGAAACTATTCAGCATGCAGTCATCACTTTCCGCGGACGCTTCGCTTTCGAGGATCTCGCCAAAGCGGATCAAGCAACCATCAAGGGACGCTGTTTTGGCCTGTGGCCTTCACTTGCCGCGAAAGGGGGGGCGATGATTTGATGAACTTTCAGCAAGATCATTGCGCACCCTAGGCGCAAACTTCGTTCTTCTGGGTAGCCACATCGCTCCCAGCAGAATTGTTCGAATTTCCAGGAGGGCCAGAGTAGACACGGCAATTTTGCGTTGCAACACAACTGAACTGTAAAAATGAAAATAGCCCTTCTTGCTGCTGGAGGCGAGAGACGAGAATGAACGGACTCGGTTCAAGCGCCAGCTTTCCCAACTGGATGTGTTGATCTTTGATGGACTCGGTCATGTGCCGACGACAATGACGGGCGAAGGCCGAGTAGCTGCGTGTAGCGCGGGGGGTCGTTCAACAACAACGCAGCCAATGTACGTTTGGCGAACCGCAACAGCAGTCAGCCGAACAACCGTATCAACAACAACCGTTTCCGGGTGGCGAGCACTTTGTGTCTGGACAATTGTCCCGTCGTGCCGGGATTCACTGGTATTACTGTTTCGGCAATGCATCAGTGGAGCGTTCCTGAGTGAAAAGTCCAGGTCGTCGTCCCGTGTCGGACTGCTGTTCGTCTCAATGAGAAACGGTCGGTCGAGCAAAACCGGTCTGGCGAATCTGGCAGACCGCAAAGTTAGAACGCCCCGCCGAATCATTTTTATGCCGTATCCTACTTCGGTTTGCATCGACCGATTTGGCGACAAGTTTGGATGATGTCGTCACTTTGATGTCGCTCTGAGCACGTTTTCCGGCCAAGCCCGCGAGTGCGAAAATCCCGTTCAGTCGCCAATTTTGGCGGCAGAAATTCCGATGACTTTGCTGACTCATGTCTAACCGTCCTGAGTTAGATGCGATTTCGCTTTCACTCTACTCCGGTGATGTCGACTGACCCCGAAGCAGCACTTCATACACTGCTCCGGTGGTCAAGACCAGGGCGAGAAACCGGAGTTCACTTCACTGCTCCGGTCCGACACACCGGAGCAGCCAACAATTTGATTTGAGAGGGCTCGTTTCGCCGTCAAATGGCGCAGTCAAAATGATTACAGTTACCCGCTAACGAAGCGGCGAGGTGATCGCGACCGTGATGTACAACGGCTCCAGCCCAAACAACTGAGGTTGCCGTGTCGTGAGTGGGCAACCGGTTTCCGGTGGCCCGGAGTTGTCGATGGCACAGATCAGTCTTTCGGTTGCCGAACACTCTGAACGTGACCCATACAGAATCTCATTCGCTGGCTGGCAACATGCGTGCCGTTTCAGCGTCATCGCGTGAGTAGGGTTTCAACATTCGACTGAGACAACGCCTCCGGTTGTGACCCTTTGAATTCGCCGTCGTGCATCGCTGGAGACCATACGAGACGCACGTCGAGTTGGCGTTCGGCGAAGAACCACAAGGCTTCTTTGGCTCCTTCGGTTCCGGCCTCGTCGCAGTCGAACATCAGGTTTATGCGATTGACGCCAAGTTGCTTTGCGAAGCGGGTGATCTTTTCGCCTTGATGCCCTGTCATTCGGTTGGACATGATGCCGAGGGTGGGGATGCCATGATTGTCGAGGCCGATGACATCGTTGAAGCCCTCCACGATGATGAGGCCGTGTTTGGTGATGAATTCACGGTAGCCGGGTTCCTGCAGGCGGCTTGCTTGTTGGCCGAAGAGTTCGATGCCTCGATGAAAACCCTTTGGGAACCGATGTTTGGCGGGTGGTTCTTTTCCGGAGCGCTCGGCAGCGGAGAGTTGCTGGTATTCCTTTTCTTTCTGTTCGAACTGAACATCACGTCCGGCCCACGCCAAGACTTTGCCCTGCTCGGAGAGCACGGGGTAAAGGATGCTGCCGCGGAGTGACCAGCCGCGTTTGTCGCCTCCTCCGTCGTTGGGTAGATAGCCGCAGCGCCATTTGATCATCGACTCAGAAGAAAGGGCGGCGTGGAGCGTCGAAAGTCCCGAAGGGACGACAGGAATTGCGACTGGGTTGTCTCATGTCGTCCTTTCAGGACTTAGAATCACCTGTATTTCGCTAACCACGGGCTCGCGCCCGTGGCTACAACCTGCCGCCACATTCGTGGCTCAAACGCAGGAGCGATTCGCCGCGATGCCTTTCACATTTCATCGTGTCAGAATCCTGAAGGTCGAACAGGTGAGCGGAAATGAATCCTGCTAATATCGGAGTTCAATCCCGAGTGTCGGCCCCATGAAAGCAAGGTTGGAACCGATGCCATAGAAGTCATCTTCCAGCACATTGTTTCTCCAGTACTGAGTTTCCCAGGCAGTCCGCACTTCCAGAAGCATGTGATAGGGCATGTGATAATTCCATGCCACTCCCAACTGGTTTTCAAAGACCGTCATGACTTCATCTTCAATCGGGCTAGCTGGAATGTTCAACAGCAATGATCCGGTCTGAATATCGCCGATCATCAGCGAACCTCGCACATTGCCAAACAGCGAGAATCCACTGTTTCCAAGACATCGTCGGCCCTGGAGCGATGCGGTTGGGCCGACTCCTTCGAATGTCACAGTCCCCGGGCCGTAGAGTGTCAGGGGCGCATTGGTGTACTCCAGTTTCCCATATCGCATGCCTCCGGAAACGTCCAGATTCCAGTGTCGCATTCGCTGTGTCAGCGTGACTTCCGCATCCGCAGCCTGCACGTGGATTCCGAACACAGTCGTTGAATCCGCTGCTCAGGCTCTTCGTTCTTCTGTGTTATCGCTGATTCAAACAGCGAAGGCTCTGCCGCAGTGGGCATGGATGTGAGGAATGCGGGGGCACTCGCAGTGGGGCTGGAATCGTCCCGAGAGGACTGCTCCGCCACAGTTGAGGATGTGGCCAATGCCACGGCAAGTCCCAACAGAACTGGTATTCGGAATTTCTTCATGGTCTATCCCTCCTGGGATATCCTGACTTCCATCAAAACAAACGCGGCGATTCAGGAAACAGCCGTTGCACTCGTTACATCCTGCAGACTCATCTCACGAGGTTTCAGCAATACCGCACACTGGAGTTCATCCGAATTCAGGACGCTGTGACAATTTCCGCAACTGCAACCCGCCTGTAATTCCGGCTGACCGAAGTCCAGCAATCCCAACCATCCGAAAATGCAGCAAGACCGGAACTTTGGGATGAATGCACATTCCCATAACTGTCGAGGAGATCCCGCAGGCCACAGAAGCCCGACATCAGAGTTGCTTATTCCCTTTTTCGCACGTCGCGCTTGATAAACTCCATCTGAAAAATGACTGAAAGGTAGTGCCATCACACCTGCAGGCGCTTCGCTTTTACGACTGCAGTTCGGCATGCCGGAAGCATTCGACCAAATGGTCATTCACCATCCCGACCGCCTGCATGTAGGCGTAACAGGTCGTGCTGCCAAAGAACCGGAACCCGCGCTTCTTCATGTCCTTGCTCATCGCATCTGACTCCGTGGAGCTGGCTGGCACGTCCTTCATCGACTGTCGAGTGTTCTGCCTTTGCACTCCGCCGACGAATCCCCAGATGTACGCATCGAAGCTGCCAAACTCCTGCTGCACTGCGAGAAATGCTTTGGCATTGTCAATCGCGGACTGAATTTTGAGTTGATTGCGCACGATGCCTGCGTTGGCCATCAGGACAGCTTGCCTGTCTGTGTCGTACATGGCAACCGCCGAGGCATCAAAGTTATCGAATGCTTCCCGATAGTTGTCCCGCTTTTTGAGGATTGTGGCCCAACTCAAGCCAGCCTGTGCCCCTTCCAGGATCAGAAACTCAAAGTGCAGGCGGTCATCGTGAACTGGAACTCCCCATTCAACATCGTGATACTCGATGTACTGGTCTCCGATTGCCCAGGGGCAGCGGATGCGTTCGGCAGACGATTTTTGTTTTCTCATTCGATTGATACTCTTCAGGATCTTGCCGGATTTTGCAGGTTTGCAGACTACAGATCAGGATCGTAGGAAGCAGGTCACATCAAGCAGAGAGTTCACACATGCCTCCGTTGAGTTTATCCCCTGTGCAGACACAAGATGCACTGAATCGCCGGTTGTTTTTGAAACATGGTTCAACAGTGATCGGGGCCACTGCGCTGGCGACGTTGATGAATTCCGGCAATATCGCACACGCTGCACCGAAATTCAAGCTGCCGCAGTTTCCAAATCACGCGCCGGCGGCGAGGCGAATTATTTATCTGTTTCAGTCAGGTGCGCCGTCTCAGATGGACTTGTTTGATCCCAAGCCAATGCTGACGGAACGGCGCGGCGAAGATCTGCCGGCGTCAATCCGACAGGGACAACGACTGACAACGATGACAAGCGGTCAGGCAACGTTTCCGGTGGCGCCTTCCATCTTCAAATTCGCTCAGCATGGTGAATGCGGCATGTGGATGAGCGACGCACTGACTCACATGCCGAAGCTGGCCGACAAGTGGTGCATGATTCGTTCGATGCACACAGAAGCCATCAATCACGATCCGGCAATTACGTTCTGTCAGACAGGCTCGCAACTGGCAGGGAGACCGAGTATCGGGGCGTGGGCGAGTTATGGACTTGGCAGCGAAAACGAAAACCTGCCGTCGTATGTCGTACTGACATCATTTGGCAGCGGGCGTCCGGACGACCAGCCATTGTACGATCGCTTGTGGGGTTCTGGTTTTCTGCCTTCCCGACATCAGGGCGTGAAGTTTCGAAATTCGGGCGACGCCGTGCTGTACCTGAGCAACCCGCAGGGCATGTCGGCCCAGATGCGTCGCAGCACGCTCGATCGACTGTCCGCGCTGAATCAGCAGCACTTTGAAACGGTTGGCGATCCGGAAATCCAGACACGAATTGCGCAGTATGAAATGTCGTTCCGGATGCAGACCAGCGTGCCGGATCTGATCGACATTTCCAAAGAGCCGAAACATGTGCTCGACAGTTACGGCCCGGACGTACATCGGACTGGCAGTTATGCATCAAACTGTCTGCTGGCACGGCGTTTGGCTGAACGGGATGTTCGATTTGTGCAGTTGTTCCACATGGGCTGGGATCATCATGGTGGGTTGCCGAATGCCGTTCGAGGACAAGTGCGAGACACCGATCAGGCCACGACAGCATTGATTAACGATCTGGACCAGCGTGGTCTCATGAAGGACACGCTCGTTGTCTGGGGTGGTGAGTTCGGCCGAACCGTCTATTCACAAGGCGGCCTGTCTGCTGACGACTATGGTCGTGATCATCATCCTCGCTGCTATACGATTTTGATGGCTGGTGCAGGCGTCAAGGGCGGCATGACTCTCGGGGAAACAGACGACTACTGCTACAACATCGTCCGGGATCCAGTCCATGTGCATGATCTGAACGCCACAATCCTGCATTTGCTGGGGGTCGATCACAAGCAACTGACCTACAAGTATCAGGGCCGCGATTTCCGGCTGACTGACATTCATGGCGAACTTGTCAAACCGGTACTTTCGTAACGATCAGTCTGATTCTTCGTCGGACGGTGCCCGGAAAATGCCATGAGTGACGAACGGGGCGACATCGTGTCGAATCGCATGGCTTCATGCACATTTTGAGTCATTTGCCGACCACTTTTTCCAGAAACTGTGGCAGGTAGTCTCGCCACAGCTTCCATTCATGACCGCCCTCGGTCTTGACGTAATCATGCTTCACACCGGCGATTCGTAACTGTTCGACGAACTTGTCGTTGCGTTCCAGCAGAAAATCCTTGTCGCCGATCGGAATCCATAGATTTTTCAAGGGGTTTGCGGCGGGCTCTGAGCCAGACAAGGACGGATACAGTTGCAGCAACGCTGACGTGTCGAGTTGAGGCGTTGCGGCACTGAATGCTCCGATGGACGAAAATTTGTCGATATGCTTTAGTCCCGTGTCCAGAGCGTGACCACCTCCCATAGACAATCCGACGATCGAACGTCCGGCGGAGTCGGTTCGGACATGGAATCCCTGTTCAATAAACGGCAGCAAATCTTTCGTGATGTCTTTTTCGTACAGATCGTTGTTGCGCTGGAAATAATTGTCGGGGCGCTCGCTGAGCTGAATCGGTTCGGGGTGACCGTAAGGCATCACGACAACCACGGGCTCAATTCGGTCGGCCGCGATCAGGTTGTCAGCAATCAGGTGCGCCCGACCGACGTCGGTCCATGCCGTTTCATCGTCACCATAACCGTGTAACAACAAGACGAGTGGATACATCTTGTCAGTTGAAGATTCATATCCCGGTGGCGTGTAGATCATCACTGGGCGAGAATGACCAACGCTCACGGAAGGATAGATCATACGCCGGACCGTGCCATGGAGCACATCCGCAAACTCGGTCAGACGCGGTGGCGTTCCCGGAACTTCCACCATGCTCACCAGTGTCAGCCACTTCTTGACCCAGCGATTGCACGGATCAATCATGGCAGTGCCATCGACCTTGAACGTATAGTCGTAGATCTGCGGCGGCAGAGGCTCGCTGGTTCCCTCCCAGACTCCTTTGTCATTCTTCGTCATCGGCAGTTTTGAACCACCCAGCGACACTTCGACCGCGGCTGCTTTTTCTGCCCGCAGCCGCAGTGTAACCCGACCATCGTGGTGAACTTCCGGAGACAAAAGACTCTGTGCGATGGCATCTGACATCAGGCAACCTGTGGTCAAAAGAAGACTGGCAATGGGAAATACGATTCGACGAAGTTGATGGAACAGCATGGTGGGTACACTCCAGAAACTCAGGCTGGTGGCATTGACTTGACAGACATGCGCGTCGCGGAACGGCGTCGCCTCCGAATCTTTATCGCTCCGCGACTAAGATTCAGTGGAGCAACTGAGGTTTTCCGGAAACCCGGCGATCCCTATTTTCATCACCGACAATGCGGACTGCACCGGTCTACCGCAGATGCGTGTCGGCAAATTTCAGATACTGTTCCCAGTCGTAGTCCGTCACATCGTGTTTTCCGGTTCGCATGTGGTAAGCCACATCAACCTGCATGGGTGTATCGACTGCTGGCATCTTATCAGATTCAAAGACACTTTTGCCAAACAATTTGAACACCGGACCAGCGTGATACAGACCCAGGTATTCTCCATAGGGATCTGCCCAGGTATCTTCCTGGGCGCTCGCCACATACACAGGCCGCGGTCCGCTGAGTGCAATCAGCATGTGATTGTCCACCGGCATGGCGGCTTCGTGATTGTTGTACTTGCGATGGTTGATGCAGAACCAGTGAGGGAACGACGTGTTGATCCGACTGACAGTCTCACCGAAGATTCGTTTATCCAGCGCCGCGCCGCCGCAGCCGGATTCGTTGGCGATCACCATGGCAAATCGCTGATCCGTCGCGCCAGCCCAGAGCGATGTCTTGCCCAGTCGCGAATGCCCGAAGACGGCCACCTTCCGGGCATCGATCGCCTTGTCTGATTCGAGCACATCCAGCGCGCGACTCAGGCCCCAGGCCCAGGCGCTGATCGAGCCGCCCGCATCGCCCGCGCGCGGTGAATCGCCTTTTTCAAACAGGGAATGGATGCCGTTCTTAAATCCATCATCGACATCCGGATCGACATCGCCGTAGTAGATCGTGACCAGTCCGTAACCGCGATTGATGATCGTCGAAACTGCCCAGCGACTGGCTTCTGAGCCACGTGAAGCCTCGGTCGCCTTATTGTCTTCGATGCCAATATCCTTATTGTTTCGCATCCATGAATCTGTGAGATGTATGCGAGGATCTTTCTCAACCGCGTGATTACCGTTAAAATTGTATCCCAGAAATGCGGGGACCGGCTTTGTGGCATTGACGGGAGTGTAGATCAGCAGATCCATGTGTGGCCCGTTGTCGTCGTCCGCAAAGAACACCGTCACTTCGCGGCGGAGCGCCTTGCCGTCCAGAGCATCCGGCACGGACGAACGAACTCTCGTGCGGAGCGGAATCTTTCCGGCGGGCAGAGTTCCAAACACATGCTCTTCGAACATTTGTAGCAGCTCCGGGCGGCGTTTCGTATTCCAGACATCTGCAGAATCGACCACCGTGCCGTCTTCACACTTCAACAGGTCGGGCAGCGTATACGGAGGCACTTTCGATTCGTCGTAATTGAATTCTTCCGCGTGCAGCATCAATGAACTCCGGAAGTTGAGCAGAAGGAGGCAGACTGCGAAGACGAGTCCTGAACGAATGCGGCTTTGTGGATTCATCATACCAAACATATGAGATTTCTCCGGCGGGAACAGTCAGTTCGAGTGTGGGGATAGAATCACTGGACTGCATCATGGCGAAATTCCGACAGAACTCAATCAATACGGAGTCCCGGACTTTCTGTGTCTGCGGGTCACGAAAGCGAAAACGCGATGCACGCATTCCATTGCGTCATCCGGAGGCTGAACATCGAGATGCAGACATCGTTGCCATCCGGGGTGTCGCAGCGATTGGCGTACTACAACTCCAATTTGTACGTTGGCCAGTTGCACGAGGGCAATCGATACACGGAACTCCGCCCAGCAATCAGCATCTGCGTGCTGACACAGCCCATGTTTCCCGAGTCTCCGGCTCTGCATCTGGACTTTCGGTTGCGAGAATCGTCATCAGGCCTGATTCTGACAGACGACATGCAAATTCATCTTTTACAATTAAATAATCTTCGCGTGACAGCGGAGAATGTGTACCATGCGTTGCCCGCGGAACGTTGGGCATATTTCCTGCAGAATGCAGACAAACTGACGCCAGAAGAAATTTCCCGGATGTTCCCAGATGAGGAAATGGCTGAAGCCGCTGGAGTTTTAGAAATGATCTCACAAACCCCCGAACAATTGATGCTTTACAACGCCCGCTTGAAGTTCCAGCGAGACGAAGAGGGCCGATTAGAGCTGGCGCGTCAGGAAGGCGAGGCGCGAGGACGTCAGAAGGGCGAAGAGATAGGTGAAGCAAGAGGTGAAGCTCGGGGGCTGAAGCTCGGTCGTATCACGCTGCTGCAGGAACTGCTCGGTATCCGTCCATCGACGGTGGAAGATTTCGCAGGATACGACGAGGCTCAACTGAATGACATAGCGGAACAGTTGCAGCAGCAGCTTCGTTCGCGCAGAGGTTAAGCATGTCATTTAAGTGTGTTTATGATTTCGATGTGGTCGTGGTTGGTGCCGGTCATGCGGGGACCGAAGCCGCCCTCGCATCGGCGCGGCTCGGGGCGAAAACGGCACTGCTGACGATGAATTGCGACACCGTCGCACAGATGAGCTGCAATCCGGCCATCGGGGGAATCGCCAAGGGACAGATTGTCCGCGAAATCGATGCGCTCGGCGGCGAAATGGGTCGTGTGATCGACGCCACCGGGATTCATTTCCGGATGCTGAACAGCGGCAAAGGGCCAGCCATGCACAGCCCCCGCGCGCAGGCCGACAAAAAGGCATATCAGTTCGAAATGAAGAATCGGGTCGAACTGCAGGAGAATCTGACACTCGGTCAGGAAACTGTCGAATCGATCGAAACAGACGGCGACAAGATCACCGGCATCCGCGTCACCGGTGATGCGTTCTACCGAGCCCGTGCCGTGATCCTGACGACCGGTACGTTTCTCAAAGCCATCATGCATACGGGCGAATCGAAAGCAGAAGGCGGACGTGCCGGCGACAAAGCCTCTCATGGTGTCTCAGGAGCATTGACGTCCCTGGGCTTTGAACTGCGACGTTTCAAAACTGGCACGCCCGCACGACTGAATGGGCGGACAATCGATTTCTCACGTTGCGAACCTCAACCCGGCGATGAAAACCCCGAGCCGTTTTCGTTCATGAATGATCGGATTGAACAGTCCCAGATTCATTGCTACCTGACAAGCACGACTCACGAAATCCACGAAATCATCCGAGCCAACCTGCATCGCGCGCCGATGTATTCGGGACAGATTCAGTCCACAGGACCGCGCTACTGTCCATCGATCGAAGATAAAGTCGTGCGGTTTGCTGACAAGACATCGCACCAGATTTTTCTGGAACCGGAAGGCCGCAACACTCAGGAAGTTTATTGCAACGGCATCTCCACGAGTTTGCCTCGCGATGTGCAGGATGAGATCGTGCGTCGGATTCCGGGTTGTGAAAAAGCCCAGATCATGCGGTATGGATACGCTGTCGAATACGACTTTGCACCGCCCACACAACTTTATCCGACAATGGAAACCCGACTTGTCGAAGGACTGTACTTCGCCGGCCAGATCAACGGCACTACGGGCTATGAGGAAGCGGCCGGACAGGGATTGCTGGCCGGTCTGAACGCGGCGTTGAAGATTCAGGGCAAGGGGCCGTTCGTCCTGGATCGCAGCCAGGCGTATCTCGGCGTGCTGATTGATGATCTCGTGACCAAAGGCGTCGATGAACCCTATCGGATGTTTACGTCACGTGCCGAATACCGCCTGTTGTTGCGACAGGACAATGCGGATCGACGATTGACGCCCCTCGGAATTCAGATCGGCAGCGTTTGCCCTGCACGTACAGATCGCTTCCGGCGCTACGAAGAAAATCTGCAACAGGGATTTGCCTCGATGACGAAGCTGCGTTCGCTGGGTGCGACTCTGGAGGAATGGCTACGACGCAACACGATCACATGGGACGAAGTCGATCAGCAGTTTCCACAACTGGCTGAGTTAAACCTGTCGGCGAACACTCGGCGACAAATGATGATCGAAGCGCAGTATGCTGGCTACGTCCGGCGTCAGGAGGCCGACATCGCTCGACTGCAAAAAGTCGATTCCGTGCGGATACCGGACATCTTCGACTATCTGGCCGTGCCACAACTGCGTCACGAAGCAAAGGAAAAACTCAACCGCCTGCGGCCCGTCACCGTCGGCCAGGCGAGTCGAGTGAGCGGCATTACACCGGCAGATATCGCGATCCTGATGTTTTACCTGAAGCCCTCCAGCAGTTGATGTCAGCGTTAATGACATCTACAAGCTTCTGGTTCATGTCCGGCCTTCTATACGCCGAACTTCAACTGAAGACATGACTGTCGGTTCGACCGACCCATCCGACCCATCCGACACAACAGGGACCTCGGCGGCACAAGCGATGTTTCGGAGCATTCCGGCAAACACGCATTGATGCAGTGGATAAATCCCGTACCAGTACAAAATCCCGAACAGGCCCTGTGGATCAAAGATGGCTGTCTGTCGGATTGCGCTGCCTTCCTCGCAGGGAGTGACTTCGAATTCGAGCCATGCGCGACCTGGAACTTTCATCTCGGCATGCAGGCGCAGTCGGTGCCCGGGTCCGGACAATTCAACACGCCAGAAATCGGGAGCGTCTCCCACACGCAGAGTTTCCTCATCGCGCCGTCCACGCCGGACTCCGACACCGCCCAGCAGCAAATCAATGAATCCGCGAACCGTCCACAGCCAGTTCCCATAGTACCATCCAGTGCGACCTCCAATGCGGCGACATCGACGCAAACGCCTCTGCGGGAGGAACGGAGACGACCACTGTTCGAGAGTCGATGAGTCTTGAACCGAACCGACTGCCGCCCCAGGATCGGCGTGTACCCGCTGATGACAGAGAGTCCGACCAGCGGGTGGCAGCAAATTCGCAGTCTTCGTTAATCAACGCGCGAGCAATGGCGTCCCGGAAGGTGCGAGGATGAACGGTAAATGAAGGCGCGGCCAGGTTTTTGGAAATGAGTGTCGGGTTACGCAGGCTTTCGACGAGATAGTCGACTGCAGAGCTTTTCGAAAAGATCTTTACATCCGGTCACCTGCGGCTGTTCCACTTCCGGCTGTGTCCTCACATTTGAACGAATCGGCTGTATGTGACTGTTTTCTAAGTGAAGGTGTTTGGAAGTTTGTTCGCAGTGTTCGGAGAACGAACGGCCGGAAGACTATCT
>CAMAVB010000035.1 GCA_945861465.1 Candidatus Kuenenia stuttgartensis
TGTCTCGGATTCGCCCGAAACCATGCCTGTCGTCCGCCGCAGCCGCGAGACGCGATTAAGACTCAATCGCTTCGGGAAGGATCTGTCCGTTTCGGCTCATCTGGAGACCATTGAGACCACCTCTGGCGTGCTGCACAGCTGGTCGCTGCGGCGGACTTCGGCTGATGGTTCCAGCCTGCAACGATCGGCGACATGGGATGCAGCGCGGCAGGCGTTTCTGATTCATGGCGATGCGACTGACCCGAAAAAAACGGAACTGCTCCAATCCCGTGTGCAGCCTTGTTCTCCAATTCTGCCGGCATGGCTGGCTGCCCCGATTCCAGCACGACCGCAGCATTGGTCCAGTGCGGTGCTGTTTCCGGAAACATCGGCAATTGTCGATATCGAAATTCGTCGGTTGTCGCCTCAGAGTCTGCGATTGAAGGATGGCTCAACGATCGCTGTGACGCGATATGATTACTGGCCGGCACATCAGCCGGAGCTCCCTTCGTCAGTTTACTATAACAACGAGCACGAAGTCGTACTGGTGGAACAACCACTGCTCGGAAGAACTTTGCGATTCCATCGCACGGACGCTGGAACCGCGCTGGGTGAAGAAAACCTGCAGGCACTGGATGTGCAGTTCCTGACGGCGTTGCCCCTGCGACGGCCACTGTTGCATTCCGAGCGAAGCAAGGTCGTGCGCATGATGATCTCGGTGGGAGAGTCAGAACAAATCTCCCTGCCATCAGGGGATTTTCAGGCCGTCGAACAAACAGCGGCCAATTCGATCATCGTCACTCTCATGCGTCCGATGGCCACGATTGACGGAACAGCACGAACACCTCCTCGACACACAACGCTCCCGGATCCAAAATTCACGCACAGTTCCCGATGGATCAATTCAACCGACGACAATCTTCGACGAATGGCGATGATGGGCGTTGGAGCGGCCACGAATCCGCATGAAAAATGCAAACGCCTGACCAGCTACATTGGATCACATCTGCGACTCTCTGCATTCTCGACGTCGCTGCGCCCAGCCAGCGAAGTTGCAAAATCGAAACAGGGTGATTGCACGGAATACGCCGTATTGCTCGCAGCCCTGATGCGGAGCGAAGGCGTTCCATCACGCGTGGCCGTTGGATTTGCATACGTTCCGAACCCGGCATCGTTCGCGCCTCACATGTGGACGGAAGCCTGGATCGACGGCCAATGGATTCCGTTCGATGCCACGCTGGGCGGCGAGGTGAATCCGCTCACGCGGCTAAAAGTGACGGATTCGGCATTGTCGGACAATGTGACAAACGGCACCCTGCTGTTCATCCCGCTGCTCAACTTCCTCGGTCGGGCGACCGTGGAAATTCTGCCGGAAGAATAAGGTAACCGGCGCGCCGACACACGCCAAAAAGAAGCCGGATGCCGGCGCGTCCGTGTTGACCGCAGGGTTAGAGCCCTATGTAAGAACTGCAATGAGGCCCAATTTGTCAAAACCCTCGACATAGGATTCGGCACCTATGAACGCTCCTACTGTCTTTGCGTCTGTCTTCGACTTCCCCTGTGGCTTGAAATCTAGAGAAAGGTGAAAACTCGAACTGTTCGGGAATTTACTGTTGAAATAGTAGTGGAGCCCCGTTGCCACGACAGACGCAGGAAATACGTGAATTAAGGGTTCGCAGTCGCGCGCGGTCATGTCAACACAACAAACAAAGCGCCGTTCTAGCGGGATGGCATCTTCCTGCGGATTCGCGTACTTCGCCTGAAGCACCCACCGGCGGTGGTAGGACGCGGTCGACTTGACCTCGATAAACGCGACATTTCCTTTCTTGTCGAAAGCAAGAATGTCGTAACTGATCGCGTTTCCCCACTGCAAACTTACCATGTAACCGCGTTGCGCAAGTCGTGATGCCACCAGGAATTCGCCAGTGAGGCGATTCAGGTTCTTGCGTTCGTTGGATACGCGGTCATTGGCGGGCATGGGTCCCTAACGAATGATGGACGGCGAACTGACGGAGTTCAATCGCCGAAAGCGGCGTCGAAAGCTCGACTGGACGGCTGGAAATCGACATTCCTGCAGAACTGAGCGGCCTCGGACGCACCCTGCTCCCGATCCATGCCACTGTCTTCCCATTCGACCGAAAGCGGCCCGGTGTATTTTGCGGCATTGAGCGCTCGAATGATTTCTTCGAACCGCACACCACCACGTCCCACGCTGCGGAAGTCCCAGCCGCGGCGCGCATCGCCGAATGACAGATGACTGCTCAGAATTCCAGTGCGTCCATTGAGCGTGACGGACGCATCCTTCATGTGGACGTGATAAATCCGGTCCGGGAAGTAACGGATGAATTCGACCGGATCAACACCCTGCCAGATCAAATGGCTTGGGTCAAAATTGAACCCGAACTCTTCGCGATGATTCAGAGCCTGCAATGATCGTTCTGCAGAATAAATGTCGAATGCAATTTCCGTCGGATGGACTTCCAGTGCGAACTTGACGCCGCAGTCCTGGAACACATCCAGAATCGGATTCCAGCGTTCCGCGAGCAGTTCATAGCCTTTTTCGTACATGGATTTTGGTGTCGGCGGGAAGTCGTACAGCAGATGCCAGATGCTGGAACCGGTGAACCCGTTCACGATACTCACACCCAATTTTTGGGCAGCACGGGCGGTATTCTTCATTTCTTCAATGGCGCGAGAATTGACGCCGGCGGGATCACCATCGCCCCACACATAATCGGGCAGAATCGATTTATGGCGCGCGTCAATGTTGTCCAGCACAGCCTGGCCAACCAGATGGTTCGAAATCGCGAAGAGTTTCAGGTCGTGCTTTTCGAGCAATTCTTTTTTTCGGGCACAATAGGCATCGTCGGAAAGGGCCTTATCGACTTCAAAGTGGTCGCCCCAGCATGCAAGTTCAAGGCCATCGTAGCCAAATTCCCGAGCCTTCTTGCACAGTGTTTCCAGCGGCAGGTCAGCCCATTGACCTGTGAACAGAGTGACGGGGCGCCCCATTGTATTTGGCTCCAAACGATGGAAATCGTAGCGAACATGAGAAAGACAAATGGATCAGAGATCCATTGACAACTGCCGAACTTTAAAACAAAACTGCACGCTATGCGAGCGAATCGCAGATGTCAATCGGACTGCCCACTGCTTGTGAAGAGTCCGGCAAAATTCCGACCCCCAGCCGGAATACCCTGCAATAACGGGAAAGTTTAGCCGCTGCTGATTGGCATGCGTTCTATCAGATTCGCATTCTCTCGACGAATCGTGGCTGGTATCCTTCGGGAAATGACCGACAATTCCCACGCTGGACTACGGAGTCTGTCCAGATCTTCCAGAACCGTGAGCCGCAAGGTGTCAGTGCTTTGTGAGTCGTGTTTTTGATGTGTGCCACTGGCTTTGTCAGTGCTTCGTGCAAGATTGTGTGCCACTGGCTTTGCCAGTGCTTCGTGCAAGATGAGGAGCACTGGCAAAGCCAGTGGCACACAACTCATTAATGAATGAGTGACAGAGCAACGAGCCACGGGTGATTTGTCGGCAAGAACCGGCGGCTAGCGCCTTGCCGCTCAAAAGAGCAGTGGTATTCAGACGGACTCCTGGCAGCAGAAAGGATCACTTGTGATTTGGTTTACGTTGTTCAGACGATTGGGATTTCTCCTGATCGCCCTGCTGTTGCTGCCAGTCTTCAGTCCGGCTCTGGCCTTCGCCGATGACGAATCAACACGGGACCGTCGATATCGGCAGTTGCTCGAGAAACGTCAGTCAATTCTTGACTCACTGCAACGTGATCTCGATTCTGTCCGCAGTTGGTGTATGGAGCATGAACTGCCGGACGCGGTTGAAGAAGTCTCACGCGTGGCTCAGCAGATTCTGACACCTGATGTCGAATCGTCACAACCGAAATACGTTTCGCCGCCGGTTTCAAAATCGCTGCCGATCGAACATCAACAATGGCAGCTTCAGTTGCGTCATCATCGGGAAGAACGTGCCAAAGAATTGTACACGCTGGCCCGGTCTACACTCCGCGCTGGTTTTCCATCGCTGGCCTACATGATGATTGGAGACGTGATTCGCATTGACCCCGATCATCAGTTTGCCCGATCCATTCTGGGCACAGAACTGTTTACAGACCCCACACGAAAAGACGATGCCGGATACGCAGGCGAATGGGTGTCGCTCTTCGAAAAAAGAATGCGGAGTGGCAGCCGACCGCATGTCAATCACGCCACGTATGGCTGGATTCCCGCTGGAAACGTAGCACGCTATGACGAGGGTCTGCGTCCCTGGAAAAGCGACTGGGTCAGCGTCGAGAAAGAAGGCGAACTGCGTCGGGATTTTCGCAATGCGTGGGAAGTCCGGAGTGAACATTTTCTGGTGAAAACGAACGTCAGTCTGGAAACAGGAGTCCAGTTATCGCAACGGCTGGAGCTCTTCAACGACTGGCTGCAGCAGAACTTTGCCGCGTTCTTTGACACCCCGAAAACGCTGCAGGATCGCTTTGAAGCAGCCAGTTCGCGATCATCAGATCGAAAGTCGAACCCGATGGAAGTCCACTATTATGCAACGCGTGATGAGTATCAGAAACGGGTTCAGGGCAAGGTTCCCCCGAATCTGGAAACCAACGGGCTCTATTGGGAAGACGACCGCACGTCGTACTTTTTTGACAACCCGGACAAAATCGGCTATTCCACACTTTACCATGAAGCCACGCATCAGATTCTGGATCTGGCCACGAGGGAAGCGCGAAATACTGCGGAAAAAGCTCGCGGTTTGAAGCTCCGGCAACGACCTGCTCCACGTTGGAAACTTGGCGAGAAATCGAACTTCTGGATTCTGGAAGGGATTGCCTGCTACTTTGAATCGTTCGACATTGAAGAGGGCCACGTCGCCGTGGGTCGTCCAGACTATGTCAGGTTCGATATCGCGCGACAGCGGATCGTCGATCCGAAGTTCTTCTATTACCTGCCATCTCAGCAGTTTTCTGCATTGGGTCAGGAGGAGTTTCAACATCATCCACAGATCACACAGTTGTACACTCAGGGAGCCGGGTTCGCCCACTTCCTGATGCACTATGAAGATGGTCTTTATCGAGATGACCTCATTACACTGTTGTCAGAAATCTATCGCCCAGACCCCGACAGAGTCCTTGAAGAGCCATCGCTTCCGGCGATCGCGGGCGTCAGCTTTGAACTCCTCGATCACCAGTACCACACACATATGCAGAACCTGATTGAATTGACGACTCCCTAGATTTAGATCCCCTGACAAAACAGCTACCTGTAAATCACATTTTTGCAGCACGCGGTTGGCATTGGCTCGTTTAACCGCGTGCCCAGCGGGCCGCGATTGCCCTATTTTAGATTTTAGATTTTAGATTTTAGATTTTAGATTTGAAATTTGAAATTTGAAATTTGAAATTTGAAATTTGAAATACGAAATACGAAATACGAAATACGAATCGCGGGGCGTTGCCCACGCGGTTAAACGATTGTGCCATCCTCAACGACGCGCGGTATATCAGGAGTCCAATTCATGAATGACACATCGCGACGACAATTTTTGCAGACGACAGCGGCAGTAGTGGCATCGACGGCCTGGTGGGCGGTTGAAGCGGCTCAGCTGAATGGAGAGCGACCGGAACAGGATGCCAGTGTCCGAGTCGTCAATCCGCGAGACCGCGTGCCGGTCTCGTTTATCATTGATGATTCCACATGTCTGGTGAACCTGGCGTACTTCGCGATGCCGCAGTTTTCAGAAACCTGGCCGCAGCGACTGGACTATCAAAAGCCGTGGGCCACATGGCCGCGCGAGATACCAGACAGCTTTGTACGTCGCTTCGGCGAATGGTGTGCTGAGCGGGGTGTGCGAGGTAAATACAGCATCGTGCCCCAACCTGCCTGCGTAGGCTGGGTTGACCGTGAACTGCCAGGTTGGAGTCATCGACAACTGGAAGACAGTCTCCAGCTTGTGCGGGAATTGATGTTACCCAACTGGGACATTCACCCGGAAATGGCAACGCACACTCGTGTCATCGATACAAAGACCGGACGCCCCTTCCCCGAACGTGGGCCTGAATGGATGGAAAACTGGCAGTGGACGGATGGTAAATCGGTGGATCAACTGGCTGATTACCTGACGTATTCGCTGCAGATTCTGAAGAACGCCGGATTACCATGCGACGGCATCACAACCCCGGGTGGCTTCGCAGGCAAAGTCGTCCCGGAACTGGCGCAAGCGACACTCCAATCCGTCCGCCATGTTTACGGTTCGGAGATTCCTCATTACTTCAAGTTTCTGTACACCGACGATCGCAGTGTCGTGCCGCGCGTGGAGTATGCGAGGGGATTGGACGGCAACGATCCCGAATGCGTCGTGTCGATTATCGGCTGTACGGGCGACTGGTTCGGAGGCTGGGACGGCGCAGAACCCGGCAGTCCGGACCAGTTCATCACGGCGGATCTGAGTTCCGGTCGCATGGTCGATGTCATTGAAAAGCAGGAACCGGCGATTATGGTCTGTCACTGGCCGGGCATGTATTACAACGGCACGGAACACGGGTTCAAAGTCTTTCAGACTGTGGTTGATCGTCTCCACCAGCGTTTTGACAATCTGCATTGGATGAAACTCAGCCAGATCTCACGCTACTGGGCCGCTAAAGAATTGACGACGATGATACGCATTAACAACGACATCTCGTTCGTTGCTCCCTTCTCGTCGCCGGATTTCACACTCCTGCTGCCTGGTGCCGAGGCCACCTCGATCCGACTGCAGCACAAAAACTCCGACATCCTGCTCCGCAGCATTCCCGAACGTCGGCAGTTAACCGCAGGAACCTGCTGCAAGACGAACGACGGCTGGCTGGCATGTTTTGACCTTCCGAAAGGTCAATCAGTGCTGCGAATGTCCAATCCTGAAAAGTAGCACGGTGAAACTCGTTGTTCGCTTCCGTGCATCGCCCCAAACGATATAATCTGCGGGAACTACCTGGATTATCTCTTCCCGTCGGCCTTCCTGTGTTGGGATGTTCGGCGTGATTGGGCGGCAAGGGACCGACTTCGACTTCGACTGAGGACAAGAACCATGGCTCGACATTTGATCTTCTGTATGCTGGCATTTGCAGGCGCAATGGGAACTACGAACGCCGGACACTTCTTTCATCATCCTCGGCCCGTGATTGTTGTACCCGTCGTGGCGTACCAGTCGGCTTATTACCAGCCGGCTTATGTTGTTCCGACCATGACCTACGCAGTGACGCAAGTGCCAGTGACGACTGTCACTTATGCTTCGAGCTACTACGCTCCGCTCGTTCCGATGGTGCCGGCATACTACGCTCCCGCGCCAATGTACGCAGCACCAATGTACGCGGCACCGGTTTATGCCGCACCGGTCTACGGTTACGGCCACAGGGTTCATAGCCATTTGAACGTCTATAGAAACGGCAGCTATGATTATCGTGTGCGCGTGAGATAAGGGCCGACGCAGAAATCACTGCCGTCTTCTTGACGTGGGGCACGTTTATAACGTGCCTGGCACGATGAAATCATGCCCCACTAGGGGCACGTTTATAACGTGCCTGGCACGATGAAATCATGCCCCACTTATTTCTGTCTCAGGCCTAAGGGCTGAGCAATGCGGCAGAAATCGCCGCATTTCGTTTCTTCACGGGCGTTGATTTTTGCAAAACTGAACAAGTCGGGGTTGACGTCCAAAAAATGCTGTTGATGCTTTCGCTCGTGCTGAACTGAGAAGTTCAGAATGAATCTCGCAGGGATATTCAGCCCGGCGGATCGTCTGAAAAAACAGGACAAAACCGGTCTGGAGTCATTTTGTCGAAACCGCTATAAGGCTGTCCTCGCTGAGGCGGACTCATTGCGGGCAAGCCCAGGCTTGTCGTCAAATGTGATCCGGACGCTAAGGATTCGGCAGGAAGCCGGGGCCTTTGAGTCATCTTCAGTCAGCGTGTTTGACCACGATTCTGCTCATGGGAGCAGACATGTTCTCTCATCGGAAGGAGTCCGATGGTGCGCTTCATCGCTGCCATTACTGCCGTTACTGTCTGCTGCTGTTCATCTGCTGTCCAGTCGCAATCAAAATCACCCGGCAAACGCCCTGTGACACCGGTCTCCCGGGCGCAGCAGGTGGACGATGCGCCGGCCCGCGCGCAGATAGAATTCAAGAACGATCATTTGAATCAGGATGTCAAGCCGCTGCCACCAGAGCTTGAGCAGTTGCTCCGCGACTGGGCGGTTGCGAGTGACAACATTAAACGCCTGGAAGGCGGACATCTGCGACGCGTTTACGACACGATCAACGAAGTGGAAAAGCTCTCACAGGGGCGATTTTTCTTCGAGCGACCCGATAAAGGCCGCATCAATATTACGCCCGTTGAGATTTCAGCAGAGCTGCTTGAAAAGCGTGCCAGTGGAGAAGTGCCGACGAAAAAACGGGCAGACGGCAAGCCATTCGATTTGAAACCGGATCAGGAAGAATGCTGGTCCTGCGATGGTCTGCGCATCTTCGAAATGGATGTCGCCCAGAAACAAGCGCGTGTTGCTCAATTGCCGGCAAATATGCAGGGCAAGCAGATCATGGACAGCCCGCTGCCATTTCTGTTTGGTATGCCCCCGGAGAAGGCAAAACGCCGGTTCGCCATATCTCTGATGCGTCCGATTGATCCCGCAACGGGACGCGCCTCTCTGCACATTCTTCCGCGGCTTCCTCAGGATGCGCACAATTGGGCCAGTGCCGACGTGATCCTCAATCTGAATACATTTCTTCCGGACGCAGTTCAACTGGTCGATCCAGCGGGTACAAAAATCACGGTGTATAGTTTTTCAAACCTGAAAGTGAATGAGAACAAATTTATTGACCGCTGGTTTGACGAACAGAACCCAAAGACACGATTTACACCAGATCTGCGTGGTTTTAACGTCAACGTACAGGACGGCGGACAGGCCGCTCCAATCGTTGAAAACGATCCGGCAGATCCAGGATCGCAACCTGATCCCAAATCCGTCGTGCCGCCGAAGCAGGCAAATCCCGCACTCGTCAACGTCCGGGGCATGTTGCATTATGATGCCGTGATTCAACTGGAACGCCAGGGGCTGAAACGAGTCAAGGACGATAAGGAAGCCAACAACATCATTTTGGAAGCTGGACCGGCTGCGAAAAACGACGAAGATGTCTTTACTGTGAAGTCTCAGGATCCCCCAGCGGGCACGCCGCTGAAAAAAGGCATGAAAGTCCGCCTTACCATCTGGACAAAACCCGATGGCAATGCAAAGCAATAGATGCAATCATGAGCGTTAAAATGTCTTTACCGACGGAAAACGTTCATGCGAATCTTTTATGTGCTGAAAGTCGGAATTCTTTGTCTGTGGGTTCTCCTGGACACGCCGAATGCAGCCCATGCATTTCAGGTTGTGGTTTCTTCAACCGCCACAGTGAAGAGCCCTGCGGACGCAGCGACCGAGTTGCATCGGCTCTTTGACGAAGAGTGGCAGCGGACGTTGAAGGAGAATCCGACTCAGGCATCGCAGCTGGGCGATCGACGCCACAACAAGTTCTGGCCAGATACTTCGTTGACTGCAATTCGTGCCTCGCAGACGAAAACGCGGCAGGTATTGTCCGCCATGAAGGCGCTGGACAGATCGACATTGACCGCCGCCGACAGGTTGAATGCTCGACTTTTTGAATATCAGTACGAAGCCGACATCAGCGAACAGAGATTTCAACTGCATCTGCTTCCCATCAATCAACGGGGCGGGATTCAGGACAAAGACACAACTGCGGATGTGCTGCCGTTTGATACGTTACGGGACTACGAAGACTGGATCGCGAGGCTAAAAGCCTTCCCGGTCTACACGGCCCGCACGATGGCATTGATGCAGCAGGGAATCCACGAACGGATGTTGCATCCTAAAATCGTGATGCAGCGTGTCCCCGCACAGATCCGAAAACAACTGGTTGAACAGCCTCAGGATAGTCCGTACTACAAGCCGTTCCGCACGTTTACCGTCGAACTGACGGACGCGGAGAAGAATCGCCTGAGGACAGATGCGGCGGCGGCGATCGAATCCTGCATCCTGCCGTCGTATCGCACGTTTTTGGAGTTTGTTGAGAAAGAATATCTTCCCGCGTGCTTTGATGAAGTCGGTTGCTGGCAACGTCCCGATGGCCAGACGATGTATGCAGAACTGGCACGCCGATTCACGACCACCAATCTCACGCCGCAGGAGATTCACGACATCGGACTCGCGGAAGTGAAACGCATTCGCAGTGAAATGGATGCCATTCAGAACGAGGTAGGATTTCAAGGCTCGTTTCAGGAATTCCTGATTCACCTGCGTACTGACAGGCAATTCTATTTCGACACACCGGAAGAACTTCTGCAGGCGTATCGCGAATGCTGTGATCGCATCAATCCCAATCTGCCGAAACTTTTTCTGAAGCTGCCAAAGTCCGCGTACGACATCCGACCGATTCCGGATCAGATGGCACCTGATACGACCACGGCTTACTATCGGCCTCCTGCAGCCGATGGAACTCGTCCGGGGAGCTATTTTGTGAATCTGTACCGCCCTGAAACCCGTCCGAAATATGAAATCGATGCGCTGTCGCTGCACGAATCCGTACCAGGCCATCACCTGCAGATTGCGTTGTCGATGGAACTGACGGATGTCCCGGAGTTTCGTCGTTACGGAGGTCAAACGGCCTTCGTCGAAGGGTGGGCATTGTACACGGAAAAACTGGGCAGCGAGCTGGGACTCTATCGTGATCCGTATTCACGTTTCGGGCAGCTGACTTATGAAATGTGGCGTGCCGTGAGGCTGGTTGTGGATACCGGCATGCATAGTTTGAAATGGAGCCGTCAGGAAGCGATCGACTACTTCGCAGGCAATACGGCCAAATCGATGCTGGACATTGAAAACGAAATTGATCGGTACATCGCGTGGCCCGGACAAGCGCTGGCGTACAAGATCGGCGAGCTGAAAATCCAGGAGCTACGCGGCCGGTGCGAACTAGAGCTCGGGAGCCGCTTCGATGTGCGTGAGTTCCACGATGTCGTGCTGAAAAACGGTGCAGTCCCGCTGGATGTGCTGGCTGAAATGGTGACGGCCTGGATCGTGGCAAACAAACCATAAGGATTGCCGACCGCGTGTGACAGAGAACCGGGGCTGGCATGTTTTCACATACCAACCCCGGAACATCGGGTCGTCACATAGTTGAGGAGTAACTATGGTACGATCGCTTCAGATTTTCGGACAAGCTCCTCGCATCGTGCATCAACCTGTGGCGTGGAGACAGGTCAACTGGTGGCATCCAACAGCGGTTATCGCATCGAGAATACAGCAGGGTCATCAATAATGATGGGTGTTGACCATGTCTTGCCGTCGTTCATGTTGCAGCTGTTAAAGAAATGAGTCGCAAAGTATTCGGCTTTGTAGCCGTATGGAAAACTGGAATACAAGTGGTCGTGCGAGGTGAGGTCGTTGACGCCCTGTTTGCCGTAGAAATGCACCTGTCCATCGCCGGAAACTGACATCCCAAGCGTCCACCATCCGGGAGACAGCTTCAGGCTCTTGACTTCATGGCCCAGATGGTCACCACGAATCAGCAGCATGGCCTCGTCCGCCGGAAAGCGACCGTCGTGACTGCTGTGGAATTCGATGAAGTAGCCTGGCCAGAACTCTTCCTGTTTTCGGCTGGTCGTTGAAAACAGAAATTTCTTCTTTTTCTCGGTGATTGTGGTCTTTGTATCGATGCGGTAACCAAAGTGAGTCCCGGAACGATTTTCCCATTTGTCGAACGGCGGCAGATAGATGCGGCAAGTGCAACTCGGATTGCGACTCACGGCAATCGCCCCGATCCTGGATGTACACGACATCACCAGATCGTCCTGCTCCATCTGATGGCTGTTTTGACCGGGAACGCCGGAATTCAGCGTCTGAATTTTTAGCGCCCCGGTGCTTCCAGAAATGCCGCCTGCGGGAGTTGCCACCCGCACGATATGGTCCGGCATTCCACGTTTGGGACTTTCGAACCAGCGTTGGTTGTTCGAGAATCCCGTTGGAGAACGAACCTGTTCATCCTGTTCCTTGCTGGCTTTGTTGCCATTCGGAACCCATTCCCATTTCTCATCTTCAAAATCGTCGCCCACCTGCTGCAACTTCATTCCCGTTCCGGGAACCAACTGAGCCTGGACATCCACAAAGAAGATGGGAAGGGCGAGTACGAAGCAGGTGGCACGGAAAATTGAGCGAGATGGCGACTTCATGTCGTCTTGTTCCTTTGTATCAGAATCCATTCTGACGTACCGCACTGTCTTCAATTCGAAGTCACTGCGGCAAGAAATTGAAATGGAGCCACTCAGCCAGGTCGCATCCTGCGATTCAGCTGATCGGCTGACCATTTCGTCTCGTCCTGGAGTAGAGTTTCAGAGGAAGCCCGTCACCATCCATGGCAACACATGCCCCACATTCAACTCCAGAATGCGTATCTGCAAGCTACCATCGGCTTTCGCGGCACAGTCGGCATACTCATTCCGGCTGTGCCAGGATGTCGGAAGCAAAGCAATTTGCCTCGACCGGCAGACCTTCAGCACATTACGGAACCAGAAAACAGCCCCCTGACACCCCAGTTTCACATCGACGGTCGGCGATATTTCTTTTCGGATTTCCACATTCCTGCTCACGCTGATGTGGCTGAGATCATGGTGCAATCCAATTTAACATGCAATTTTCAAGCATGATTTCAGAAGACAAGCGTGGTAAACTGCTTCCGCAGTAACGGCACCGACAATCGTTCTCGAACACTGATCATAATGGTTGTCTGATTTTCCGAGAATGTCTAAAGGAATCTTCACATGGTCTGCACTCACCTGAAACAACTCTACGACCTGTGTGAAACTCATCAGCTCAAAATGGCAGGCTCGGACCTCATCCGGCTTGTCTGCAAGACATGCAATGAGCACGAAGTTTGTCCATCCATGATGATGGATGAATACGATGCTCGCTACAAGACGGAAAGCGAAACATTGCCAGTGGTGGAACTGCAGGTCCATCCGAAACCGGTTTGAATGTGATTCATTCCCGATGGGACGGCGAGCGGCAGGGCGTCAGCCCTCCGAGTTTTCACGCGCCCGTCCGCTGCCGTCGCTGTGGAATTGTCTTACCACATGCTGTGCAATTTGCACTGCGACTCTCTGGAGCGAAAGTAGGAAGCACGAATCGCACTCGGAGGGCTGACGCCCTGCCGCTCGCCAAAGGCGAGCACCCGGCGAGCGGCAGGGCGTCAGCCCTCCGAGTAATCACGCGTGCGTCCGCTGCCGTCGCTGTGGAATCGTCTTACCAGATGCTGTGCAATTTTCACTGCGACTCTCTGGAGGGAAAGTACGAAACACGAATCGCACTCGGAGGGCTGACGCCCTGCCGCTCGCCTTTGGCGAGCGGCAGGGCGTCAGCCCTCCGAGTTTTCACGCGCCCGTCCGCTGCCGTCGCTATGGAATCGTCTTACCACACGCTGTACAATCTGCACTGCGACTCTCTGGAGCGAAGGATGGTCATCCACTGCGTATGCCAATGCAGTGGATTGCAATGATTGGAGTGCGAAATGACGAGCAGACGTGATATCATTGAACGACTTGCGTTCGCATTCAGCGTCGGGATCATCTGCGGTCTGCGTCGCAGTCAGGCTGATGATTCGGATCTGGATTCAATCGGTGAGAAAGTTGAGGATGCGGAAATGACAGATGCTGAGATACCTCAACCGGGAGCACTGACGCTGGGAGGGATGCAGTTCTGGGGCGATGTGTGCTACTTTCAGGGGTACAGAATTCAGCGGCACGTATTCACCGGACATTTCAGGCTACTCGACAAAAACAACCGGCGGTATCAATCGGGCACAATCGAAGACTGCCAAAAAACGCTGAAGCAGATTCAAGCGGCAAACGATCTGCATCCGGATACGGGGCACGCCGTGATCTATCTGCACGGCATCGGTCGGACTTCCAGATCCATGCGACCAATTCTCAATGCCATGCCGAAGGACGGGTATGTCCATGTCCCATTTGAATATCCAAGTACGCGCGTCCCGATCCAACAGGCGGCTGGCTATCTGCATTCCCTGATTGAATCGCTGACCGACGTTTCAAGAATCAGTTTTGTGGTTCACAGCATGGGTGGACTGGTCGTGCGTCGTTATCTGCAGGATCATCGAGATCCCCGCATTCACCGCATGGTCATGCTTGGCACGCCGAACAGCGGTGCGGAACTGGCGGATATGCTGAAGCGAAACCTGATTTTTCAGACCGTCTATGGTCCGGCCGGGCAGGAATTGGTCACGGATCCGAATGGGACAATCGGCTCGCTGCCGACACCCGATTTCGAGTTCGGAATCATCGCCGGCGGCAAGGGCGACGAGCGAGGTTTCAACCCGCTGCTTCCCGGTGACGATGACGGGACAGTGACGATCGCCAGCACCAGGCTGGCTGGGGCCACTGACTTTTTGCGAATCCCGAAAATCCATTCGATTCTGATGAGCGACGAAACAGCGACTGCGGCGATACAGTGTTTTCTGGAACACGGTCGATTCTCGATGGACCGTGACCAGGCTCCGATTGTCAGGGAACCCGCCGCATGTCGTTAATCAATGCCAGCCTGCTCTTTGGCCTCGGCCTGGCTGCGTTGCCGGTGATCCTCCACATGGTCATGCGCGCGAAACCGAAACGCATCGAGTTTCCGGCGTTGCGACTTTTGAAGACCCGCAGGATTTCCAATTCGCGGCGGATGCAGTTGCGGCATTTGTTGTTGCTCATCCTGCGATCGTTGTTGATTGCCGTGCTCGTGCTGGCGATTGCCAGACCATCGCTGCCAGCCGCACGGTACGGTTTGCGATGGTGGGAATGGATGATCCTGGCTCTGACAGCAGCGGCCAGTATCGCTGCGTATTTCTGGCTCACACAACGCTCAGCAAAGCAAGACATGGCGTCGTTTGATCACAAAGATCGTCGCGGCAGACTGCGATTATGGTGTGTTGTGCTTGGCACCCTGGCCGCGATGATCGCGGTTGGGATTCCCTGGGGACTGCGGGTCCGGGCAGAACTTTCTGCACCACGAAATGAGGCAACCGAAGACGTTCCCATCGCGGCGGTGTTTCTGGTCGATACCAGTGTCAGCATGAATTATCGTCTGGAGAACAAGACTCGGCTCGAACAGGCCCGCACGGTGATTCGCGAACATCTGGGGCGTTTTCCTGCGGGAAGTCGCGCGGCAATCTCCGGCCTGAACGCCGACGACGATATTGTCTTCCAGGCCGATCTTGCCGGAGCCGCCGCTCGTCTGGACACGCTGGAAACGACAACTGTTCCGGAACCGATCAATCGCCGTCTAAAAGCTGCGATTCAGTTTCAAATCGATGACCGCACGCAGGACCAGGAGCGACTGGGGACTGGCGGCGGTTCCGATACTCACGCACGCGAAATCTACGTGCTGACGGATTTTTCAAAGACCGCCTGGCGTGAACCCGATGGAAGCGGACTCTCCGATGCGCTCAAGGCGGCCAACTGGCTGCAGGTCTATCTGGTGGACGTTGCGGTCCCGCAGCCGATCAATGCGGCGATCTCGCACCTGACTTTGTCGGAAGAAACCAGCGTTGCCGGGCGAGACCTGTTGATGACGATGACCGTGTCATCCACGGCGGGAGGACCGACGTTGATGAAAGTGGAGACGTTACTTCTGGAGAACGGCGTCGAGACTCCCACTGGTGCACCGCAAATCGTAAAGATTGAAAACGGTGCGGCACAGGTTCAGACGACGCTGCGGGTGACGGGCACGCTGCCTTTTGTGGAAGGCATTGTACGTCTGTCGTCCGAAGATCCACTGCCGGAAGATAACGTCCGTGCGTTCACATGCGGAGTTCGCACAAAACCCAGTGTGCTGCTGATCGCCGATCGGCTGGAAGAAAGTCTTTATCTGCGAAACGCTCTGCAACCCATTCAACTGGAGCAGCAGGGAATCAAGTACTGCGAATGCAAAAGTGTGACGACGGCTCAGGCCGGGCAGGAGACGTTGTCAAATTTTGATGTCGTGATGCTCGTGAATTGCCAGCGCCCGGAAGAACGACTGTGGGAGAGTCTGTGGAATTTTGCGAACGCTGGGGGCGGCGTATTTGTCGTAGCCGGTTCCAACAGGATTCAGCCGGGTGCATGGATGGTGAATTCCGCAAAAGACCTGCTTCCCGGAACGCCGCTGCGTTTTGTCAATTTCAATACAGAACCGGGGCAGCTGAAACTGATCACCGAGCAGCACCCGTTGACGCGTGAGTTCTCTCAGGACGAATCCGCGCGAGTCGAATTGTCGCGCGCAGCATTCGATCGCTGCTGGGCTGTGGATGCAGACCCGTCGTCAACGACACTGCTGGGATTTACAGGACCGGGTGATCGACCGGCACTTATGGAACGCACGATCGGGCAGGGACGCTGTCTGATGTTTATGTCGGCGATGGACAATTTGCGGGACGGTGGAAGCCAATGGAATAACTTCGTTGTCGATAACTGGTCGTTTCTGATGCTGACAGACAAAATCCTGCAACATCTGACAGGAGCAAACAGCGAGAAACGTAACTACATAGCAGGCGAATCCATCGTCATTCCAGTACCTGCCAGCCAGCGGTTCGATCAGTACCTGCTGCGTCGCCCCGGCCTGAGGCAAACTCGCGGATCGATGCTGGCCGACGAATCATCTGTGCTGCTGACGGATGCCACAGACGCCGGTCATTATCGACTGAAACCATTCGATTCTCGCAGTCTGTTTGATGCCGCGTTTGCTGTCAATTTGCGAGATGACGAAAGCAATCTGGAAAAAATTCGCGACGATCAGTTGAATGCGATGCTGGCTGGGAGCAATGTCGCCATCGTGCATGATGCTCAGGAATTGCAACGCGCAGTGCGTATGGGTCGCCTGGGGATTGAAGTCTTTCCGGTCCTCATGGGACTGGTCATTCTGTTGTTCTGTTCCGAGCACCTGATGGCCAACTTCTTCTACGACGAAGAGGCCACGCCGGTCGCCCAGGCACTACCAGCGAAATAGGCTGGTTCCCCACGTCAGGCCCGCTCCAAAGCCGCACATCACCACAAGGTCGCCGCGATTGATCCGACCCTCACGGCGCGCTTCGTCCAGCGCAAGTGGAATGGACGCGGCTGACGTGTTGCCGACACGGTCCAGGTTATTGTAAACCTTGAATCGCGGAATCTTCAGCACCTTCATCGCATGATCAATGATGCGGATGTTGGCCTGATGCAGCACAAAGAGGCTCACCTCATCAGTTGTTACGCCTGCGTTCTCCAGCACGACTTCAATTGATTGCGTCACAGCTTCGATCGCCCATTTGAACACATTGCGGCCATCCATTTTCAGGAAATGCTGGCCCGCCGCCACAAGTTCAGGCGTCAGTGGCAACGTCGCACCACCGGCAGGTCGGTCGAGCATCCCGCCGCCGGCACCATCGGCGCCAAGCTGATAGCAAACCAGCCCCTGGTCGGCATCGCCGGGTTCAAGGATCACAGCTCCTGCACCGTCACCAAACAACGGTGCAACACGCTGATCGTCAGGCTGCACAATTCGGCTATTGACATCGGCACCGATGATGAGTGCCAGTCGCGAGTTTCCTGTGGCAATGAACTGCGCCCCGGTGGCCAGCGCATACATGAATCCCGAACACGCAGCCTGCAGGTCCATCGCGGGGGCGTCGAGCTTCAGCTTGTTTTGAACCAGACAGGCAGTCGAGGGACATGTGAAGTCCGGCGTAAAAGTACCGACAATCAACAGGTCGATGTCGGACGCCGAAACATGGGCCGCCGCCATAGCCCGCCGCGCCGCTTCCACAGCAAGGTCGCTTGTGGATTCTGATTCATCGGCAAACCGCCGTTGCAGAATTCCCGTTCTGCGTTCGATCCAGCCAGGTTCAAAGCCGTATCGGGCCTCAAGTTCTTCGTTTGTCACGACGCGCGACGGCACGTACGATCCGATCGATCGGATCCCGAAACCTGTGAGTCTCTGGACCCGCTTCGACCGACGGAACGACAAGCCCTGATCAGGACGCTCAGAAAAGGTTGGCTGCAATTCGTCTCGAACCTTCCTTGCATCAATTGAGACTTCATCATCAATCGTGACAGAAGTCTTTTCACTCGCGGGCGATTTCATCGGGTAACTTTTTAAACGCCGGACAATCTCCAACGACGGAATCGGAAAGATACGTAGCGTCACCCAAGTCAATCTTCAAACCTGAACCCACGGGCTGAAAATCGCCTTGTCTACCCAGCTTTCGTTCCGCCCGGAGTCTAGTCACTTGCCAGGTGAATTGAAACCTTGGATCCGTTTACACTCCCAAAAAATTTCTACTGAATGCCGTTACACGACAGATCGGAATGCGAAAACCCTGATGACAGGGCGGCAGTCGATGGTGGCAGAAATTGCAGGAATACCCGCGATTTCCTGTCTTAGCCCAACCGCAGAGCTGTCACAACCCAAATTTTGAGACAATCCGGACTGCGATGCAACTTTGGCACGTTCCTCACCCAAATCCCTGCGGAGAGAAAGTTACGATCAGCCGAAAACAACAGTGCGAGAGGCTGCCTGCACGTTCTCCCTTCGCATCCGGATTCACCTTGTCAGGATGACAACCATGAAGCGCAACATTCCAGTGCCTGTTTTTGTACTCGCACTGCTGATCGGGCAACTGAGTTGTATCGCGCAACCGCCGGTCAATGATCAGCCACCTGTACCGGGCGTTTATCGCGGTCCAGCTGTGTCGCCTCAGAGTCCCGCTCAGTCACTCATACCGAGCAAGTACTCGCTTCGGAAATTTGCTCCGATCCGAACCGGAGACGCGGCGATGCCGCAAGATTCCTTCAACGGGTTCGCTCAGAACCGATCGAATCCGGATCTGGGAGCACCAGGTTCTGCAGGAAACGGGTTCCATCATTTTTCGATGCCTTTTGACAGATACACGTCATGGTATCGGCCGCGCGCTGCAACCCTCACCAAATACCAGCGCTGCGCCCCGGATCCATTCCGTCCGCGCGGATTTGGACACCTGTTCGCCAATCCCGGCGACGGTTATCGCATGGAATATGAGCCCTACACGCTGGCAGACGAACCTTCGAAGTACGGCCCCGCTTACTTCGCCCGGATGCCCGACCCTCGCTGCAACAGTTGCTGTCTCTGCGAGGATGACTGTGAATGTGACTGCGAGTCAGATCATGGTCATCGTCGTCATCGTGAATGCAGGTAATTTCCAGGCGACAACCAACCATCTGCCAAATCTCACCAAAATTCAATAATCCGGCCCCCGAGGATCTGCGTTCGTGCTCTCTGGAACCCAAAGTTCAACGATTCTCAACGACGAAAGGTGAGGGCCATGAAGACGATTGACGAAAATGAAATGAGACAGAACCAGGGATTCCTGGAGATGTTTCTGGTGGTTCTGGTGACGGTCATGACATTCGGCGTGGTGCTGCTGTTTGGATTTGTGATCGTCAATCCGCGCGAAGAAATCGTGGTGCTGCGATTCGGCAAGTTCGTGACTACGCTGCGGAAACAAGGGATCTGCTGGATTCATCCAGTCGGACGAGCCCTGCATCGCATTCCGACGCGCGACATGACGCACGATATCGCAGTCACCACTGTGCTGGAACGAAATGGCAACCCCATTCAGATCAGCGCGATTGTGGTTTATCGAGTCGAAGACTCGTACAAAGCCGCGTTGGAAGTCGAGAACTATCGCAAGTTCATCGAAGATCAGGCCAGTGCTGTGATCAAACGCTGCAGTTCACAGTTTCCTTATGAATCCGCCGATGTCTCGGAACCGTGCCTGAAGCATGAAAGCGATGTCGTCACAAAGTCGTTTATCAACGAACTTCAGACGGCGGTGAACGCGGCGGGGATTCTAGTCCTCAACGTCCGTCTGAACGATCTGACGTATGCTCCGGAGATTGCTCAGGCGATGCTCATGCGGCAGCAGGCCATGGCCCTGATCGATGCTCGAAAAACCATCGTCGAAGGTGCTGTTGAGATTGTGAAAGACGCAGTGGTCCGCCTGGGAGCTGCTGAACTGCACATGAGCGATTCCCAACGCGAACAGCTCATCAGTAACCTGCTCGTTGTCATTTGCAGCGGTGAACGTGCTCAACCGGTTCTGCAGGTCCAGTCCGGCGGCCATGGTCGGAACAAATCCTGAAAACCGCACACTCCCGGATCCGCTGTAGTTCTCTGTCACTGATGGATTGATGGGTTGTGTGCCACTGGCTCTGCCAGTGCGCCGCATTTGCAGGGCGTACTGGCAGAGCCAGTGGCACACATCAATCCACGATTGACAGAGCACCAGGCACCAGGTGTCCGGGACGAGTCTCTGATGCCCGTGCGCTACATGTGAGGCGTCTGCTCGCTATCATTCCCGTTCTTCTTCACGGCGAATCCTGAACCAACGAGATTGAGAACTCGAACATGAAAGAAAAGACGTATCTGGCGGTCGATTTGGGTGCCGAAAGTGGCCGAGTCATGGCGGGTCGGTTTGACGGGAAGCACGTTTCACTGCATGAGATCCACCGATTCAGCAACGGCCCTGTGAGACTCGGCGGGACTCTTCGCTGGAATCTGATTGGCCTGTGGAGCGAAATCCAGAACGGCCTGCGCGAAGCGGGGACGCAGTATGGTGCATCTGTGTCATCCATCGGAGTTGACACCTGGGGCGTCGATTTCGTGCTGCTGAATCGTAACGACGAAATCCTCGGACAGCCCTGGAATTATCGCGACTCACGCACCGACGGAATGTTGGCGAAAGCTTTGCAGCGCGTACCACGTGCGGAGATTTTTGCCCGGACCGGACTGCAGTTCATGCAGATTAATTCGCTGTATCAGTTGCTGGCGATGTGCGAACGCGATCCCGAACTTGTTGAACAGGCCACAAAATTCCTGATGGTCCCCGACTTTTTCAACTGGTGCCTCAGCGGCAGTCGGGTGGTCGAATTCACCAATGCCACGACGACGCAGATGCTGAATGCAAAGACGCGAGGCTGGGCGGTGGACCTGCTGCGTAAGCTGGAAATCCCCACCGAGATGTTTCCGGAAATTGTCATGCCGGGCACGCTGCTCGGAAGCCTGCGCCGCGACGTCGCTGAATTCACCGGGCTGAAGGATGTGAAAATCATCGCTCCCGCCACTCATGACACCGGCTCGGCAGTCGCTGCGGTGCCGACATCGCATACCGGCAATCCGGACTGGGCCTACATCAGCAGTGGCACATGGTCGCTGATGGGTGTCGAAGTTCGGGACGCAGTCCTGACTGATCAGGCGCTCATGCGGAACGTCACAAACGAAGGCGGGATTGACGGCACTTACCGGCTCCTCAAGAACATTATGGGACTGTGGCTGGTGCAGCGCTGTAAACTCGCGTTTGAAGAACGAGGACTAAAAGCAGATTATGCAGAACTGACACGCAAGGCGGCTGGCGCGACGCCGTTTCGGTCGCTTGTTGACCCGGACCATCCGGGATTTCTGCGTCCAACAGACATGACGGAAGCCATTGCCGCCGAATGCCGTCGAGTCGGGCAACCAGTTCCGGAAGACGAAGGGCAGTTCGTGCGCTGCGCTCTCGAAAGCCTCGCGCTGAAGTATCGGATGGTGCTCACATGGCTGGAAGAACTCACCGGTGTCACGGTGAAAGTCGTGCATGTCGTCGGTGGCGGCGCGAGGAATGCGTTGCTGAATCAGTTCACTGCCGATGCGTGCGGTGTTCCAGTAATCGCCGGTCCTGTGGAAGCAACCGCATTGGGTAACGTGCTGGTGCAGGCGATGTCAACCGGAGATGTTTCGTCGCTGCGCGAAATCCGCGATATCGTCCGCCGCTCAGAATCCATCACCGAATTTCATCCGAGAAATCCCGATGACTGGAGCGATGCCTGGGAACGCTTCAAACGGATCTGCGAAGTGTAGCACTCTCCGTCCATGGCATCCCCTGCTCCGGCGAGCGGCAGGGCGTCAGCCCTCCGAGCGATGCTCCTGAGTTTTGAGATCAACTGTCCCTTCTCCCATGGCAAGGGGAGAAGGTGGCCGACAGCCCGGATGAGGGGGGCGTTGATGAGGGGCGTTCTAGTCAGGATCCAAGCGATTCCTCGTCCTGCACGTTTGCCTTGAACAATTCGTTTTGCACAGGAATGAGGCAGTCCAGAATCGAATGCACGACTTCCGACGGTGACCCATTGGCATCCACTTCATGGATAATGGCCGAATCGTACTGTTGCAGCACCGGTGCTGTAACCTCCCGATAGACGTCGAACCGATGACGAATGATCGATTCATTCGCATCGTCCGTTCGATTTTCACGAATCGCTCGGCGGCGAATTCGATGAATCATGTCCTCTTCGTCAGAACACTTCAGATAAATCACTTCATGAATTTCCAGGTGTTCCCGAATCATCTCCACCTGACGAACGTTGCGCGGCATGCCGTCCAAAATCAACAGGTCTTCGCGCGGCTTGAACCATGACAACGCCACATACGCATCAAGGGCTGTCCGCCAGATCTTAATTGTCAGCTCATCCGGCACCAGCTCACCGCGGGAGATGTGCTTGTAGACCTCGCGACCGTTCACTGAACCGATATCGATTGAGCGAAACACGTCGCCGACCGACAGATGATAAAAGCCGGGGATATTGGACAGAATTTTTCCCTGAGTTCCTTTTCCGACACCTGGTGGGCCAAACAGTGGAACACAGCGATATCGCGGTCTAGTCGTCATTCTCTTTTCCACAGAGTCTCGTTTAACAAGGGGAAGCCCATAAACGGAACATTGACAAAGCACTCAGAGTATGACGCAGCCTCGGTACACTTGCCAGCAGTCGATGAATTAAAGTTCCCGGAAAGTAAATCCCTGAGAACAACACTGGTTGACAAACACAAAAGGGCAACCTGAACAAACAGGTTGCCCTTCATGCGCATCTATGTTTACAAAGAAAGCTTCGCAAACGCCGAATTGCTACTCGCTCTTCGGAGCGTCGTCAGCCGGAGCTTCAGTTTTTGGCTCTTCAGTTTTTGGCTCTTCGGTTTTCGGAGCGTCATCAGCCGGAGCTTCAGTTTTTGGTTCTTCGGTTTTCGGAGCGTCGTCAGCCGGAGCTTCAGTTTTTGGCTCTTCAGTTTTCGGAGCGTCATCAGCCGGAGCTTCAGTTTTTGGCTCTTCAGTTTTCGGAGCGTCGTCAGCCGGAGCTTCAGTTTTTGGCTCTTCAGTTTTCGGAGCGTCGTCAGCCGGAGCTTCAGTTTTTGGCGTGTCGCCGTCGTGTGCGTTCGCATCTTCACCTTCATGCGAACGCGGTACCACAGCACCGCCAGCGACTCCGGAACCGACAGGCCCACCGCCTGCACCTGGTCCGGATGTGTTTTCATCCGCTGTGCATCCCAGCATCCAGGACACGCTCCCCAACAATACCAACGTACTCAGTGATCGAATCAATTTCATTTCCCAGCCTTTCAAGAAACAATAGTCAAAACCCCGTGTCGCGACCCCAAAACCGCCTGTCCAAACGGTTAAGCGACCGTTAAACCCTACGGAAAAGAATCCGGAAATCAATACCTTGCCAACGCGAAAACAACCAAGTTCCACAATTGAGGCTGGAACATCAGGAAACAAGGGATACATTGCACAAACTGAGACGATTCAACGAGTTCTTCGGCCATTTTCTACGAAAACTTTCTCATGGACGGCGAAGAAACAGAAGCCACGCAGCCGGACAATGAATCGTCGCCCACGGATTCGGGCACTGCAGATCAGCCGCATGAAAAGGTTCGCAGGTTTCCCACAACGCCGGGCGTGTATCTGATGAAAGATGCTCAAGGGCGAGTCATCTACGTCGGCAAGGCTTTGAACCTGCGGAGCCGTGCGGGAAGCTACTTTACAAAAGCCGCAGAAGTCGAGCTGCGGACCGCGAAGCTCATCCCCGAAATTGCAGACATCGACTATATCGATGCCGACAGCGAAGTCGATGCACTGCTGATCGAAGCCAGACTCATCAAGGACATCCAGCCTCGCTTCAATGCACAGCTGAAAGACGATAAGACGTTTCCTTATCTGCAGATCACGACCCGCGAAGATTTTCCTCGCGTTGAGTTCACTCGACAACCCGAAACATCCGGCGTCAAACTGTACGGCCCGTTCACCAGTGCCGGACAACTGCGAGGCACGATTGCCGTGTTGCAGCGGATTTTCCGGTTTCGCACCTGTACGCTGGATATCGAAGAGAATGACGAACGCTGGCGCTGGTTTCGACCGTGTCTGCTGGCCAGCATCAATCAATGCACCGCGCCCTGCAACATGCGCATCAGGAAAGAAGACTATCGCGAAGACATTCGACGCCTGCGCGTTTTTCTGGACGGCGGTAAAGCCAGTCTGATGAAAGAACTGGAAACCGCCATGCTGCTGGCATCAAAGGAATTGAAATTTGAAAAGGCAGCGCGCATCCGGGATGAGATTGCATCCCTGAAGAGTCTCAGCGAACGCGGCGATCTGGAAAGTCATGCACAGCCGGAGGTTTTCTATGTCGATCCGCAAAAAGGCCTGGCGGGCCTGAAGAAAGTGCTGAAGCTGGCGGAACTGCCACGCCGGATTGAAGGCGTGGACATTGCTCATCTGCAAGGCAGCGAAACGGTCGCCAGCCTCGTGCAGTTTATCGATGGACTTCCATTTAAGCCGGGCTACAAGCGGTACAGAATTCAATCCGTGGAAGGCATCGATGATTTTGCCTCCATGCGCGAAGTGATCACACGTCGATTTCGCAGACTGTCGCAGGAAGGGGAATCGTTTCCGGACCTGCTGCTGATCGACGGAGGCAAAGGACAACTGAGCGCAGTCATGGAAACCTTCGCGGTCCTGAACATCGCTCCCCCTGCGACGATCTCACTCGCCAAACGGGAAGAAGAAATTTACGTACCCGGCGATTCCGAACCCCTCCGCCTCAGCCGCCACGCCTACAGCCTCCGCCTGCTGCAATACATCCGCGACGAAGCCCACCGCTTCGCGCAACATTACCACCACATGCTCCGCCACAAGACCACGTTTGACGACAATCAAGGGAAAGGTCGAAAACGCAAACCGAAGTCGTGACCGGCTCGTCGGTAAAGAATGAGGTTGTCCAGTCTGTTCAGCCCACGTTTAGAGTTTTGTTTTCGTAAGAAAGGTTTAGTTCCGCCGACTTTTCAGAAGGCGTTGTCGATGAGTGAGATTTTGGAAACGGAGCGGTCCCTCCGGCTGCATGCCCGTGGCGACAACTTGCCGCCACATTCGGGGCTCAAAAAGGCGCAGGCGAGCGGCAGGGCGTCAGCCCTCCGAGCGTTTCGACGCCGTGGTCTCGGAGGGCTGACGCCCTGTCGCTCGCCGAAGCGCAATCATCAGGCGTCAGCCACTTTCGTGTTCGGAGCCATTTTGTTCGTTGAAACTCTCTGTTCGGTGACTCACGTTGGAACCAGGACGGCGGTCCGGTAAGCTCAGCTCATGGGAAAAGATCCAAATCAGAATGAGCAATCCGACAACGCAGGTTTTGCCACGACTTGCTGGGGTATTGTGATTGCTGCAGGGCATCGGTCAGATGCTGCAGCCGAGGCAGCCTTAGCGGGTCTGTGCGAAGCGTATTGGCTGCCATTGTATGAGTTTGCCCGGCGGCGAGGATATTCGACCGCTGATGCAGGTGACGTGACACAGGGATTCTTCGCTCAACTGCTGGAGAAGAACTATCTCAAGAGTGCAGATCCGGAACGCGGTCGATTTCGCGCCTTCCTGTTGACGGCGTTCAAGCGATTCCTGTCGAAGGAACGTGATCACGATCGCGCTCTGAAACGAGGCGGAGATTTAAGTCTGGTGTCCCTGGATCTGGAGCGGGCAGAATCACAGTGTCGGATCGAACCGATTGATGATCGCACGCCGGAGAGTCTGTTTGAAAGGCGTTGGGCAATTACGCTGCTGGATCGAGTGCTGCATCTGCTGGAAGATGAGTTTCGTCATAAGGGAAAGCACCAGTTTTTTGCGATGTGTCGCGGCAGCCTGACCGGTCTTGGCATGGAAGAACAGCATGCCGCCATCGCAGCAGCATGCGGCATGACTGAGTCCGCCGTCAAAGTCGCCGTGCATCGGATGAGAACTCGATACCGCGAACTGCTGCTCGCCGAGATTGCTCAAACAGTCTCCTGTGAATCGGAAGTTGAAGACGAACTGCGCGCTCTGATAAAGGCCGTGCAAGCGTGACGTTTTCTGCTTCGTACTCGCAAATCGCGATGGTCAATGCCAGAGGCTAGTGCTCTGTCAGTCGTGTATTGATGTGTGCCACTGGCTCTGCCAGTGCTTCCTGCATATGGGGAGCACTGGCAAAGCCAGTGGCACACAACCCATCAATGAATGCGTGACAGAGCACTAGTCCGGCCTACAGACTCAGCCCAAATTCCTGGTCCTCACGCACCCGGTTTTCAAACGAAACCTGCTTTCAGTTGAGATCGCAGAAAATCCGTGTAACCTTTGCTGCGGGTTCCGTAAGTCCTCTTCAGAGCCCATCATTTCTGTCAAGAGGTTGCCGCGATGACTGTTCCTGAACTCTGTCCAAAGTGTGGAAAAAGACTGCCTGAAGACGCTCCGACCGGACTTTGTCCGTCGTGCCTGCTGGCTGCGGCGTTTGCGTTGCCTGAACCGGAGGTCGGCCCGGATCGCTTTCTTTCTCCAACCACGCCGGGAACGGCGAAATTTGTCCCGCCGTCTGCGGCTGCGCTGGCTCCCTTATTTCCGCAGCTGGAGATTCTGGGACTGCTTGGGCATGGGGGCATGGGAGCCGTTTACAAGGCTCGGCAGAAGAAACTGGATCGCTTGGTTGCGCTGAAGATCATTCGCCCCGAAGCCGCCGCTGATCCGGCATTTGCTGAGCGGTTTAATCGCGAAGCCCGGACACTGGCTCGGCTGAGTCATCCGCACATTGTGGCGGTGCATGATTTCGGTGAGGTCATTACTGACGATGGAAAGACGGCAGCGGGGTCGACTCCAGTCTTTTACTTCCTGATGGAATACGTCGACGGGGCAAATCTGCGTCAACTGATGGACGGTCACCGCCTGCCATCGAATCAGGCTCTGGCGATCGTGCCGCAGGTCTGTGAGGCGTTGCAGTTTGCGCATGACGAAGGCGTCGTGCATCGGGACATCAAGCCGGAAAACATCCTCATCGATTCAAAAGGTCGCGTGAAGATCGCCGACTTCGGCCTGGCCAAACTTGTGGCCCGGTCCGCCGACGAGTTCACATTGACGGGAACTCATCAGGTCATGGGCACTCCGCGTTACATGGCGCCGGAGCAAATGGAGGGATCTCACTCGGTCGATCACCGAGCCGACATTTATTCGCTGGGTGTGGTGTTCTACGAGATGCTGACCGGCCAGGTCCCGGCCGGGCATTTTGATCCGCCATCGAAGAAGGCGGATTCAGATCCCAAACTGGACGCCATCGTCCTGCGCGCCATGGCCCGCGAACCGGAGCGACGATTTCAGCAGGCGAGCCACCTGGGCTCGGAAATCGTTCGGGCAAAAGTCGGCAACGGAACTTCTGCAAGTGCCGCCTCGTTCCGTTCGTCAGAAGAACCAGAATTGACGGGCACCGCTCCTGCGTTGTCGTCGTTCCTCAGCCGTGAAGGACGGGCGGCGTATCGGTGGGTCGCAGGCTTAGATCCAGATGACCAGTCATCGAAGAACACGACCGGACCGCGACTGCTCATGCTGTTGCTGAGTCTGATCCCGTGTGCCATGGTGTTCTTTCCCTGGTTTGAAGTCTATGTCACCGATCCGGACGCGACGCGCGGATTGGAGGCGACGCAAATCGTTCAGTACAAAACCGGCACTGCTTTCTACAGAGAACTCTCTCCGCTGGAACTGCCAGCAGGGATGTTCTTCGGCATTGCTGTCTGCATGCTGATGGTGTCGAGTGGCATCGCTTTCGGGCGACGAGTCTCGACCGTGACCGCAGCTTGTACCGGGCTGGTACTGTGCAGTGCTCCCTTGGCGCTCGCCATGGCAGTGCGTGCCAACATTGAGTACTCGGTGGTTACCGTCTTCCGCGATCCAGTGACCAACGAAATACCGCAAGGTGTCCTCGGCTATTCGAACAATGTCGGAACTGCCACCCTGGCATGGATCGAACACACCGTGCAGTACCGATTGCCGTTCATAGTCACTGTGGGCTGCCTGTTTCTCCTGTTGTGTCTGCTGGGGATCGAACTCAGGTACGCAGTGGATCGTCGGAGCCGACAGCCGCGTGAACGCAGGATTCCGAATCCTTTGACAAACGTGGCGTGGTGGTTAACCGTCGGAGCAGTAATTCTTGCCATTTCGGCCGCAGCATCGTCGATGTATTTCCTTGACGATTCATACGTATTTGACAACCGGATCCGTACCTCGTCGGAGGTCGTGAATGCCAAGATTGCGCTGACAGGCCAGTTCCTGTGTTTTCCGATCGTTGTGCTTGCATTGCTGGGCGCAAACGCACTTCGACACGGGTACCGTGGTAAGCTTGCCGTTGCTGCATGTGCGGCGTTACTGATCCCTCTCACGCCCGCCTGGTTTCTGACGATGCCCATTGGAGCCTGGGGCCTTTCGGTGCTGCTGCGAAAAGAGATTGCAGTGCTTCCGCAAAATGCCAAAGCTGCTGCAACTGAATCAACAGCATTGCGCCCTCCATTTCCCTGGGGCGATTTTGCATCGAGGCTGATGGTGCTGCTGTCCGTCATGGGACTCATTCTCTTCGCCCAGGCTTGGACCGATTCTGTATGGGTCCTGTGCTCGCTGTTTGTGGTCTGGTTCGGGATTGGGTATGCCGAAGGGGATGAATCGAAAAAGAAGACGCTCAATGGCGCGGCGGACTGGATTGCCGGGATTTCAGTTCCATTGACAATGGGACTGATTGGCTATGCTGTCTTCCAGACAAATTCTGCTGAGCCACTTTTTTATCTGATTGCCGTAATCTGCGGGGCAGGTGTAGGTTACAGTACTGCGACTGAAGATGAGGAAGCCGATGAGGAAGCCGATGAGGAAGCCGATGAGGAAGCCGATGAAGAAGCGAACAACATCAACCCGTGATCGGGAGCCTTCACCCACGCAGTTTCTGGCTCCGAACGGGGCCCGGTGCAAAAGGCAACAGAGAAATCATAGTAGTGGCTCACGAACCTGAGGTGAGTCCAGCTTCTTGTCTTGTCATGGCCCACATCCGTGACATCGGAGTACACTCTGCGGTAAGTCCCGCGTAAGATATCAGCATGACGTTCCGGCAAAGATATCTTATAGCTCCTGTCTTGATATCGCTTGTTATGCAGGCGATTTTCGCAGTTGCGCGGGCGGATGAAATTGCTGATGGCGAGCGGGAGTTCGTGCAGCAGTTGCAGGCTCGACAGTTTTTTGATCTGGCCGAGCAATTCTGCGTGCGGCAATCGGAAAGCGGCAGAACTCCGGACGAACGCGCGGCGTGGCAGATGCTGCTGGCGGATTGTCGCGAGCAACACGCATGGACACTGCAGGAGCCAGGCAGAACACAGATTCTGACGCATGCGGCGGAAAGTATCACGCAGTTTGTCCGCAAAGAAAGTCCCCGTGCGGAACTGGACCTGCTGCTTCGCGTGCGACAGATCGAAATTCTTTCCACAATTGCCGTGATCGATGAAAAGTGTTTCGAATTCGGGCCGAAGATCGCTCCGCAACCTCTGGCAACTCAGGCGATCACTGAAGGACTGCAGCTTGCGGAGGCCATGCTGCTGCAGATCGAGCAGATTCGGAAAGACATCGAAAGTGACGTGGCTCGAGCGGCTCGTGATCGCACCCGTTTTGTCGTGGCGGAGCTGCTGCTGATGCAGGCGCGGCAGAATCCGGCGGATGCTTCCATACGAACGAAGGCGTCAACGGCGGCCGAGCAACTGATGAAATCCAGCGGCGACGACGAGATTCGTTTTCAGGCTCGGCGACTGCTTGCCGAATCACTACTCGACAGGAAAGACTTCAAAGGCTTCGACCTGTTGGTAACATCACTGACATCGATGGCGGAAAATGAAGCTCAGCAGATCGCTGTCGCAACTGCGAAAATTCGAGGCTTGTTGCGACGCGATCAACCGTCGGAAGCGTTGCAGCTTTGCCTGGATTTTGAAAAGCAGGCACTGCGATCGGAGGAACTCAGCACATTGCGTTTGGCGTCGTTGCTGAATCTGTTCGAACTGCTGCATCAGCTCGACGCTCCGGATCTCAGGCAAAAAACCGCAGACGAATTCCAATTGCTCAATCGTCGCGTGAGTACCGGATCCAAAGGTGTGTGGCGGGACTGTTGCGAACGGATTGCGTTGCGGTTCAGCCATGTGGAGAAGTTCGGTCCGGAAGCAGCCACGGCCGTAGAAAGCGTTGCAGATCTGATTGCGGCAGGCGACTTTGCGGCGGCGCGGAAATCGCTGCTGGAAATGCGGCCGTCGTTCGAACGGACCAGTCCGCTGATCGCGGCCACCTTGTCGATGCAGGCCGGAGATCTGGCAATTCGCCTGAACGATTGGCCAGCCGCAGAAGCAGATCTGGATTCCGCCGTTGGTCTGTTCCGGACAACGGAAAATCGGGAGCAGGAAGCTGCCTCAGACTTGCTGCGGATCTACGCGATGGGACGTCGTTGGGACGCAGAAGATTCTGCCCCGATTGATAACCGCAATACACTTGAAGTAGCATATCGGACGGCGCTGGAGCAGCATATTGCCAGATACGTCAAAGAGGCAACGACAGCGAAGGCTCGTGAATGGCGAGCCATGTTGATTCGCGCTACAGATCCCGTCGCTGCGGCAGGTGAGTTGCTCGAGCTGGCAAGTGACGTTACCAGCAAAGACCCACTGCTGCTCATGCAGGCCGGTGAAATCCTGATTGAAGTGAACTTTGATTCGCACGATACCGCAACGGCCTTTGATCCCGATCGGCTGACTGCAGCGATCAAGGTGTGGGCACTGCATGCTGAAACAATGCTGGCAGAGCACGCTGAAACAGCGACACCTGCTTTCCTTGATATCCAGGATCGTTCGGTGCTGGAACTTCAGAGGCTGATGTTTTCGCTGCAAAGTCGCTGGCCGGCTTCCGACAACTGGCCGAAACTGGCAGCGGACGTCGAAGTGCAGCTGGATGCGCTGACTGCGTTCAAAGCATCTGATGTGGCGGAAGCCAAAGCAACCGATATCCCCAACGCGCAGCAGACTCAGATCACCGCCGCAATCGCCAATGGTCATGCAATTCTGGCACTTGCAGCCTGTCGACAACTGCTCGGGTTCGATGCCATGCAGGTTTCTCGTGACGTTCTGTTGCGACAGTCGCGCGAAAAGCGTCGCCAACTTGCCGGATTCCTGCTTCATCAGGCAGGTGAAACGAGTGATCGACTCCCCGGTGACCCGCAGCTGGGATTCCTGGCACTCGACCTGCTGCGTGAGAACGACTCAGCGACAATGCCTGTCGATCGCCGGCTTGAACAACTTCCGATGTTGCTTAACGCATCAAAAGTTGCGGACAACTTTCAGCAGTTCGATGCGGTGATTGTTGAACTCACATCGAAATCTCTCACCGATGCTCAGTTACAGACGACGGCATTAATTCTGGAGCTTCGAACTGGGTTGAAATCGACGGACACAAAGTCCGCCGAATCAACTGCGACTTTCTGGCAATCGGTGCTCAGACGGTCACGATCCGGTGATGATCAATGGCTTGAAGCATCCCTGCAACTTGCCACAATCGCTGTTCAGAAGAAAAACTTCAAGGACGCCGCAAAGGTACTTAACGTGATCGATGCATTGCACCCGGACTGGGGAACATCTGAAAGAAGGACACGGGCAGCAGCGTTGAAAGCGATTGTGGAGTCTGCCAGGTGATGACCCCCGCCCTGTCGTTTTCAGCCGTGGCGATCACCGAGAATGTGCGGCGGTTGAATGAACTCACGGTCGATTCCCATCTCTCGTGGGCAGCAGCAGTGACTCATTTGGTACCGGTTGGTCTGCTGCGAGACCTTATCCTGCCGGTCACGAAACACGCATCGTGCTTTGCCGTCCGCGATGCTGAGCATCTGGCGGACGCCGGTTTTGAAAAGATCATCCTCACCGGTCGCGTCGTCGATTCAGAATCGCTCGGGCGATTGCGACGGATTGCTGACAGGACTGTGATGGTCGCTGTCATCGACCATTTCCGCCACGCCGAGCTGCTGTCGCAATGTGCGGTTCAGTCCAGCTGTGAGATTCAGGTGCTGATCGAAGTTGATATCGGGCGGCAGGCTGCGGGAGTTCGTCCCGGACAGGATGCGTCGTTGCTCGGGACGGCAGCGGCGCAATTGCCGGGTTTAAGAGTCGTCGGTGTTTTTGCGTCTGCCCATGATCCCGATGCGAAGTATGAGCCAGCAGACGTGGACGCAGAGCTGGTTAAGATTGTCACGATCGCCGAGCATGCTCTGCGAAGTATTCGCGACGTCTCCGCAGAATGCCGTGAAATTGTCGTCTCAATATCGACTCTACGCAGGCCATTATTGCAGGACGTCCGGATCAGTTGTCTGGTCGTGAGTCCGTTTGTCGATTTCGCGTTCGAAACTCCACTCGTCGCTCTTCCGCCTTGTGTCAGCCTCATTGCCACGGTCATCTCACGCCCGACACTGGAATGGTGCGTAATTGATGCAGGCACAATCGTATGTGGCGACATGTCGGACGTTCGCATTCACGCCCCGACCGGAGCGACAATTCTGAATTCCAAGTCTGAATGCTCGACGTTGCAGATTTCGGGCGAAGCCTGCGATCTACGAATCGGTGACCCGGTCAGACTGACGGTCGGTGACTCGGTACAACTACTCAGTCGAGTTCGTTTGTCGTAGTCGAAGGCGCAACACAGTCCATCCTGAGACAAGACTCTGCCGGATTTGTAGGCAGCGTCTCCCTGAATTTGCGCAGAATGCATGCCATGTCCGGTGCAATACTACGACCGACTGCACCCAAGTTCACTATTACCAAGGAATTCGCGTGGTTCGATTGGTCCGGTACATCTTTGGCACACAGGCTGCATTGGCTGGTATGGCGGTGACGCACAACGCAATGCGTGGACTTAGAGAGCGGTCTGTTGATTTAATACCAACCCGAAGCGCCAGCGAGGCAGAAACGGCTGAATTCCTCGCTGGCGCTGCGGGTTAGGACTGAGACAGAAATAAGTGGGGCACGATTCCATCGTGCCGAGCACGTTAAAAACGTGCTCCACGCCCGAAAGACGACAGCTAATTCTGCGCCTGTCCTTAGTATGACTTTGAGCCCCAATAATCACTAAATCAACAGACCGCTAGCGCCGTGCCGCTCATTGAAAAACGCCTAAGTCACCTTCCACCAGAAAAAAAGCAACGCAAAGAAGCATATGCAGCATCATCTTCCCGGCACCCACGCTCTCAAAACAATGAACACGCACCAGAAGGCACTGAGCGTCAACCTGGATCCTCGGCGTTACGGGACATTCGCGGAAATCGGTGCCGGACAGGAAGTGGTCCGGTGGTTTTTCCGTGTTGGTGGGGGAGCCGGCACGATCGCAAAGAGCATGTCGGCCTACGACATGAAGGTGAGCGATGCGATCTATGGCCGAGCCTCTCGCTATGTCTGCCGCGAACGACTTGAGGCGATGCTGGATCAGGAGCATCGACTGAATCTGGAACGGCTGCGGGAAGCGCGCGGTGAAACCAGTACATTTTTTGCATTCGCCGACACCGTGGCGGCTCAGGGCTACAAGGGCGGCACAGAATGCCATGGCTGGATGGGCATTAAATTTCAGGCTCATCCGCGCGACGAGGACAGCCAGATCATCATCCATGTCCGGATGCGTGACGGAGAAACAGCTCTGCAACAGGAGGCTCTGGGGATCGTTGGCGTGAATCTGGTCTACGGTGCGTTCGCATTCAATCACGAGCCGGAAGTGCTTGTCGATTCACTGCTGGACGGCCTTTCGACGTCGAGAATCGAAATCGACATGATTGAGTTCTCCGGCATCGCATTCCGACGCGTTGATAACCGACTCATGAGCCTCAAACTGGTGGAACTTGGATTGAGCGGTGCCGCGATGTTCGCTGCCAACGGTGCTGTGCTTCAGCCGTCGGAATTTTTATATCGCAAGCCGATTCTCGTGGAACGCGGCAGCTTCCGCCCAGTGTGCCATGTGAATCTCGACATGCTTCGCTGTGCGCATGAAAAGTTCTCTCTGCTCCCGGATGTCAAGGGAAAAGACGTGGCACAAGTCATGGAGATTACGATGCGAAACCTCAAAGCCGAGGGCGAAATCGATCGACGTGACTTTCTGGCGCGTGCAGACGTCATAGCGGCCTGCGGCATGAATGTCCTGATCTCAGACTACTTTGAATACTATCGGCTGGCTGCTTATCTCTCGCAATGCACAAAGGAAAGAATCGCGATCACGATGGGAGCCGGAAGTCTCCGTGAATTATTCGACGAAAAGTACTACACCGCACTGGAGGGAGGCATCCTTGAATCGTTCGGGCGACTCTTCAAAAATGACCTGAAAATCTATTGCTACCCGCTTATGGATCGGGAGTCGGGCGAACTCACTACCTGCGACAACCTCGCGATTAAGCCAGAACTGCAGCGGCTTTACGGATACCTCCTGGATCGAGGCGGAATCAACAACCTGGACAACTTCAACCCCGATTGTTTAGGCATCTTTTCACGAGACGTACTTCGGAAAATCGGCGATTGCGATCCGAGCTGGGAACAGATGGTGCCGAAGTCTGTGGCCAATGTGATTAAGGAGCGAAAGTACTTCGACTATCAATGTGACACTGCCCCCTGTGCCGTTCCCGCGTAGTGAAACACCAACCTGTTCATACTTTCTGTTGACCCCAAAGTAATTCCATGAAGCCTTCGAACACAATCGACATCCTGTATGACGCCAATTGCAGGTTTCTTACGCGGACCACGCAGTTTCTGAAACGCCGGGACCACAGGAACCGCGTTCATCTGGTGAACATGGCGGCGCGGAAATTCGATGCAGGAAACTTTGACCGATCACAGTGCGAGTTGACGGCCGGGATTTACGCACGCATGCCTGACGGCACCTTGATCACGGGCCTCGACGCATTTCGGGAACTTGGTTCCGCTGTCGGCCTCAGACCACTGATTCTGCTGACGCAACTACCCGTGATCAAGTCACTGCTGAACATGGGATACGGATTCCTTGCAAAGTCGCTGCTCAGAAATCGCCGCCCCGCCAGCCAAAAAACAGGTGCCCGAGCTATTGTCATAACGACGACGACCCCGGATTCTGTAATTCGGACTTCAAGCTGAATTGCCTTCCACGAGGCGCAGCGTCCTGCCGTGAAAGTATATCGCATTATGGCCAAATCCGCAGTGTGGGTTTGCTGAGAACGAGGTAGAAATCGACCATCGATCGGCCCCACCGGCGTAGAGCCGGTTGGGGTCGTCGAAACTCAAAACTTGACTCATCTGCAACATGTTTTGAAAAGCAGGCGCAGGTCGCTACTCAGTGGCAGGCAGCTTGATCACTGGCGGCAGTGGTTTTCCTTCGGCGATGAATTTCATCGACACGGAGTTCACGCAGTGCCGTGTGTCCTTCGCCGTGTATCTCTCGCCGAAAAACACATGTCCCAGATGGCCGTCACAGTTCCGGCAGGTGATCTCTGTGCGATCACCGTCTTCATCGAGGTGTCGTTGCACTGCACCTTCAATCTCGTCATCGAAACTTGGCCAGCCGCAATTGCTGCTGAATTTGTGCTTCGCCAAATACAATGGTGCGTTGCACTGACGGCAGATATACGTGCCGGGATCGTGCATGTCAGTGTATTCACCAACACCGGGACGTTCCGTCCCTTTCTTCAGGATGACGTACGATTCAAACTCACTCAATGCGTTGTATCGCGCTGGTACGTCTTCCGCCGGAACACTCGTAGTCATTCCTTCGTTCCCTTTTCCTGCTGTCGATGAAACGGGAGGCTCTTCCATGGTCGATTCCGGCAGAGGTGCAGGTGAACTTTGTGGGACTTCCACGGTGTGATCATCTGAGGCGCAGCCTGCACTCAGGAAAATTGTCGCCAACAGAGTCTTTATGGGTCGCATTCTGCATTCTCCGCAATCGCATCGCAAAACACAACGAGCACGCGGAGTTGCGTGCTCGTATATTGAAGTTTTTCAACCGATCGTAAGGTGGACTTGCGATCGAAATGCTCGCTGATCCCACACGAAAAACAAAAGAGCAAGTGCATTATCGACGGTGCTTTGATGTGTGCCACTGGCTCTGCCAGTGTTCTCCATCGGCATGAAACACTGGCAGTGCCAGTGGCACACAACCCATCAATCCATCAATGACAGAACATTAATGTTTCAATGGTGTGAGCAGCACGGACATCATCTTGCCACTCTCCATTCTAGGCGCCTGTTCGACACTGGCAACATCCGCCAAACTCTTCACGACTTCGTCCAGCATTTCGATCCCGCGCTCATGGTGCGCGTTTTCGCGGCCCTTGAACATCACGTTGATTTTGACTTTGTCACGACGTACCAGAAAGTCGCGTGCCTGACGAACTTTGGTTTCGATATCGTGCTGACCGGTCTTGGCACGCAGTCGCAGTTGCTTCAACTGAGTCTTGTGCTGTTTCGGTCCGCTGGTTTTCTTTGCGCGTTCGTAGATCACCTTTCCGTAGTTCATGATTCGACATACGGGAGGACGTGCTTCTGGACTGACTTCGACAAGATCAAGCCCTTCTTCTATCGCGATGCGCAGCGCTGCTGCTGTTTCCATTTCACCCAGCATCTCGCCCGTCGCGCTGACTACACGTATTGGGGAAATGCGAATGCGTTCATTCATGCGCGGCAAATTGCTTTGAGGAGCCGCTGTGGGACGAGATCGTTTAATGGTTACCTCCGGAAAGAACAAATCGATCAAACTGTGACACCCGAATTCGGTGACGCACCGAACCTCTTTGCCCGCCAGTGGCCGGTCAGAGAGACTTTCAATTCCGCCTTTTATGCCACAAATCACAATAAATTGCCAGTGGTTTCAGCGAACGAGTTCCTGAATTGGCGACTCCGGGGCTGTCTCAAACGTCCAGTAACGTCGGTGACCGATCGAAAACCCAGCAAAATCGTAACTCATTCGCCCACTTCGCGTTCCGCATTTTCTTTCGACGAATTTCTTAGTTCCCGCAGAGTTCTGATGCGATCCACGGTCATCGCCAGAAAACTGAGCCCCATCACTGCGACAAACTCCACCACGAGCAGCTTCGCTCCGTATTCATTCAGGAACTTCGCCAATGGTGCTCGCTGATCACTGAACACGACCGCAATCAAAGACATGATGGTGACAATGAAGATGGCTGTGGCTGGGACAATCAGCTTAAACAGCAAGCTCGCCGGAGCACCTGGACCTCGCATCGGAATGGGCCTTGATGTGTGTTTCTGCAAGTGAAACTGAAACCCGAAACAGAACGCAACGTACTGGTATACGACGGAGTTCGGTATGTCCGGGCGGGTTTTGGACTGCGATTCCTGTGGCCTGGAGATTTCTGTCCGCGAGTTTCACCACAATGCTCAGTAATCGTTAAGAGTTCCTGGCCCGATGGGCCGAAACAAACAACAAGCGTCAAAAACACGGCGAAGTCTCTGGACGGGCTCTAACACGTTCCGACCGACAGTAGAGATCCTTATCATTTCATCTGTTCTGCGATCAGGAATGCGATTTCCATCGCTTGTTCGTAGTTCAAGCGAGGATCGACCTGGCTGCGATAATCGCGGGCGAGGTCGGATTCGGTCAGATTTCCGGGACCGCCGGTACATTCGGTGACGTCTTCGCCGGTGAGTTCCAGATGAATGCCGCTCAATCTCGTTCCCAACTCCTTGTGAAGCCGGAACGCCGTAATAATTTCGGACATGATTTCGTCGAACGAGCGTGTTTTGATTCCGTTGCGGGCGGTCTGCGTGTTTCCGTGCATTGGATCGCAGCTCCAGAGTGCGCGTTGCCCGGCCTTGAGCACGGCTTCGGCCAGACGCGGCAATCGCTCACGAATCTTCTCGGCACCGAAACGGTGAATCAGCGTCAGTCGTCCCGGTTCGTTTTCCGGATTCAGAATGCCGATCAGTTCGACCAGTTCATCCGGCTCCATGGAGTTACCGATTTTCAGGCCGATCGGGTTTCGGATTCCCCGAAAATATTCCACATGCGCACCGTCAAGTGTGCGTGTGCGGTCGCCGATCCAGGCCATGTGCGTGCCAAGATTGTACCAGCCGCGATTTCGCTCCATGCGGGTGAGTGCCTGCTCGAACGCCAGCAGCAAGCCTTCGTGAGACGTGAAGAAATCGACGCGCGTCAGCTGCGTGAGTTCGCCGGCAGAGACAGCTTCCATAAAGCGAATCGAATCACTCAGTGATTCCAGCAACTGTTGATAGCGCCGCGAGCCGGGTGTGTTGCGGACGAATTCCAGGTCCCAGTTTTCCGGATGATGGAGGTCAGCAAAACCGCCTTCGCTCAGTGCGCGGATGTAGTTGATTGTCAGCGCTGATTTTTCGTAGGCGCGGAGCATCAGTTGGGGATCATTGCGGCGTTCGACCGGGGTGAAGCCCGATTGATTGATGATGTCGCCACGATAACTGGGCAGCTCCACGTCACCACGTTTTTCCGTGTCCGCCGAGCGTGGCTTCGCATACTGACCGGCAATGCGACCGACGCGGACAATCTTCTTCTTTGAGCCGCAGATCAGTACCAGACTCATCTGAATCAGGACCTTGAGCTTCCTCAGGATCGACGTGGAATTGCAGTCGTCGAAACTCTCAGAGCAGTCACCGCCCTGCAGCACGAAAGCGTTGCCTTCCTCAGCAATCGCCAGCTGAGTCCGCAGGCGATCCACTTCCCAGGCAGTGACGAGCGGCGGAAGGTTCGTGAGCCGACGAATGGCGTCCGCCAGTTCCTGTGGATTGTCGTACTTCGGCTGCTGTTGCGCCTGGCGTTTTTGCCACGATTCGGGTGTCCAGTGTGGGTTCATCCCCGGATTGTTTCCATCCAGACGCCGTTTGTCACTTCCGACCGTCTGCGGTTTTGAAAGCCGGGGAAAATTTCGTTCCGTCGGCGCGCGGCGTGCGAATGGCAGGTCGAAATTCCGGGATTTGTACAAATTTTCTGGATCTGCCGTGGGAGTTATTGGGAATCATGGGAGTGATAAAATCGTCATGAACCGAAAAATAGGCAGAATGCGTAGAATCGTGATTGCATCTGCTGAAGTTCGGCGCTAGGTTGTCGATTCTCCCCCTAAATCTCGCTGACGAACAAAGCACGTCGAGTTGTCCATGGGAGGCGAGCGATGTCTTCATTCGGCGATGAAACCACTGGGACATCAGACAGGAGTGCAGATTGAAAAACGGTTTTTATCCGAAAAGTGAAGAACTCGCTCTCTGCTCACGCAAAATTTACGCTGACCGGCACAATGACGCTTCCAACCATCGGCGGATGCTCTAAAGTCACGCTTGATACGCACGAGCAGATGCCCGCATCCGTTTGCGAAGACACTGCAAAACACATTGGCTGGATTCTATAGAACAGATTTGCATGGCTTTCCCAAAACCATTTTTCCGTTGGCGACCTCACCCGTGGCATGGGCTGGAAGTCGGCCCGAATCCTCCGCGCCTGGTGAATGCGTTCATCGAAATCTCACCCTTCGACCTCGTCAAATACGAAGTGGACAAAGTGACGGGTTATCTGCGAGTTGACCGCCCGCAACGCACGTCCTCGCAGCCGCCCGCGCTGTATGGTTTTATTCCTCGCACATTCTGTGGAGCACGTGTTGCGGAGTTGATGCCCAAGGCGCGGCGCGGCGACGGCGACCCGCTGGACATCTGCGTGCTCAGCGAACGACCGATTACAAAATCGGAAGTCATCGTGACAGTTCGCGTCATTGGTGGTTTACCCATGCTTGATGGCGGTGAAGCCGACGACAAGATTATCGGCGTGCTGGCGCAGGATATGATCTGGTCGCATGTCGAAGACCTGGACGAGTTGCCTCAGGCCCTCGTCCAGCGATTGCGGCACTACTTCATGACTTACAAGATGATGCCGGGCGACACGACTCAACAGGTTTCCATCGACCACGTCTACGATCGCGCGCATGCGGAAAAAGTGATCCTTGCTGCGATCGCGGACTACGACGATGAATTCGGCGGCGCGTGAGCTGATATGCGACTCGCGGTAGAATGTGGTACCCAGGCTGGCAACGCCGTTAAGAATTTATCGTCGTGTTTTCACCTGGTTTCTCGGAGTCCCTTCGCACCCTGGTAAGGACCGTTCGAGAAATAATTGACCGCATCCTCCTCTCCCCTGGAAGGGGAGAGGGTGGCCGGAGGCCGGATGAGTGGGATATTCGCTGGATCTGACGCTATCAGATTCTTAACGGCGTTGCCGGGCTGGGGTGAACGCGGCGGAAATCACTTCTTCTGAAATGTGACAGCACACGCTGCCGTCTCATTGCGGTGGCAGCAATGCATGAATTTCGATCGATCGGAAATCAAGATCAGTCTTCGGGTCGTGGCCCTGCAGGCTGATGTGGCCGGGGTCGAGGCGGCGACCTTCGCGGGGGTTGTCGTTCGGTGTGCGTGTGTCCTGCCAGTTGACGACCTGGTAGCCGTTGACCCAGGATGCAAATTGATCTCCCTGGGCCACAAGAACTGCCGTCAGGAATTCGTGGTCATTCGCGACAACGTACCGGGCAGCGACGCGGCGGAAAATTGCGCCAGTGCCGGAATCGACGGGTTTGGTGCGATCTCCATCTTTGACACCGTTGTGCAACTGGAATTCGTAGCCGTGTGAAGGTGCTTGTGCAGTTCCTTGTTTCGCTCGAAAGAAGACGCCACCGTTGAGGACGTCACCGTTCACGCGGGCTTCTACCTTCAGCACAAAATCTCCGAACGTGTCATTCGTCTCCAGAAACCCGGGCCCACTGGAAACGTGCAGCCTTCCCTCGACAACCTCGAAATCGCTTTTGGAATCTGGTACGACGCTCCAGCCAGCTGTGTCGTTCCCGTTGAAAAGTGGTTTCAACGAAAGCGGTCGAATGAAGACGTTGCGGAACGCTGATCGCCCCTCATTCATTTGCAAACCAATGCGCCCGGTCAGACGAATGGCATCCGACGAATCCGTAAAATCGACAATTTGCTTTTCGTCCAGCCAGACCTGAATCACAGGCCCTTTGCAGACGACACGAAAATCGTGCCACGCACCTTCCACGGCGGGCACGTTTTCTGCGATGTGTCGCCCGACGAGGCTCCCCGTCTTGTGTGTGGGATGGCTGTCACAGATATTGAGTTCATAAGTGTCCTTCACGGGATTGGATGCATTCTGCGCTGTCCGCAGGAAGAGGCCGCTGTTGCCACCGGCGGCCACATGAAAACTGCATCGCAGTTCAAAGTCATCGAAGTGAAATGGCGTGAGCAGCAGACTTTTTTCACCACTGTCCGCGACGATGGCACCGTCCTCAACGTGCCAGTTTGTCACGGTCGGCACGTCCCACCCAAACAAAGATCGCCCGTCAAACAGACTGATCCAGCCCGCTCGAATTTCTTCTGCCGTCAGTGACGGCGCAACGAACTCAACTGCAGCAGCAGGCGCGGCAGCAGGCGGAGTGGTTGCCTCTCCGGCGGACAGAGCAATAGATTTCGGTCGCTGCGGAACCGGTTGCGCCGAGGGATTCACCGGTTCGGCTCCGCACCCGATGGCCGAAATCATGACAAGGCAGAATAACAGCATCCACTGAGAATTTCTCATCGTTCAACTTTCGCATGGAATGATTCGAAAACGCAGTATAGTGGTTCAGTTTGATTCGTGGAAACGTCTGACGAGAATATCAGGGAAGTGAAGAGAACACAGACCTCGTTGGACGTTGGTTTGGCAGGTGCCTGGCAGCCAATCCCCGCCCCCGCAAATGGCGTCGAATCAAGGCACACCGATTGGCGACACGCCGCAGGCACGACACTCCCGTGACGGAGGGGACACGCCGGTGACTGGTGACTGGGACACGCCGGTGACAGGCACCTTGACCTGACATCTAAGCTACGTCCGCGACAATCCCATTTCCATCGGGCTCGCCCCGATTGGAGTGAACAATTGACGTGCTACAGCTTCTGACCGAAGCCGACATTTGCTCTCTGCCGGGCTCGTCCCCAATGGCGTGGACTTAAGCGAAAAACGGGAAGAAATACTGGTGATTTGAAACTGGGGTAGCGAGAAAGCGCCTCCTTGTTGCAAAGTGGGTTTGGTCTAAAAAATCCACAACCGCAAGCAAGGAGGCGAGCGATGATTCTACCACCGCGAAAGGCACCAGTCGAGACTCACGAAGAGGAGCGGCATCGGCAACGGGAACGGAAACGGCAACGCAGCTTCGACGAGATCCTGGAGCGGCTTAAGAGGCTCAAAGCCCAGGACGAAATTCGACTTCATCATCTTTTTGATGACGAAGAGATTCATCGGATGTGTGGCGCACTCATTATCGATTTTCGCGACAGAGTCCTCACCCCGGCAGTCACGCTGGGGCTGTTTGTGTCGCAGGTTCTCAGTCGAGGCGATGCGTGTATTACTGTCATGGCAAAATTCAATCGTGAAAGAAAGGACAGAGGGTTGCCGCCGGTGGCCGAAGATGCGTCTGCTTACACCAAAGTGCGAGCGAGGTTGCCTGTCGTGCTGATCAATCATCTGATTGATCGTGTCAGAAAGATGGCTCACCAGATGACGCCGGACGAATGGAAATGGAACGGGCTGAACGTGTATCTCGTGGATGGATTTGTGCTCCGGGCACCCGCCACACTGGCGAATCAGAAAAAGTATCCTCAGCCATCAAGTCAGAAAGAGGGGGCTTGGTTTTCCTCAAGTGCGTGTCGTGATAACAACGTCGCTCGCTGGTGGTTGCGTGGTGCATTACACCATCGCCCCAGTGGAAGGAAAGAAAACTGGAAAAGTGTCACTTTTCCGCGAAACACACAAGGATTTTAAAATAGGTGACATCGTCGTGGCCGACAGCAATAGCGAATTCTGTATCGCATGATTCGCTATCGAGTGGCTGGTTGTGAAGCCCCGATTACGATCGTCACAACACTGACTGACCGACAGCGTTTCACCGCCGAGGACATCGCGGAGCTGTACGGTTTGAGGTGGGATGTGGAGGTCGATATCCGGTCGTATAAATTCAGCATGGGGATGTGCGAACTTCGCTGCCTGACTCCTGAGAATCTGGACCGCGAAATCGCAGTGGCCGTTCTTGGTTACAATCTTGTACGAGTTCTGATGTGTGACACTGCAGCAGTCCTGGAAGTGCATCCTCGGGAGATCAGTTTCAGTTCGGCTCGCGACGCCTGGCTGGCGTTCCATGACGAACGAGATACGATCAATGATGTCGCGTGGCGGATCCATTCGGCCGGATCGCACTTAGTGCGAAATCGCCCCGGCCGCAACGAGCCTCGGAGGTAGCTTCGTTTGGTTCAGCAACGTGCCCAGCAGCCAGATTGGCTTCCACCTGGACGAGCCAGGATGGAAAGCGGCGTGATCAAGTTGTCGGTGAAATGCGCTGCCATGAGTGTGGCTATTGATTGTCATCCAACGGGAGCGGCCGAGAGACCGTCCTCCCAGTCTGCAGTTCAACCAATTGACGGATCGCTTCGCGGCAGACGACGCAGAAGCCTTCGCCTGGTTCCAGAGATCCCATCCAGCAGGACTGTTCCGGGCGGTAAATGCCCTCCGTGAGATAACCGCCTCCTTCGAACGCACCGACGAGTTGTTGTGCTTTCGCTGTGGACTCGTCCGACTCAGGCGTCGGCAGTGGCACGTTCGGGGTCAGAAATGCCTTCCATTTGATCCGGTCACGATCCAATTGTCGTGTGATGTTGGGCTCGACCGGTTCAACTCCTTCGGGATACACGTCACTGTAGGCGACATCGCCGGTGTATTCGTCTGCGAGATTTGCAAAAGAATGACCAATCTCATGCAGCAACGTCATCGGACTAGCAGTATGTCCGGTCGTACAGACACAGTAATCCAGACAAATCGCGCCTCCGCCATAACGCTCCTCGTTCACCAGCACCACGATCGTGTCATACGGAACCTGGGCTGCCATGCGATGCATCGCGTGATTGTCTTCGATCAGCAGATAGCGATTCA
>CAMAVB010000036.1 GCA_945861465.1 Candidatus Kuenenia stuttgartensis
TCAACGCCAGAATACTCAGTCGACAGTCCAAATTCAACCCTCCATCGATCACTGAAACCCATGCCTCAAAAAATCCAACATCCCTGTCGACACACTGCAAAAAATCGAATTCGAAAATCTTTTTTCGAATCTGTTATTGACCTTATTCAAGACCGTCGCTGACCCCTTTTTTGTTCGATCAGAATGCGACGGCAGCAGGAACGGCGAAGCCTTCCTGATCGCCGCATTGCAATCAAGTGCTGTGTGGCTTCGGTGAGTTTTTCTAACGCCTTGGTCGCTTTCATCTTGAACTGTGGATATTCTCCGGGTATACGATTTCTCTTTTCAGGTAAAGGAGATTTCCTCGCCGGAGCATCTTGTCTTCTGCGGGAGAAACCATCACTCGTTTTCAGCGATCCTTTGGACTTCCTCCTATGGCGGACGTAATAAATTGGCTGTTGGGTATCGCTGCTGGCGTGCTGACGGCGGAGAAAGTTGATTCACACTACGGATATTATTTTCAGGATTTCACTGCAATCTCCGACGAGGCCGCTGAGATCCTTGGCAGACGCAGAAAAAACCTTGTGCTCGACGGCCTGACCCAACTGTCCGATAAGGCTGCTGAAGGCCTTAGCAGGCATGTGGGCGATCTCCACTTGCATCGCCTGACGAATGTAACGGAAAAAGCTGCCGGAAACCTTGGCAAAAACAAGGGCGACCTCTACCTCACGGGGTTGACTCAGCTGTCGGATAAGGCTGCAGAAGGCTTCAGCAAGCATGAGGGGGCGCTTTACTTGAATGCCCTGAAGAATTTGTCGGATGCAGCAGCCGTAAGCTTGGGGAAAAATCAGGGCGACCTCTATCTCAATAGCGTGATTGAACTGCCGGAAAAGGTTGCTGAAGGCCTCAGTAAGCACAAGGGTAATCTCTTCCTGTACAGCGTGACGAGTCTCTCCGACGAGGCGGCTGACAGCCTCAGCAAGCACGAGGGGATGCTCTACCTGCACAACGTGAAGTGTTTGTCAGATGCGGCTGCTAAGAGCTTCAGCAGGCACGAGGGGTCGCTGCACTTGCAAACCTTGATTCATGTATCGGACGCTGCAGTCGCAAGCTTGGGGCAGCACAAGGGCAACCTCTATTTGAATAGCGTGACTCACATGTCGAATGAGGCTGCACAAAGCTTCAGGACTCACGAAGGAGAGGTCTACTTGCAAGGTCTAGCTCATCTATCAAATGTTGCAGCTGAAAGCCTTGGCAAGAACAAGGGCAATCTGCAACTCGATGGCTTGACTCAACTATCGGACGAGGCTGCTGACAGCTTCAGCACACACGTGGGAGATCTCTACTTGCAGGGCCTAACTCATCTGTCCGATGCAGCTGCTGCAAGCCTTGCCAAGCACAAGGGCTCTCTGTTCTTGAATGTCCTGTTGAGCTTGTCGGACGTTGCCTTCAAGAGTCTCTGCAACAATAAACATGTATATTGGCCACAGTCAGGCGCACCCTACTGCGCACATCCAAGAATGAAAGACAGCAACAATCCGAAAAAACCAGAAAACGTTGCATAACAGAACCTGAGAGTGCAAGGGACACGAATTTTTGCGGTATTCTTGTGTTGGCATTCGAAATCAAAGAGACCTGCACCTGCATGCGTTCACCATCGCCCACTTTTCAACGACCGTCCGGGAATCTTCATTGTATAGCCACATGACTCGACCGCAAACGCTTTACAAATATTGCGCGTTCAATGTCAACTCACTCCGCCTCCTCAGTAAGGGTGAGATTTACTACGCGGCCCCAAAGAGTTTCAACGACCCGCTTGACTGCAATCCTACTCTATTCATTGACACCGAACGCACCTGTCTTGAAGAGCTTTTCCTCAATATGCTTGGGGCTGCTGAAGGACCTCAGAAGGCACAACACTTACTTGAGGACTGCCGTTATCAGTCGACACAGCACGGCTGCTTTAAGACAGATGCCGACGTCGAGCGGTACTACATGGAATCGCTTGCGTTGGAATTAAAACGTCTACTTGCCTGTGGCCTTGGAATGAAGGGCGTATTTTCCTTGGCTAGGGAATGGAATTGCCCACTGATGTGGAGTCACTATGCAGACCAGCACCGAGGAATCTGCATTGAATATGATGTCGCAGATTCCGCATTTTCCAACATCAATCCTGTCGACTATAATCGACCGAGAAGTATCAAAGTCAGCGACTTGATCTCTTGGAAACTCAACGGATGCAGCAAGGCAAAGAGCGATGTTTACAATACATGGCTACTCACAAAGGCTCCACAATGGGGCTACGAGCAGGAGTGGCGTGACGTCGTAGACGCCAGCGGCACAAAGCCCGCACCAGCGCGAATATCCGGCGTATACTTTGGGCTTCGTTGTGACGCGGCCGTGCAAACCGTCGTTGTAAAGTCGTTTTCCAATCCTCAAACAAACGTCTCCTTTTATCAAATAGTCCCACACGAGGTCAGCTTTGCCTTGATGCGTTCTAATGTAGACACGGCTTACGTTTTGGCGTGTGGGTTGCAACAGTCTGCCGTAATGCTTTTTCGCGACGTGATAACCGCCCGTCGCAGTTGATACTGAAGGAAAAAAGGGGTCAGGTCTCTTTTATTTAACGTCGATCTGTGTTAGACTTGGGTGATGGCACGCACGAAACGCATTTGTCCGGCAGGTGAAGTCTTCCACGTTCTGAATCGAGCGGTGGCTCGGCTCACGATTTTTGAAAAACCTGAGGACTACGCCGCGTTCATGCGTGTTGTGGAAGAAACGTGGGAAATCGTGCCGCTGCCGATTTATGCCATGGTGGCAATGCCCAATCACTGGCACTTTGTAGTCCGACCGGAGTCCAGTGATCAGGTGAGTGAGTTTTTTCGTCGCCTCACGGTGATGCACACCATGCGTTGGCATGCTCACTACAAGACTGGCGGCACTGGGCATCTGTATCAGGGACGATTCAAATCATTTCCGATTCAAACGGACGGGCACTTGCTGACGGTCATGCGTTACGTGGAGCGGAATGCCGTGCGTGCAAATTTCGTTGAGATTGCGGAAGACTGGCAATGGTGTTCAGCTTTTGCTCGCCGCCAACCTGCTGACGAGCGCCGCTGGCTGGCGATTCCTGATGAACCACCGTTGCCACGAAACTGGCGTTCCTGGGTAAACAAAGTGGAGACGGAGGCAGAATTGAACTCGCTTCGCCACAGCGTCAAACGCGGCGTGCCGTTTGGCAGCGATCAGTGGACTAGAAGCAGTGCCATTCGCCTTGGTCTCGAAACCACAACACGGCCCAGAGGTCGGCCAAAGAAAGAGACCTGACCCCTTTTTGCTTTCCCCTGACCCCTTTTTGCTTTCCGCCGTGTTTTGCAGTTGGGATGTGTTTCCATTCATTATCAGTGAGTCCCGTAATGGAATTCCTGAAAACGCAGCCTGGGAACTGACGTGGGCCGGATTCCGGATTGGAAGCCAGGTAAGTAGTCAATCACTTCAATCTCGACTTATTGGACGTTAGCCGAAAACGATCCCATCCGGCGTGATCGCGAACAGGCGGTCGCTGATCTGGTAAGAACTCTTCAGATAATCTTCCCTGACGGCGTTGCAGATCGTGTCGCGATCGGCGTCGGCTCGGAACACAACAAGCGAATCACGACCGGGAAGAGCGGCCAGAATGGTCGGACCAAAATGGGGGGACAGTTTTGCATAGAGATCCTTCCGTAGTATGTAGCTCGAGCCAAGACTGTCATCAGTCCGCAGGATGCCAACCCCGATTTTTCCCTGCGAATTTGGCATCATCATGAATTCCATAGCCCCTTTTTGATTGAGATTCTCCATCGCGGCAGCGTGCAAATCTTCGCTATTCAGATTCCAGATGTCCAGGTCGGAGCATCGGATCATTCGAAAACCTCGCTTCAATTCGATGGCGTAACACAGCACAAGGTCAGCCAGCCAGGGAGTCGCAAAGAGGTTGTCAGTCTTCGTTTGTTCCGTGTGCAGAATGACGTCGGGTTTAATCATTGGAATCACTTTTGCTTGCGCGTGTTCCCACAACTGCACATCCAGCGTTTCATCTTCGACCGAATCAAGCGTCTTCACGAGCTCTGTGACAATCCGATCCAACTGGTTTGGCGAGCTTTTGTATTGAGCAAAGGGATTCGACAAATTGATCTGGAATCGTTGGGTTTTCAACACCGTTCCGTCGAGTTGCGGGGTTTCACCGACTTCGAGCAAGTGCGTAATCTTTGGCAACACGGCGTGGACCAGTGTCAGAAATTTCTGATGGACATCACGGTCGATTCGCAATGAAACCAGCATACGTTCGATCACTGGCATCCAAAGATGTTCCTCCGACGCCGGAATTCTGGCCACAATGTTCAGCATAAGATCGAACGCCAGCACTTTCCAAAGCACACATTCACCAAATTCGGAACTTTCCGCATCGGCACGCATTGCAAAATGCCGGATCGTCGAATCACGGCGAATGTTTGTCGCCTTTTCGCTTTCGAACAATGTTCGCAGGGCTAATTCTTTCCTCTGTTCGTCATCACTGTTGCTCACTCCAGTTATCGCGACAAAATAGATTGCCACATCATCAGAGAGGGCAAAACAGACTGCATCGGGCGGAGCTTCGAGATTGTAAAGCTTCCAATCTCTCGGACGATCGATATTGAAATATTCTTTTGGATGCTCATATCGCAGGAATGGCGGAAACGTCGCACTTTGCTGTTCCTGCTGACGTCGTTTCAGTTCCGCCTGCAGATGCTTTTCAATTCGACGCTTCTTTGCGGCCATCGCTCGCCTTCCTCAACTTCTTCATATCATCGTTCGCGGCTGGAACTTGCCAACACTCGCGAACTCTCCGAGGTATTTGGTGGTACAGACTGAGTGTTGATTTCAATTCCGTAAGAGCAACTCTAAGCCGACGTCCGTGAAAATGGAAGCAAGAGTCTGGGCTGGACGACACAGTCTGGCTGGGCGAAAAAATCTGAAAGCGAAAACGAAAGTGCTGACGAAGAAGGACAAAAGGGAAGATCAGGGGACGTTTTACTTTAACGAATAAGTACAATGTCCCCTTTTGCAGTTTCCCCAATGTCCCCTTTTACGGTTTCCCCCTTTTGCGGTTTCCAACCGTTTGCCGGCAGACGGTCGATCCCTTGTTCGGACAATACATCGAGCAACTGAACGTAGCGACTGCTTCTGACGGCCAGCAGGCGACCTGCCGGATGCAGCGCAGCGGCCAAGGGCGTATCAGTTCCGTTCTGAGTGTCGAACGGCAGATCGCTGACCAGACCAGGAGTCCACTCAGCCAACTGCACACTGCCAGCCTGACAACGCCATCCGAGTCGATGACCGCTCGCATCAAAACTGAGGTCTGCAAACTTCTCGGTGCTGCGGACAAGACTCTTTCCTGACCAGACATGCCAAAGTTGCTTTTGACCGTCCCACGATTAATTCGACGACGGATGCCAGGCAACGTCGAAGACAAGGGAGTTGTGGCCTTGCAGAGTCGATGCAATCCGTTCTTCTTCCACATCCAGAATAAAAATCCGAAAGGATTCGTCGGTGACCGCCCGAAAGCGACCATCGGGACTCCATTCGATCGTGAGACCAGAAGAATTCTTGAATTGCCACAGAATTGCTGAACTATCGTGACGAATGATCGTAACGTTGTTCTGGTCCTGGATTGCAAGCCGTGTGCCGGACGGATCAAACCGACAGGCGCTTGGCGGCGACTGTGTGGCGAAGCTCCTGATTTCCTTTGTCCGGTTGCCGTCTTTCAGCGACTGAATCGAAACACGATTGTCAATCGCGCAGAATGCCAGCAATCCTGCGGCGTCATGAATCGAAAATCCGCGAGTGTACTGCGGTTCCGGATGAAAGGTCGAACCGTTTTCCCGATCGATGATATGGTACAGGGCGAGTTCCCAGTTTTGCACGATGACGTATCGACCACTCGACGAGAACTCGAGTCTCAGAGGAGGAAATCCAAGGTGCGACACAACCAACGGCGAATCGCTTCGATCACATCGGGAAATTGTGACTTGTTCGGCTTCTGTGAGATCAGCCAGCCATTGCCCGGTCGAATCCACAGCAGCCACACTGCCGACGCAAGGGACCTTCTGAGTGAACGTCCAGTCAGCCCGCGCAAGGCAGGACAGCCATTCGTTCCGCAGTTCAGACTTGACGTTGTCTGACAACTCCGCAACATCGAGTTCGATCAATGGCACCCGATCAGTCAGCCCAGCGAGTCCCGTCTGACGATACCGCGCCACGTCGCGGAGTTTTGCCGACGCATTGGATTCACGTTCAGCGGATTCGGTACGTTGCAATAAACTGACGGTTTCGGCATGCTCTCCGGCCAGTTGCGTAAAGACAAGTCGGCTGATGGACAAGACAATGACCAGACCCAAAATGACGGTCGTCATCGCCGTGATGGCTCGATTGCGACGGCACCAGCGAAGCCCCTGTTCCCAGAAGGAAGTCCGCCGGGATCGGATCGGGCGATCCAGCAGAAACAAACGCAGGTCATCGGCCATGACCCGGATATCGTTGTATCGCACGCTCGTCTCGGCAGCGGTGGCTTTGCGAATGATCGTTTCCAGATCTCTGGGAACGCGCGGAACCAGCGTTCGCAAGTCAACGGAGTGACCTGCGCAAATTGCACCCAGAAGTTGCAGCCGGTCTTAATCATCGAACATCGGTCGCAGAGTCACCATTTCATATAGCGTCGCACCCAGACTGTAGATATCGCCAGCGGCCGTGTGCTGACCCTTCAATCGCTCGGGAGCCATATAGCGAAGCGTCCCGAAGATTTCGCCCGTCTGCGTGATCGGCCCCGCAGCGTTGGCATCGGGGCTATCCAGATCAGCGCCGTCGAGGTTCATGTGCGCCAAACCGAAATCTGTGATAAATGCACAGCCGGCATGATCGATCAGGATATTGGAGGGCTTAATGTCACGATGAACCGTCCCACGCGAATGCGCGTAGGCCAGAGCATCAGCCAGTTGCAGCCCCAGTTTCGCGACGGATCGGAATGACTCATGTGTCTGCCAACTGGAGTCTTGGGGATTCGGTGCTGCCGCCTGGCAGTTTCCGCCAGCCCCGGTGCCGGCGACCGCACGATCAGGCGAAGGGTCGCAACCCGGATTCACACGCGACGATTCCGGCGGCGACGGTGCCGGCGGCGACGATACCTCGGACGGTTTGTGACTGAGATCGCGATCGAGGCCCGCCTTTGACGTCACCCTCACAAGTTCAGCAATTGCCGACTTCGGTGCAACGGCTTGCAATCGTCGGGCGTGTTGCGGATGCTGTCGACACAGTTCCTCCAGCGACGGCGTACTGCCGGATCGACAGCATGCCATCAGGTCATCCAGGAGCTGGCCAGACAGTTCTTCATCAACACTCGATGTCATGATGACTGAAACTCCGAAGACTGATCAGTGATGCGAGTCATCGCCGCCTTCAGCTTTTCCAGCGCTCGGATGTAACGGTTGGTTGCGGCGGAAGGTTTCAGGTCGAGCGTGGCCGCGATTTCATTGTTTGTCATCTCTTCAAAATGTCGCAGGATCAGGACTTCCCGGTCGGTCGGATCCATTTCTGCCAATGCTCGCTCAATCGCCTGTTTTTGTTCTTCCCTTACCGCCACAGCACTGGGGGAATCAGCAGTCCCCAGCAGAGCATTCATCAGGACTGCCGATGTTGCATCTGTGATAAAACCGCGCTGCAACGGCGTTTCTCGTCGAGCGTCCCGAGCCTTGACGCCAAGGTTTTGTCGATGAGCCAACGTCAGCCGCTGAAACGCCAGCGTTCTCAGCCAGACTTAAAACGGCACGGCGGGATTTTCGACATACTCGGGAAGACGCTGAAACGCTTCAAGAAAGGCATCCTGCACGACGTCGGAAGCATCCAGACGTCCGCGAATCTGCTCTTCCATCCGCAGATCCACCATCCGCATGAGCCGCGGGCGGAATTCGTCAGTCAACTCGGCCCAGAATCCCTGATCAGACAGCGCTTTCGACAGCGCTGAGGTGAGTTCCTGCTCGCTGCCGCTCATGTGAATTCCTCACGCCTGCCAAACCGTGCCACTCTCGTCAGCGGCTCTCCGACAAACACAGCTTACTGATATTTCTTCAGAATTCCAGGATTGTCGGTGAAATGCGACCTCGTCCGCGCAGAACTCTAATTGGAGGACCTCGATTGTTGTTGTCCGCTGGGCGAACAGAACGCCACGCGACTTCGTCCTCTGACACTTCTTCACGGACCAAACCGCAGGCCATTCAGCACCAAAGAGGCGAAAACATGGTAACCACAACCGCATTGGCAACCGCACCTTTGTCGAAAACTACACCTGCTCTGGAACTCACAGCCTCCCGGCAATTTACGAGCTGGCTGCTGGAGCAAAAACTCAGTCTCGGATTCACAACCTATCAGGCTGGCAAGCTGTTTCTGGTGGGCCTGCAGCCGGACGGGCGATTGTCTGTCTTCGAACGGACCTACAATCGCTGTCTCGGACTGTGGAGCAATGGCCAGACCGTTTGGATGTCATCGCTGTATCAGCTGTGGCGATTTGAAAACGTCCTGGCGCCAGGAACATCATCGGCGGGGCATGACCGATTGTATGTGCCGCAAGTGGGCTACATGACGGGCGATCTTGACATTCACGACCTGGCGGTGGAAGCCAGCGGACGAGTCGTCTTTGTCAACACGCTGTTCGGCTGCCTTGCGACGATCAGTGAGACGCATCATTTTGTGCCTCTGTGGAAGCCGCCTTTCCTCAGCCGCCTTGCTGCCGAAGACCGTTGTCATCTGAACGGACTGGCTCTGGAACATGGCAAGGCCAAATACGTCACGGCGGTCAGCCAGTCGGATGTCGCCGATGGCTGGCGGGACCGCCGACATGACGGAGGTTGTGTGATCGATGTCGAATCGAGCGAGATTATTGCAACCGGCCTGTCGATGCCGCATTCACCCCGTGTGTATCGCGACAAATTATGGCTGCTGAATTCGGGCACCGGGTACTTTGGGTTCATCGATCGAGCCACAGGTCAGTTTGAAAAAGTCCCGTTCTGCCCCGGTTATCTGCGCGGCCTGTCGTTTCATGGCGACTACGCCATCGTAGGAATGTCTAAGTCGCGGGCCAGCAAAACGTTCTCGGGACTTGCGCTGGACGAAAATCTGAAAGCCAGCGACGCGGAAGCACGGTGTGGTGTCCAGGTGATCGATCTCAAGAGCGGCGATGTCGTGCACTGGATTCGGATCGAAGGCGTGGTCAGTGAACTGTACGACGTCGTGGGATTACCGGGTGTTGTCCGACCGCAGGCGCTCGGCTTTAAGACGGACGAAATCCGTCGTGTACTGCGCGTCGGCGACGAGCAACCGCTGTAACGCGAGACCGTCGTCGCAACCCAGACCAACAGCATCAGCCGGAACGCGCTAGTGGGCTGTTGATTTAGTCGGTTTATCAGCCGCCGGGCGCTAGCCCCCGGTTATTTTTGCAGTGTTTTTGTACCGAAAACCGGACGCTAGCGCGTTCCGGCTGATCTCCGTCAAATCAGGGCGTGGTTCCTGGACAGGTCCCTGGGATCAACTTCCTGGAATTCAGTCTTGTTCAATTCAGCACATTCGTAAGTCGTTTTTTAAGGTGAGCAACATGAGCCTCCGCAAGTATATCTCCGAATTGGTGCGTTGTCTGGGTAGCACGAATAGTCGCAGTCGGCGCAGTCGTCGGCTGAGCAGTCCTGAGAGTCGCCTGCGAGGCGAGCGACTGGAAGACCGCCGCCTGCTGACCACGATTGATCTGGCAGCACTCACGGCTGCTCAGGGATCCACCATCTTCGGTGCAGATGTTGGGGACTACAGTGGCATTTCCGTGAGCAGTGCGGGCGACGTGAACGGAGACGGATTCGATGACATGATCATCGGTGCGTTCCTCGCCGACGCAGCAGGGAACAGCAAGCCGTTTGCCGGTGACAGTTACGTGGTCTTCGGTGGTCCGACGATGCCAGCAACGATAGATCTGGCCACGCTCGGAACCGCCGCCGACACCCCTGGGATCAAGATTTTCGGCGCGGACGAAATCGACGAGTGCGGCCATTCCGTCAGCAGTGCGGGGGATGTGAACGGGGACGGCTTCGACGACCTGCTGATCGCTTCCTACGAGGCCGACGCTGCGGGCAATCTTAAATCTTACGCTGGTGACAGCTACGTAGTCTTCGGCGGTGCCGCTTTGCCTCCGACGATCGACCTTGCGATTTTAGGAACCGCTGGCGGCGCGGCGGGAGTCACGATCTTCGGTGCGGATACGTACGACAACAGCGGCTTTTCTTTGAGCGGGGCGGGGGATGTCAACGGAGATAGCTTCGATGATCTGATCATCGGAGCGTGGAAGGCCGACGGGGCCGGCGAAGGCAGGCCTGAGGCGGGTGAAAGTTACGTGATCTTCGGCCGTACATCACTTCCGGCGACAATCGATCTCGCGTCTCCAGGATCGGCCGATGTGACCATCTTTGGGGCCGATGTCAGTGACTACAGCGGCTTTTCCGTGAGCCGCGCTGGCGATATCAATGGTGACGGGTTCGGCGATCTTGTGATCGGGGCTCGTGACGCCGATGCTGCAGGTAACGCGAAACTTACAGCCGGGGATATCTACGTCATCTTTGGTGCGGCTTCGCTGCCGGCCACGATTGATCTGGCCCATGTCGGCACAGCGGCTGGTGTGGCTGGGGTGACTTTCTACGGTGCGGATGCAGGCGACGAGAGCGGTCGATCAGTCAGCAACGCGGGCGATGTGAATGGAGACGGCTTCGACGATCTGATCATCGGGGCCTACCTCGCCGATGCTGCCGGTAACCTCAAGTCGTATGCGGGCGACAGCTATGTGATCTTCGGTGGCTCATCACTGCCGGCCACGATCGATCTGGCGAGCCTGGGCTCTGCCGGGATCACCCTCTTTGGTGCGGATGCGGGAGATCTCAGCGGCGAATCGGTGAGCGGTGCCGGCGACGTGAACGGAGACGGCTTCGATGATCTAATCATCGGGGCATCAAGTGCGGCGGCAGGAGGCAACAGTAAACTCAACGCAGGCGAAAGCTATTTGATCTTTGGTGGCACAGCGTTGCCCGCGACGGTCGATCTTGGCACCCTGGGAACTCCGAGCGGAACAGTCGGCGTCACCATCTTCGGCACGGAAGTCAACGACTACAGCGGGAATTCGGTGAGCAGCGCCGGTGATGTGAACGGTGACGGCTTCGGCGACCTGCTGATCGCCTCATGGCAGGCTGATGCTGTCGGTAACACCAGACTGAAGGCAGGTGAAAGCTACCTGATTTTCGGTGGAGACTTTACAGCGGCGATCACTCATCCAGGAACGTCTGCGGCAGAAACGCTGACAGGAACGGCAGGCGCAGATGTGTTGATCGGCGGCAGGGATAACGACATTCTGGTTGGCGGCGGTGGAGCAGATGTGCTGACCGGTGGTCAAGGGAACGATATCCTGGCAATCACTGATTTGTTCTTTTCGCGCGTCGTCGGTGGCACCGGCACTGACACCCTGCGACTGGACGGCGGCAGTTTGTCACTGGATTTGACGACACTCCACGACAATCGGCTCCGTGGGATTGAACAGATCGACATCTCAGGCAGCGGAGACAATACACTGACGCTGAACCAGCGAGAGGTGCTCAATCTGTCCGACGAGTCAAATACGTTGATGGTGCGACGCAATGCCGGTGACATCGTTGACATTGGTAGTGGCTGGATCCGTGGCCTTAACCAAGCCATCGGATCAGATATTTTCCGTGTCTACACGCAGGGAGCCGCGATCCTGAAGGTTCAGGCAATCAATGCTGCTCCTACGGCAGTCCTGCTCTCTGACACGACTCCGACGCTGCCGGAAAATACGGCCACGGCAAAGCGCATCGAGATGGCCGACATTGATGTCACGGACGACGAATTGGGAATCAATGTCCTGAGCCTGTCCGGTGATGACGCGGCATTCTTTGAATTGGATGGAAATGTACTGTTCCTCCGGTCCGGCACGGTACTCGACTTTGAAAGCAAGGTCAGCTATCTCGTCAAAGTCAACGTGGATGACAGCAGTGTCGGCGCAACTCCGGATGCGATCGCAACATTCATTCTCACTGTGACCGATGTGAATGAGCCGCCGACCGTGAGGCTGACAAATCTGGTTTTAACGCTGCCCGAAAACACCAGCACTGCGAGCAGCATTCGAGTCGCACAGATTACGATCGATGATGATGCACTGGGCAGCGAGACTCTGTCCCTGACTGGCACCGACGCGGCCAGCTTTGAGATCGTGGGAGATCAGCTGCATTTGCGGGCCGGCACGGTCCTGGACTTCGAAGTCAAGTCGTCGTACACCGTGACGGTTAATGTGGATGACAGCACCGTCGTCGGCTCACCGGATGCGTCTGAAACGTTCACGCTGACATTGATCGACGTCACGGAATGGAATGCAATTGACGTGCAGCGAGGACAAACGCAAAGGTCGTACCTGCGATACCTGGATCTTGTGTGCGATCGTTCCGCCGATCTGATGGATCTGATCAGTCACGGTCGCCTGCAACTGACGAAATTTGATCTGAACGGGGAAAACGGTGTGGTGACAGGTCTGCCCGTGGCGACCTCTGTCAGTGGCAGCCGCATTCTGATCGACTTTGGAATCAACGGGATCGGTGGCAGCCGCGGCACCAACATTGGCGACGGGTATTACAGGATCGGGATCGACATGGACGGCAACGGCTCATTCGAATCGGCAAAGTACTTCCACAGATTGCTCGGCGATGTGAACGGAGACAGCCGAGTGACTTCGACGGACAAAATGCAGGTGCTTTCCGCCGCTGGCACAACATCTGCGGAGTCGGATGTCAATGGCGACGGCATCGTGAATATCCTGGATACGTCGCTGGTCAGTCGTGCCGTGGGTCGAAGACTGCGGGGCGACTTGTTCCGGGATGATTGAATTGGCTTCAGGTATCGACCCTGTACGGAGAAATGTCCGCGACATCAGGGAGTTCGTGTTCTGTAAAGTCTTGGCCCATTTTTCAAAAGAACTGGCTCTACCATGCATCTGCCTTTCAGTATTCACAGGTGCCAACGATTGTCACTCATGATCGTCACGATGGCGGCTCTGTCTTCGAGTGCTTGGGGTGGCATTATTGTGTCGTTCGGCACGTCGCCGCCGAATCCGATGACGGCAGGAGGTTCTGGAATTCTGGACGTTTTTGTAAGAAGCGATGTCGGCACCCAAATACTGGACGGCTTTCAGGTGCAAGTGGGTTTGATACCCACAGGCGGATCTCCAGTTGGAGGGCTGATTTTTTCGAACCTGCAGTTGGATGCTCAACTCTTGATCGGTGGACCCGGCGGCGGCTATGTCTTTTTCGGGAATAGCCTTTCCCAAAATACGTCATCGTCGATCGGAGCGGTTTCCGGCGCGGGCAGTCTCTACACGGGATATGATGCGACCGATGACGGCAGCGGTCCACTGCCAACTCCGGGTAATCCTTCTCCCATGTTGCTGACTACGACAGATTTGCTGCTGTATCGGTTAAACCTGTCCGCCATTGCAGCGGGAACCTACGACGTCACTGTCAACCCGGCTGCGGATCCATCGTTCTTCACCGACCAATTGGACCCTGTTAACACGGGAATCAGCTTTTCCACCAGCTCAGGAAGCCTGACAGTCGATGGCTCGACGGCCGTCCCGGAACCTTCCGCGATTTGGTTGATCATTTCTGCAAGCGTCATCGCCCTGATTCATCGTTGCCGAGATATCGATTCACCAAACGTTGATAGGATTATTTCTCTGAGAAGGTTTATCGCAATCAGCCGCAGGGTGGTAGCCCCAGTTCGTGCGTCACACAACCGGGGCTAACGCCTTGTCGTTACCCACATCTTCGTTTTCAAGACCGCGTCCGCCTCGTGCGGATGGTGAATCAGATGGATGGCAAAAGGACGACTGGAGGTTATGGAGCCAGTTTATGTGGTAGGAACGGTCGTTGAGTCGTTGAGCTGGACTTTGGTGTGGGCGGTCGATGTTGCTTCGAGGAGCGACGGGACGGAAGTTTTCCAGAAGGCAGAGTCCTCGCAAACGACGTTCCGACGTCGCCTGGTGGCCATGAATGCATCGACTGGCATAGAGCGATCTGCAAATTCGGTTCATTGGCCGATCCACCTGATTGCTCGGTCGATAACAGTTCGGATGTGCGTAGCTGGCAGCGTAATCATCCTTGTGAACAAACAGCTTCTCAAGATTCTTCTGAACGGGCCACGCAGGTTGGCGGTTTCACTCCACGATTTTAGCGAGTGGCGGGAATCAAAGGGGACATTGTGTGCCGGGATAAACCGGTTTGGAATAGAGAATGAAAGTATCTTAGGATCCGCGCGACAATAAGTTACCGGATTCATTGTCTTGCCTTGGGTGGATTTCATAGTTCCAATCACCGTGGAATTTGTTTCTCTTGATGATGCAATCAGAAAGTTGGGATTCGGCAACCTCAATGCCTTTTTGGTAAACATTCTCATCAACCCAGGCATCGACTTCCAATCCTGACTCCGTACGAGTGTTGCCGATATTGGAGACGACAATCTCACGAGTTTCAAGCGGGACTCCTAGCCAATTCCGAGTGATATGACAGAATAAACGAGGTTCGATTTTGTTCCATTTGCTTGTGGCAGGGGGATAGTGACAGACTTCAATAATCAAGCCGGTTTCGTCAGCAAGCAGTTGCAACTGAAGTTTCCACAACCGATTTCGAGAAGCATTGCTTCCGCCGCTGTCGGCCGTGATCAACAGGCGGCTGCGCGAAAGGTAATGTTTCTTGCCAAGTCGCATCCACCACATGCGGATAGCGGACACGGCAAACTCAGCCGTATCGCTACTGACACCGACAGAAGCAATCGCCTCGTTGCGGTGTCTGTCATAGACTCCATAGGGGACCGCTTTCCCTTTTTCCTTGACTGGAACATCATGCGTATCTGTCTTGCGAGGCTGTCTTTTGGGTTCATACTCGCGTCCAACTTTGCTCGTATTGCCCAGTTTCTCCTTCTTTTTCGTATCGACCGAAATCGCAGGCTCACCACGACGCTTTTTTGCTTTCACCCGCGCATTGATATGTTCGAACTGAGCGTTTCGATCCGGATGGTCGTTTCCCTCGCGAGTTTTCCGATTCCCCTGAAGACTGTATCCGAGGTCTCCTAAAAGTTCTCGGACCGTGGATGCTCCGACTTCAAAACCTTGTTTGCGAAGTTCCGCAGCGAGCGTTCGTGTACTCTTGCACGTCCATCGCAATGGATTCATTGGGTCGCCTCGTGTCGTGGGAGAAATCATTTTATCCAAAGCCATCAGGAGCGTTGGTTGTTCTTCCTTCCGCGAACGTCAGCCAGCACCATCACGGCGTTGTCGATTTGCAGGCAGACTTTGAAATGCCTCTAACTCCGGAATGCCGGTACGATTTGTGCGATCAGAAATCCCGGTTGCCGCAGCGACAGCGGCGATGCCCTAAAGATCGAGCTTCGATCGCTGTCCAGCGACGACGACCTCGCTCGTCCGGTTCATCGGCAAGATCTCTGTATTTTTCGCGAATCCATTCAACAATTTTTGCCTCCGGCATGCATTAAATATAACCCCAATCTTGAATCCACGGAAATACCAATCCGGTAATTTATTGTCGCGCGGAGCCTAACTCGCCAGTGTCATCAAACGCTGCTCAAGTTCGTCGATGAGTTCACCGAACGTGCGGCCGGGGCAGGAGGTTGGCAGGTCGAGCGCTTCGCCTCTGGTGACGAGATCGGTGACTTTGCGTTCGGCGGCGACGACAGTGCTGTGGTCTCGACCGCCGAAGTACATGCCGATTTCCCGGTACGCGGACTTTGTCATCCGACGCGACAGGAACATGGCCACGGCGCGGGGCAGGGCGATGGCTTTTCTGCGGGACGCCGAACGCAAATCGGCGGCGGTTACCCCAAAAGCTTCGCATACGACCTTTTCCACGTCACTAATTCGCACCAGACGTCGGCATTCTTCCGCCATTTCGCCCAGGACCTCACGGGCGACCGTGAGCGAAATCCGACGACCAGTCAGGGAAAACTGGCCTTCCAGCTGATTGATCGCGCCCTGGATCTCGCGCATGTTGCGGTGACGGCGGACGATGTAGTCGAGCGCTTCATCTGAAAACACGGCTTTTGTGCCGACAACCATGGAACGTACCAGTTTTTGCCGCGTCGTTTCATCCGGGGATTCGATGCGGCATACCAAGCCGCTCACAAAACGTGTTGTGAGTTCTTCACGATGTTTGGTGAGCAATCTCGGATGCCGATCGGACGATACGACAACCTGACCGCAGTGTTCGATCACCTGCACGATAGTGTGCAGGAATTCTTCCTGAGTCGCCCGCTTGTTGTCCAGAAACTCGATATTGTCGATCAGCAGCACATCGACGTTGCGAAACCGCTGTCGAAACGACGGAACCATCCGGGACGTCAAAGCGGACGTGAAATAATTAGTGAACGCTTCGCTCGTGAGATACATCACAGTTTTTGTCGGATGTTGACGACGTGCTTCCGTATAAATGCCTTCCAGCAGGTGCGTCTTGCCGGTGCCCGTGCCGCCATGAATGAACAGTGGATTGTAGCGCTCGCCGGGAGCGGCTGAGACTTGTCGCGCGGCAAGCGCTGCCAGATCGTTGCATTCACCCGACACAAACGAGTCGAAACTGCGAAACTTGCGACGGTTGTTCGGCAGAGTCAAAGAACCCGGACGATCAAATTCAGATGGCTGTGGCGCTTTGGTATTCGAACGTTTTCGAGTCGATGATGCAGCAGTCGATCCAGACGCTGCGAGGTCTATCTTCTGGTCTGTATCAGATGTTCCAAAACTGTGACTCTCAAGATTCGCCACCTTGGCCGTGTCTGACAGCAGTGATTCATCCACTTCCAGTTGACAGGACGCAGACAGCCCGAGCACCAGCTGTGCCGCGCGGTTTAACGCAGTTCGAAATCGACGGAGCAGCCAGTTGAGAATGAATGGATTCGAGACGTACACTACGAAGCGGTCACCCGAGACTTCAAATCGCGTTCGTTTATGGAACCAGTGCTGAAAGTTCTGTTCACCGACTTCATCGCGCAACGATGCAAGAAGTGCCGTCACTGGATTCTGTTGGAACAGATCTGGCTGGGCTCTCAGATTCTCGGCATCAGCGTCTTTCGACTCTGGCTGCGCCGGGAGGAACGGGATGGCAGAAGTTGGATTGTCGTCGTGACTTTTGGGCTGCGTCATGCGCCCCTCCTTCTTCACCAGCGCGCAGCATCACCCCAGACAAGTACAGGGGTTTTCGCGAAAGCTCGCAGCTTGCGCAGGCACTCCATCGCTCGTCGCCAACAGGGCAGGGCGTTGCTTACAGACTGGCTTTGTTACAGGTTTGAACGCGGACGAGTGCAGAATTCGTCCGCGAGTACTCACTCACTCAACGGGCGGCGATGTTAACCGCCTGTGACGCAGTGTCAAACGACGTTGGCAGAATTCTGATCACGTTTTCGACTTGAAAACGCTAAGTGATTTCACGCCAACACTCTGCGCCGTCGAAATTCCTGATCGCGTGTTTTTTTATCAAACTGGCGTCTTTCGTTTGACACAATTTGCTGGCAAAATCACCGCGAGGACATCTCTTGAACTTCCGCAGTTTTGTGAACGGCCGCAACACGATACACTCAGCACAAATCGGCACAAAGGAGGATTTCTGAATCATGGCAAATCATCGAACGCGAATCGTTGTCACGTTGAACTTCTTAATCGTCACGTGCGCGTTGACTGCGGGTGCAATCGCGCAGAATCGACGTTTTGATGAATTACGTGACGATATGGTCACGGCTCATATTGAGGGCGAAGGCATTACCAATACTGCGGTGCTGCAGGCCATGCGTGCCGTGCCGCGTCATGAGTTTGTACCGTCCGCTCAAAGGGGACGTGCCTACGAAGATCTGGCACTGCCGATCGGACATCAGCAAACGATTTCGCCCCCCTATATTGTCGCGTACATGACCAATGAGCTTGATCCGCAACCGAACGATCGCGTTCTGGAAATTGGTACTGGCAGCGGTTATCAGGCATCGGTTCTGGCTCAGATTGTCAAAGACGTTTATACGATCGAGATTGTCTCTGAGCTTTCAAAACAGGCTGAGAAGCGAATGCAGGATCTGGGTTACATGAACGTGCATTGTCTCGATGGAGATGGCTTCAAGGGCTGGCCGGAACACGCTCCTTTTGACAAGATCATCGTGACCTGTTCGCCCGAGAACATCCCGCTGCCACTGATCGATCAGCTGAAAGACGGCGGTCGCATGATCATCCCCGTCGGTGAACGCTATCAGCAGTCCTTCCATCTGCTTGTGAAAGAGAACGGAAAACTGAAAGACGAGCGGTTGGCATCGACACTATTCGTTCCGATGACCGGTGAATCTGAAGTACTTCGCAGAGTACAACCAGACCCGGACCGACCACAGATTGTCAACGGCTCGTTTGATCTCGACGAAAACGAAGATGAAAAACCGGACGGCTGGCACTATCAGCGGCAAACCACCATGTGTGATGATGCACCGATGGACGGCAAGTACTGCCTGCGGTTTGAAAACAAAGATTCCGCCCTGATCTCGCAGGCGCTGCAGGGTTCCGCCATTAATGGGCGAACGGTTGGAACGCTGCGCCTGAACTACTGGGTGCGATGCAACGGCATCGTTCCGGGCAGCGAGATTACGCAACAGGCGGCTGTGGTAGTGCATTTTTATGATAACTTCCGTCGCGAAGTCGGCACCACGGTGCTGGGAAAATGGCGTGGCAGCTTTGGCTGGCAAAATGCAAGATCAACCGTCATCGTTCCTTCCAATGCGAAGGAATTGATCATTCGCATCGGATTGAATGGCGCTCAGGGCCAACTGGATCTGGATGATCTGCAGATGACGGCGGTGAAGCGGTGATGCTCAAAGAAGCGGTGATGATTGTGGTGATCAACAGCTAGAAAACGACCTGGACTTATACCGTTGGTTAAACGATCTATGAAAACCTTGCAATTTAACTGCGTCCTGCCTGGACTGATGCTTTACTTGCTTGCCTGCCCATCGACATCCGGTGATGACCTGGGCGAGGCAATTCAGGCGGCAATTCGCAGAGTCGAACCGTCGATTGTGCGTTTGCGTGTTATCGGCGGGGAACAGTCTGTCGATGGCGATACTGTGCAATCGCTCATGACGACCGGAATCGTGATCTCGGAGGACGGCGAAATCCTGACAAGTCAGTTTGCGCTGGAAGGCAATCCGGAAGCGGTGCTTGTCGAAGATCAATCCTGCAAGCGCACGAATGCGACAATCGTTGCTACGGACAGTGTCCGACGCATCGTGCTGCTGAAGGCGAAGGAGGGTCGCTGGACTCCCGCAGTGGCCGACGAAAAGCATGTGGTTGAAGTCGGGCAATGGTCGATTGCACTGGGACGATTCTATGCGGCGGAATCCTCAAGTGTTTCCGTGGGGATCATCAGCGCGTTAAATCGCATCCATGGGATGGCCATTCAGACGGATGCGAAGGTGTCGCTCGTCAACTACGGTGGACCGCTTGTATCTCTGAATGGCAAGATTACCGGAATTCTGGTGCCACTGTCGCCTCGCGGCGGCGGTTCAGCCAATTCAGGAGTTGAATGGTACGATTCCGGGATCGGGTTTGCGATCCCGCTCAAAGACGCGCTCGCCTCGGCTGAAAAACTGCGTTCCGGCCAGAATCTGAAACCAGGCAGAATCGGTATCAGGCTGGTATCCGCAGGAGCATTCGATGCAAATGTTGTTGTCGATCGTGTTTCTCCCGGCAGTCCTGCAGCAAGCGCCGGACTGCTCAGGGGAGATCGGATTCTGGCGATTGATGGTCTCATGGTGGAACGCAGCAGCGTCCTGATGGAATCACTTGCACGGCATTATGCGGGAGATTCAGTGATCCTGAAGATTCGACGCGGCCAGGAAGAAATGACACAGACGGTTGAGCTTGTGGAATCGCTGCCGCCCGTCTCACAAGGGTATCTTGGACTGCTTCCCATTCGGCTTGCAAGACAGGCAGAGTCGTCGGACGCAGCGCCCGATGCGACAGAGGAAGACGCCATAAAAGATGCTGAGAAGGGCGCAGACGACAAGAAACGATCGCTCGATATTCCTCGCATCAGGCTTCCCGGAATTCTGGAGAAGATCGGAGGTGCGAGTCAGGAGATCGGGGATTCAGTTCCGCTGATTGTCCTGAATGATGCGCCGACTGCTGCACAAATCGTCCCTGCGGGAATCGAACTTCTGTCACTGAACGGCGCAAGCACATCATCGCTCGCTGAACTGTCAATCGCGGTGGATAAACTCGTTCCGGGATCCGTAGCGAAGATCGAGTATCGCGTACCCGGCGAAACGAAAACAGAGACGGCAGACATCACGGCTGTCAGTCGTCTTGAAAATGTGATTTCATTATCTGACACCGTTCTGGAACAGATTCAGAGGTCCAGACCTTCTTCTGCTGCGAAAGTTGCTGTCCACAACGCTGCAGACACCAGTGGTGATCCGGCAGATAAGGCCGCATCTGCGGCAAGGATAAACGGTGTCTCGCGTCGCGAATTCAACTTTGAAGAACGCGGTCGCTGTGTTGTCCTTTCATCTTCGAATTCAAGTCCGGTGATGCCTGGAATCATCATTCTGCTGTCGGCAGATAAGACAAGCGAAGAAGAACTCGTGCGACGCTGGGGGCCTGTGCTGACGTCGCATTGCCTGACCGTCGCGATTCCGCAAAATCCGGAATCCTCGCGATTGACTACGGACGATATTCCGCTGGTGATGACGACGATTCGAACATTGGTCTCGCAGGGCGGAGCCGACTTGCAACGCGTGGTTGTGGTTGCCGACCGTCCTCAAGCATCCATGGCTTGGCAATGTACTTTCGGCGGACCTTCGACGATTCGTGGCATCGCACTCACGGATGGCTGGTTTTCCAGTTCCGAAATTCAGGGTGTCGAAGGGGCAGGGCACTCGGTGTTTCTGCTGGATGCGACTGCGGGAGGTCAGGCGAAGGCATTGCGGGAGCTTAGCCGTAAATCGTTGAACGATGCAGGCTTGTGGGCTCCACTTCCTACCGTATCCGACGCAACTGACAAGACCGACGATGCTGGCGAGAATCGGTCTGTGCGGAGCATTGCTGACTGGTCAATGCTGATACGATCGTTCTGATTCGCCATAAATGCGGAGCTTGGCGCTGAGCATTTTCTCGGCACGTTGCTTCCTCTATACTGCCGCCGTAATTGGCAGGGCGGGTAGGCCCGGTGAGCGGCGGGTGTTAGCCCGCCGGTACGTTACATCGCAGTCAGCAGGGCAGGGCGGTTGCCATCCGCAGCCCGAAACCATTACACATCGATCATCAGGCAAACCCGATGAGCACCAGCAATTCAGACATTGATGTCTCTTCCTCTCGCGTCCTCATTGCAGACGACATTCAGCAGAATCGTGAATTGCTGGAAGCGTACCTTGCTGATGAAGGATATGAGATTCTGATGGCATCGGACGGACAGCAAACGATGCAACTCGTGGATCAGCATCAGCCTGATCTAATTCTGCTGGATATTATGATGCCACGGATGAGTGGCTATGAAGTCTGCTCACAGATTAAAGGCGACCCGGCGCGCCGAGGTATCCTGGTGCTGATTGTCACCGCTTTGAACGAAACCGGGGATATTGAGAAAGCCGTCAACGCTGGCTGCGACGACTTTCTCACGAAGCCTGTGAATCGTCTGGAACTTCGCACTCGTGTGCGTTCATTGCTGCGCGTTCGTCATCTGGCGAATGAACGTGATCGCCTACTCGCTTACCTTGAAGAAATGGAACACCGCATTTTGCGCGGTGACGGCTGAAAAAATGTCTGATCAGAAAATTGTGCCTTCAACCGTGATCGAAGCATCTGAGCCGGGTAACGACTTCATCGAAGTCGTCGTGCGTAATCGAAGGGCTCAACCGTTCTTTGGTCGCCATCCGTGGGTTTTTGTCGGTGCCGTGGATCGTGTCAACGGGATGAAGTCGTCGGACGTACCGCCGGGAACGATTGCGAAACTTGTAAATTCAGAAGGCCGCTTCATCGCCTGGGGCCTGTACAACCCGGCCAGTCGCATCGTCGTGCGGCTGTACTCGTGGCGGCTTGAGCGACCGCTGGACGCCGCGTTCTGGCAAGCGACAATTCATCAGGCCGTCGAATCTCGCCGCGAAATGTTTAATCTCAATTCTCCAAACACCGGTTGCCGATTGATCTTCAGCGAAGCCGATGGTCTGTCAGGGCTGACCGTGGATTTCTACGGCGGCTTTCTGCTTGTGCAATTCACCAGTCTGGCACTGTTCCTGCATCGGGATACCATTCTGACGGCGCTGCAGGACGAAGTGCAACCAAAAGGAATATGGCTGCGGACCGAAAAAGGCATGCGCGAAGCCGAAGGACTGGATGTCGTCGATGGATTGCTGTCAGGTCAGGAGCCTCCGCGACCTTTGTTTATTGACGAGTTCGGTGTCAATTACGGCGTCGATGTGCAGCAGGGGCAGAAGACCGGCTGCTATCTTGATCAACGTGACAATCGGCTCGCGGCGAGTCGGTATCTGAAAGGTGCGAATGTACTGGATACCTTCTGCTTTTCCGGGGGATTTGGAATCACGGCACTAAAACGTGGTGGCGCAGCTTCGGTCCTGGGAATCGATTCTTCCGAGTCCGCGCTGGAGCTGGCGAAGGCCAATGCAGAACTCAACGGCGTCGCCGATCGATGTCAATGGCAACGTGACGATGTGCGTCCTGCGCTGGAAGCAATGGCAGGGCGGGGCACGTTGTTTGACGCTGTGATTCTGGATCCGCCACGCATGGCACGCACGCGCGGGGGGATGGATCGAGCGATTAACGGCTATGTGCGGCTGAATCAACTGGGTCTGCAGGTGCTCAAGCCGGGCGGGATTCTTGTCACCTGCAGTTGTTCGGGTCTTGTGAGCCGGGATGAATTTCAGGAAATGCTGGCTGAAGTCGCGCGCCAGACCGGTCGCGACATTCAGGTTCTGGAAAACCGAGGTCAGCCCGCTGACCATCCTGTCCGCGTGACATGTCCCGAAACTGAATACCTGAAAGTCCTGATCTGCCGCGTGAGTTGATTAACCCAGGTTCAGAATGGTATCCGCAGTTTTGAAATTCGTAGGGTGTGACAAGCAGCTGGCAAGCTGCGAAGGCGCACCACATTTGCGATGAATCCTCGGTGTGCCCGCGCTCGCGTTGCCCGCTTGCTTCATGCACGCTCAGCATGCTGGTCGCCGCAGCCAGGAATGCCCTGTCTCGCGGCGCTCGACAGGGCATTCCTGGCTGTCTTTTGCCCCATTCCCTGTGGTAACATTTTAAAATAAGGCAACACGAGCGGCAGATCTGATTGACGCTCTACATGCTTCGCTGGCAACTGAAACGAGTAGCCAGATTTCGCTGAAATCTGCCGTGCCGATTTCGGCGACTTCGGCGACGTCAGCCGGGTGCAAATCAGCTTTTGGAATTCGTGGAGGCGAAACATGTCAACGCGTTTACTGCAGATATTCTGCACTGATGCTGGAACGCGGGGGCGGAACGTGGGCTATCCATCTGTTTACGATAAATCGATAGCTTTGCGAAAGAAAGCTAATTCAGCCAAGTGGCGTTTGCTTCGGCTTCGATTGGAGCATTCGTGGACGATCCTTCCTGTTTTGTCCAAATTGCGAACGACAGATGGATGGCCCCGTTGCTGGCTTGATGTTCACCGGGTTTGCGATCTTCGACTTGTTCTACGAAAAGGGGCAGGCTGCATTGAACATCGCCAATCACAACGCTGAAGCATGGGCCGCATGGGATACCTTGATTGGCCAATTCGAAGCGTGTATTGACGAAGCCTGCGGCACGTCCGGAATGATCAGCTACAACAGGATCCTTCACCTGAAGGACTCCTTCGTTAACTATCTGGTAGCGCTCGGATTCTCTCGAGACTCGACCGAAGTGATGAGCCTGGACATGGCGATTGAGATTTGGGTTGGGCTTTACGGTCCACCACCGCAATAGATTTGTTGTGTATGACTGATCTATAAATACTGAACGAATGCAATGGGGGGATTCACCGTGGATGATCGTGCAATACTGCCGCGTGACGGAGTTCTGCGGCAGGGGTATTTCTATCTGCTGGATTGCTATAATGAGGATTTGCATCTTTCGGGCCTTGGCGACGACACGATGAAGCGGCGTGTCGTGCAGGAGGCTCTGCCTTTCCAGCGGGTGGCCGGGTCAGATTTTGATTCGTGGCTGGCCGTGCGAACTGAACCATTGCTACAGCTTGAGCCAGAGATCCTCCGAGAATGCGAGACCGTTCCAGGCCATTTCACGCAGTCCTGGTGGAAGAATCTTAAGGTCATTCCGTGGGAAGGTGCGCCGGGGATCATTCTCCAGTCAGTGTCCGACGACCGAGTTATTCTTGTCCGAAAGGACTTGAAGGACAAACTTGCGCGCACACCATTTACTGGCTGGGAGACGTCGGCGGTGGAATTCGTGACGCAGGCGCTGGATCGGTTGGGAACCAGCGCTGACGCCAATTGTGAGTTCCCAATGTGGTATCTCAAATTCCGAGGGAAACTGCGATTTCGTTCCATGAGATTTGAATCCGGCATGAATGAATGCCCCATGTGCGGACATTCGCCCGTCATCTGCCCGACGTGCTGTCGATCGGATCTAAAATGCTCGCAATGTGGTGAACAAGTTCTGAATACAGGTGGCAAGTATCCGCGTGGACCTCATGCCAGAATCTGTGAATGGTACTGGACGCGGGAACCTTTTCAGATTGTACGGGGTGAGACGTGGGATGGTTGCGACTTCTCGTTGCTTGCTCACGCCTCCAAGCCAGCAATGGAGCATTTTCATATTGTCACGCGGCGAACGGCAACAAGGTCGCAGTCGAATGTGTCTGCTGCACTTGCTGCCACCCACGACCGGTGGTTTTCGTACCTTGCTGGTGATTCATCTGCTGGCGTGTGTCGGGTTTCTGATCGGCTGGCAGTTTCGCATCTGTGCCGTTGTCGTCTTTGTGACGCTGGTTTCTATTCACCACCGAAACACGTTCATCCTGTCAAGCGGAGATACGGTGCTGCGTCTGATGAGTTTTCTGGCGATGTTCAGTTCTGCCGGTGATGCGTTTTCAGTGGATGCTGCGATCCAGGGAACGGTCGGATTTCCTGCCGTCGATCCATGGCCGCTGCGTTTGATGCAGATCCTGATTTCGATTGTCTACGTGCGAACCGTTTACTGGAAACTCCGAGGCAACATGTGGTGGAACGGGACGGCGGCATGGTATCCCGTCTGGGTGGATACCTATCTTCGCCACCGTCCGCCACGCTGGATGCTGTCACCGTTTCTCATTCGCATTGCGACATGGGGCACGCTGCTCGCAGAACTGGCTCTGGGAACGTTGATCTGGATTCACGAACTGCGACCGTATATCGTCCTGTCCGGTATCATCATGCATGCAGTGTTCGAAGTCGTGATGAATCTGCAACTGTTCGGCTGGATCATGATCGCCGGCCTGCTCCTGTTTTTGCCACCAGATTCGCTTTCAAGATGTCTGGAGTGGCTGGCGGCGTGGATGTAGGAGATTACTTTCCGCGGGTCAGTTCTGCCAGCACGGCCTCCAGATCCTTGAGCCCCTGCGCGGCATCGACTTCATAAAAGCCCGCATGGTAGTGTGCCACTTTGCCATCTGCATTCAGCACGATCCAGAGTGGTAACTGACCTCGTGTGTCGCGCGGATCACCGAAAGTTTTCAACAGAGCGCCGTCGTCGTGACCGACCGGATAACTCAGATTCATGAACTCAGACAGCTTTCGAACTGATCGTCGACCACGATTGAGATTCTCTTTGCTTTGCAGATCCGGATTGGTACTCACGCCGACGACGGTCACATTCATTTTCTTTTTCTGGTTGAACAGGAATTCGAGATAACCCGTTTGACCGTATGGTTCAGACAGCGGTGCATCCCGATAGTCCCAGAAATGCAGGATGACGGTTTTCCCTTGGAGACTTTCCGATTCCAGTTTCCCGCCATCCATCAGTGAGAGGACAAATTGCGGAGCATCGGTGTTCATGAGCTTCGTCGCGAGGCCTGCCGTTGATGCGAGGCGTTTCTGCTGTTGCTCAACGTCGGCTTCAATTTTTCGCACAAGCATCTCGAGCGGTGTACCGGTGGCGAGTACGGTCAACCGATCTGACGCAGCCACAACGTCCGCAATCTGCCGCGCTGACAGTTCGCTCAGATGCGCGTCGGGGCGTCGTTTCAGAACGGTCTGCAAAACCAGCAGTTCGTGTTGCAGTTCTATGACCTTGTCTGATGCGTCTGGTTCAAGCAGTTTGCCGGATGCGCGTGCAAGAGTGAGTTTGAATTGATCTCCTTGCCCCACGAATACATCGGCTTCCGCGCGAAGCGTCATGCCGGTTGCCGCATCCACCGTCAATGTCTGTTGCCGACCGCGACGTTCACGCGACTCCACGATCCATGCAGGGACGTCGTTGACTGATCGTTGCTCGATGGCTGTCATCTGCCAGCCGGCTTGTTCCCACGTTGCATCCGACTCGACGTCTGCCGGCAATGCCACTACGAACGGTGGCAGTGCAATCAGATACGCATGGCCATCGTGTTCATAGACCAGATGCGGCTGAACAGTGTCCGTTCCGGCTGCCGGACCTGTGCTGCCGAAACTGTCGGGCCAGGGACATCCATGGCGTGCATCATCAATGACGTGAAAGAAGCAAGTCTGATTCGTCGTCAGCAGCTGCACTTCGAATCGTCGCAGGATATCACCGTCTTCGTCACCGGGCTGGATGAGCGATCCTGTGAACATCGAGTGTTGAACAGAGTCCGCAGCGGATATGACTGCCGCGCCTTGCTGACAGATCAAACCGACAACGATGACGTTACAAACAAACTGGCTGATCGAATTATTGGAAAACTGCAGTGGCATGAATCAACTCTCGGAAAAACATTTGGAAGAGCAGGGCACTATGAAAATTGACCCCGGATCACGATGCAGGCACTCCACAATTCGTTCGAATCTGAAATATCCGCACAACGGGAATATGTCAGATCGTGGCAATCTCCACAATTCAGCGGCGAAATTCAGTGGGAGGGAAGCGCCGTGAATTGAAACCGGAATTCTCTCCATCGACCTGCCATAAGTTGGCAGTTTCGACTTCCCGCACCCCCTGTCGCCCTGCATATACTCCGGTGAGTCGCCGAAAACGCGACGATATCCTATCATGACCGGCGACGTGGCGATTTCGGATCGCCGGATGCTTTTGTGACCCAGAATCGTGCGGGGAGGACAGACTCGTGAGCGAAAACCAAAACCTGATCGGTGGCTACGAGCTTAAGAACTGTGTGGCGACCGGCAAATCCACTCAGATCTGGGAAGTGACTCAGACTGGCTCCTCCTTGCCGTTGGCGATGAAACTGCTCCTTCCGGAATCGCTGAAGGACCCGGATGCAAAAAAAGTTTTGAAACACGAATTCAAGGTCGGATCTTTGTTTGAACATCCCTCGATGATTCGATACCAAAAACTGGAGATGAACCGGGATCATGGTTTCTTCATCATGGATTATTTTCGGGCTCCCAGCTTGAAGACTCAGATCACCGGCAATCTTCCGGAAACGCAGTCCCGGCTGAAGAAAATTGTGGAAGCCATGTGTCAGGCATTTGTGCATATGAATGAAAAAGGTTGGCTGCACCGAGATATTAAGCCAGACAATGTGCTCGTAAATAAGACGGGAGAAGTGCGTGTAATCGATTTTTCTCTGGCCACGCGAATTATGACCGGCGTGATGAAGCTGGTTGGTGGCAAGCAGAAGAACATCATGGGAACACGAACTTATATTGCTCCGGAAATCATAATGAAGAAATCGCCGACCCCGCAGTCAGATATCTACAGTCTGGGTGTCACGATATATGAAATAGCCACGGGGGCTCCACCATTTGCAGGACTGTCTCCCAGTGATCTGCTGGCGAAACATTTGAGTGAGTCCCCTGTACCACCATCAGTGGTAAATCCAAACGTCTCGCCGGAACTCGACGCATTGATACTGAAGCTGCTCTCTAAGAAACCAAAGGATCGTCCGGCTGAAATGCGGGAAGTTATGTCGCTATTTAGAAATGTTCGTGCCTTTGTTGAAGATCCGGCGGAGTTGTATGCGCAAAAAACTAAGGATTTGAAAAATAATGAGAGTCTTAGTGTCGATAAGCGACTGGACAGTCGTGCGGATGCAGATCGCGTGTCGCGCGGACTGGCGGCACCTGTCAAGCCCAAGAAGGGTAAGCGGCTGACGGCACCAATCGGAGAAATGGAGGCCGTAAAGAGAGCTGGCGCGAAATCCCCATCCGCACAGCCTCAGCAGGCACCTGCCATGATGCCACAGATGCAATACGGAATGCCGGGCCAACCGATGCCAGGAATGATGTATCCAGGCATGATGCCCGGTCAGATGATGCCCGGTCAGATGATGCCCGGTCAGATGATGCCCGGCCTGCAGCCATACCCGATGGAGATGCCCGGCCAGCCGATGCAGATGTCGCCGGGACAGCCTCCGATGCAACAAACTCTGCTACCACAACGACAACCGGTGCCACCGCAGCCAGTTCGACAATCAGCCCCGACGCAACCAACTCAGTCGCAGCAGTTGGTGCCACAGACACCGAATGAAAAACATGCAACAAAGGTACCGCCCGCAGAAACCCCACCTGCTTCACCCGCTCAGAAAACAGTGCTTTTGCCGTTGGAGCGGCGTATGCCAGTCTCCGCAGAGGGAGATCAGGCTGTGAATTTGGAGTTTATGACCGAATTACCAGACGTCGTATAGGCTATTCCCGGTTTTGATAAATACCTCAATTGCCTCCGTGCTCTAATTTCTGCCTAGAGCACGCATGGGCCGCAAAGCCCCTGTTGTTCTTGAACTGGATTTCTAGTTTCTTGCCATTAATGTCAGAATTCGCCGATGTTTCGTCACTGGATTCAATGGGGGCATTTTCACAAACCCACAAATTCCGTAGAGTTCAGGGACGCCGGTAGTTTGAACAACGCACGGCTTGGCTGCGATCACACGTTATTCGGCGCAGTCCAGTAGGAATCGTTGTGGGCGTTGTGCTCTCCTTTTGGTTGCCGTTTGGGTCAAGTTATGGCTGTGTTGCATCAATTACCTTTTGAGAGGCCGCTGTACGAACTTGAAGAGCGCCTATTGAAGCTCGAATTGCAGCTGGATCCCACTCCCGCCGAAAAAGAGATCATGCGGCGAATGCGAGTTGAGTTGACTCAGATGACTCGTGAACGCTACGCGAATCTGGACCCTTGGCAGACCGTTCAGGTCTCGCGACATCCGGACCGGCCACAAACACCGGATTATCTGGAGTTGGTGTTTGACGAATTCGTCGAACTGCACGGAGATAAAGCGTTTGGTGATGATCGAGCCATCGTCACAGGATTTGCGCGATTGGCGGGCCGAAAAGTGATGTTCGTCGGACATCAGAAAGGTCGAAACCTGAAAGAACGCAACGAATGCTGCTACGGATGTGCTCATCCCGAGGGCTACCGCAAGGCGATGCAGAAGATGGAAATGGCGAGCCGCTTCGGTCTGCCGGTCATCTGCCTGATCGATACACCCGGCGCGTATCCGGGGGTAGGAGCTGAAGAACGAGGTCAGGCGTACAATATCGCCGTCAATTTACGTGACATGTCCACGCTGGAGGTTCCAACTATCTGCGTGGTGATCGGAGAAGGTGGTTCCGGCGGTGCATTGGGGATCGGCATGGGCGATCATGTCGCCGTGCTGGAATTCGCATACTATTCCGTGATCAGCCCGGAAGGCTGTGCTGGCATTCTGTGGAAGAGTTCCCGGCACGCAGACAAGGCCGCCAAGGCATTACGGTTTACGAGTAAGGATCTGACTCAACTCGGTGTTATTGATGAAGTCATTCCTGAGCCGCTTGGCGGTGCGCATCGAGACCATTTCAAGATGGCCACGACCCTGAAGGCACGACTAATCGAATCGCTTCAGAACCTGGACAGTTTTTCGATTCCGGATCTGCTTGAACGCCGCTATCAACGCACTCGCCGAATCGGCGTCTTTCATGAAGACGGATCCGCCGCCTCGGCTTGACGCGAAATGGCGGGGTCTGGGGCCAATCTTCGTTTCGAGGTCTGTCGGCAACAATTCCGAGCAGACTGGACATTCAATCCGAAGCATGAACGGAAAGCGCTCGTCGGGCAGGGCAATTGAGGGCATCACGATGAACGAGTTGAGTGCCCTCGCTGATTTTGTTGTGGTTCGTTATTGACGGGGTTCCGGATCCCCGAACCGTGAGCTGGTGGCCCCCGATCGCATTCTATCCAAATAGCCCACAGGCGGCCCCGAAAACACGATGCGCAACGTCCGATAATGTACGTTATGTTAGATTAATATAAAAAACGGCTGGATTTCAGCGGGTAAAATACGGCCTCGATGCCAGCGTTGATTTGGGCTCGCCATGTTGGTTGATGGTCGAAACCCACTCGCCAAGGGCAATCCTTTGTTCCTCCAATGTCCGTGTCCGCTCAACGCATCGCCTGACTCAGACGAGTCCGTAAGTCGCGATCCAGGCGATCCAGTGAGATGTCCGCCCGATTGAGTTGTCGCACAATTCGATCGTCAATTCGAGTGTTCACGTCCGTCCCGGGATCCGGGTCGTTGTTGAGTCCCATGGCATCGGCGTGCCAGTCCTCCAGAACCCGCCGCTGAACATCACTCGGAACCCCCGCGAGGTACTTTTTGGACTTCGAGACAATGTCGTTTCGCTGGCTATAGATTCCGGCGATTTCGCTCAGCAGTGAGGACTCATACTGACCGAGCCGGGTTGAAATCGATGATCCTGCACCGCCCTGCCCGTTTCTACCTGGCACCCCGCTCAAAAAGTCGGTCAGAATCGACCCAGCATTTTGCGGCACTGAATCGCCTAACTCTTTCAACAGTCGCTGTTTTTCTTCTGCAGATGAGTTTCGCAGGATGTCCATCGCCTCTTTGTTCAGCTCTTGCCGCAGACTCGTCGGCACCTGACTCAGCAGATCTTCCAGGGACGGTTCTTTGCCTGGGAACAAAATACCGTCCGTTCCGCCGCCGCCTGTCGATGATCCACCTCGCAGGCCGTTGGGAAAAATGCCTGACAGATCAAGGCCGCCGCCGCTGTTCGTAGATGAGTCGGATCCGAACGTTTCTGCTTCAGAAGGCGTCGCTCCGGTCAAGTCGTCCGCTCCGGGTTGCAGGGACTTATTGAAGTCGTCGATTACGTTTCGCACGGTCGGGACGGCATTTTCGGGAAGCAGGGGTATCAGATGCCGGGAATTGTGCAGAATGATTGCCGCTGCATAGCCGGAATACGTCTGACTCACAATATCCCGCATCGGAGGGGACATTGTGATCGCAAAGAACATGATTGTCATGCAGATGACGACACCCTTGACGAATCCCAGAATCCCTCCCAAGTGCCTGTCAAAATCGATGATCTTTGCCTTCGCCATCCAAATGCTCAGCATCCCAGCGATGACAAACGACACGCCGCACAGCCCGACATACACGGCAAGCATCGCCAGCCACTGTTTCAATGGCGGAGCGACGCTGATCAGCGGTTCGATCTTCGGTGCCAGCGTGCCGGAAAACTTGAAGCACAACAAAAGCGCAATCACCCACGACAGCTGCGAAAGCAACCCGCGCGAGGCACCTTTGACGGCGCAATAGAGCAATATGGCCAATGCGACGAGATCTACGATACTGTGCGCGGTCATTTCGTGCCTTCCTTGACCTGTTTCGGACCCGCAAATGCGATTCAGAAGTATAGGAGGGCTGCGGCAATGAGGGAAAGAGCGTTTTCGCGACCTGGAAATCCGGCAGTTTCTGCCGGTGAACTCATCCGTTTCGCCGCCATGCCACCCCACGCTAGATGGTCTTTCTGCTCTCCAGGATCAATGTCACCGGGCCGTTGTTGAGCAGTCGGACGTCCATGTGAGCCTGAAAGGTGCCGGTTTCGACGTGCAATCCGTGTCCTCTCAGTTCCGCTTTAACACTTTGATAGAGTGCGTCGGCTTTTTCGGGACGCGCGGCTTCGACAAAACTGGGGCGTCGTCCTTTGCGACAGTCGCCGTACAGAGTGAATTGACTCACCAACAGCACTGAACCCCCGACATCTGCCAGGGCCAGATTCACCTTGCCTTCGGCGTCCTCGAAGATGCGCAAGCCCGCAATCTTGCCGGCGATCCAGATCACTTCCTCCTGCCTATCGTCTTCAGCGACTCCCAGCAGAACCAGGAACCCGCGCTGAATCTGACCCACGACAACGCCCTCCACGGTGACGGACGCTTCGGCAACTCGCTGAATCACGGCTCGCACAGCACGACTTTCAAACGGGAACCTTGCAGGGCAGGGCTCAGGTGATTATGGAACAAAAACAGCTTAACACCCCGCCCGAGGCGCGGCGGATTGCGAGGAAAATCGATCTGCGTCCAATCCATCCAGCGAAATCGGAGGGGGCTCTCCCAGCATCAGATCCGCCAGAATCGTTCCGGTTGCGGGTGACATCTGCAATCCCGATCGAAAGTGACCTGCACCGATAAACACGTTGGAAAATCCTGGCACGGGTCCCAGCAGAGGTAATTCATCCGGAGATCCTGGCCGCAGTCCGGCCCATGTGTGCACAACTTCGGCATGCGCGAGTGAAGGCACAAGTGATTTTGCAAATTCGAGCAAACCAGCGACGCCTTTTGTAGTTGTGTGCTTTGCAAAGCCGGCATCTTCTTCGGTTGAACCGATCAGGATCAATCCATCACGTCGCGGTACCAGGTAACGTCGGCCCAGCTCAATCACGCATCGAAACGGCTGTGCCGGTAACTGGAGTTGCACGATCTGACCTCGCACGGGTTTGACGGGAATCGAAAACCCAAGAGGCTGCAGCAGCGACGCTGACCAGGCGCCGACAGCAAAACAGATTCGATCAAACTGCAGCGTGCGTGCACCAACTCGCACTTCTGAAATGCGATCGTCCTTCTGACGGACATCCAGTGCGTGAACATGTTCCATAATCTCAACGCCGCTTTGCAGGCACGCGGCCTTCAACGCTTTCAGGTAACGCGGGTTTCGCACCTGAGCGAAGTCCGGCAGAAAAATCGCGTTCTCGAAGCGAGCATCCATATCTGCCACATGATGCTGGATTTCATGTGCGGATATGCGATCGACTCGAATGCCTTCAGCCTGCCATTGCGAGTCGTGTTGGCGGAATTCAACCTGTTCATCGAGCGAACAGACTTCGATCGCGCCGCAGATGTGGTAACCGGTATCAATGCCTGTTCTGTCAGCCAGGTCGGCAGCAAACTCCGGCCACAGCCCATGGCTGTACGATCGCAGTCGGGCTTCTGGTGTGACGGCATTGGCAGGATTGCCGGGTGGCAGCATCCCGGCTCCGGCCCACGACGCTTCGCGTCCCACCAGTTGCCGATCCAGCAGCGTGACCGACACGCCGCGTTCCGCCAGCTTCAATGCAGTCGTCAGTCCAACGACACCGGCACCAACAATCAGAATCTCAGGATGGACACCAGGCATCGGTTACACTCAGGTGAGCAGCAGACATGAATTCAACTGCAGATGGTGGTTTTGTAGGCGGTACTCACTTGCTTCCGATACAATAGAGTGTTTCTTTCCGCCCTGCCCCGTCGCCTTTGGCCGCTCGGATAAACAACTGACCATCGACGGCGGCCATGGACGCAAACGCAGAATCACCCAGTTGATTTTCCGCAAGCTGTTCATATTTGTCCGGATTGGCTTTAAACGCCCAGGTTGTTCCCGCTTCATTGGTTGCAAAGATCGTGTCGCCGACGATCAGCGGCGATGTCGATACCGGGCCGCTCAGTCGCTGCTTCCACATTTCCTCGCCGGTCTTTGCGTTCCAGCAATACGCGATGCCGTTGTCAGTAAAGGCGTAAAGGTAACCGTTGTGAACAACCATTGACTGTTCGTAGCACTTCACTTCGTTCTTCCAGGCAACTCCAGAGCCATCGGCTTTCACGGCGACTGTTTCCGGGTCCGGATAACCACCGCTGGCGAAGATAAGATCGCCTTCCCAAGTACAGGTTCCACAGGTTGCCATGGTAAGGCACGGGGTACTCCAGAGCGGTTTCCCAGTTGCTGGGTCATACGATGCGATCTGATAGGCTCCGCTCAGCAGCAACTGATCGCGACCTGAAATGCTGGCTACGATCGGGGATGACCAGTTGAGCATTTTTTCACGTTGCTGTTCCCACGCGATGCTGCCGTCGGAAATTTTCAATGCCTTGATCCAAGCGATGGTGTCGCAATCTGCCGAGATGATCAGCTTGTCCTGATAAATCGTGGGCGATGCGGCATAACCGTACTCATATTGCTTCGGACGAAATCCGCCAACGTCCTTGCGCCAGACAATTTTGCCTTTCATGTCGAGAGCCACGGCTTCAATTTTTTCGTGGTGGCAAAACGTCGCAAAGACATGCGTTCCATCTGTGGCTGCGGTTGCTGAGGCATGTGTATTCTTGGGATGAACCCGTGCAAATCCTCCCTGACTGATCGGCGTCATCCACAGTTGCTTGCCCGATTTGCGATCAAACGCCATCACGGCCTGCGACTGACTTCGATCATCCGCAGTGCACAGTACGATGGTGTTGCCCGTGATGACTGGTGAGGCATGGCCACGACCGGGAACATCCACTTTCCAGATCACGTTTTTTGTTTCGCTCCATTCTGCGGGTACGCCCTGCCCTGCTTCCGCGACATTGGTATGATTCGGTCCGCGCCATTGAGTCCAGTCTTTTGCCTGCGCTGTGAATGACATAAGCACGACACAAACCAAACCGGTGAAGAAACCCAGCGACATCGAAAAACTCCTGAGTGAAAAAAGATAAAACCACGACAGCATCGGTGCCGGAGTGACAAGTGTCGCGACCACGGCGACAGCGTCAAGGGACTGGCGGACAATCCAGTCTGTGAAATAGACTTTGGACACGAATCAGCGGGGTGGTTGTACCCGAGGACTCACATCCACCGCTCGCCAGCGTGGATCCTGGGCAAGTTTTTCGGCGAATGCCGCGACGTCCCGGGATTCCGGCGTGGCGGAGATCTCATTTCGAAGTGCCACCAGAGCCACTAATTCCTGTGGCGTGATCGTGCGTGTCAGATTCAGAATGTCCGGCCATTTCTTCGGGTCGGCGGTCACATTGGCGAGTACCTGAGATCCGGACGTTGATTCAAACAGTGTTGCCAGCAGGACCAGTCCTCCCAGAAATTGTTCGCCTCGAATCACCGCCGGTGACTTCAGCGAAGTGCAAGTCCGGCGAATGACCTGAATGGCGCGTCGGATGTCCCAGACTCTTTGAGCGTCTGCGGTTGTACCGATCATCTGAAATCGACGACGGATCTGGCGCTGCTTTGCTTCGTCGCCCAGCCATTCATGTGGACCCATGCCACGCGGAGTAAAGATCACGATACAGTCAGACTGAGCCGACGGCGAGCCGAATTCGCTGCCCAAGGTCTTTGCGGGGGCTTTGCCGTTGGTGACAATCATCGTCGCGTCTTCGAGTGACTCCAGCGTCTTTTCTTTCGAAAACACGACATCGAGATACAGAGGGACATGCGATTCAGTTTCAAAATGGATGCGTACTCGCTGCCAGGTTTCCGGTTGAGGCAGTTCAAATTCTTCGACAGAAAGTGACTCAAGCCTCGTCTCAATCGCTGGTTTCCAGTCCGGATCACTGTCCGGCCAAGCTCGGAAACAACGCTCGCGCAGGCGGCTGAGTCGGCTGTTGTGCCAGGCACTCTGGTCCGTGAGGACATCTTCAAACGGCGGCAGTTGAGCCGGCGGCACAAACGTCTCATCGATTGTTGTGTTGATTTCGCCGGTCGGTAACTGAGCGAATACCTTCAGTTGCTCGGGTTCAAAAAACTTCACCGCTGTTTTCTCAATCATCGATTTATCGTGTTTCAGAAAGCGGTTGAACCAGCGAAACGCATGTATGTGCAACTCCTGAGTATCCTCGTGTGGACCTTCGGTGATCTGCAGACCGAGATTCTCACCAGCATCATAGAGTTCATAAATGTGCCGTACCTGGCGATGAATATCGATCACCCCTTCCAGCGGAAAGATCGTGTCCTTGTCCGTATTGGAAATCAGCAGCGGTCGGGGCGCCACGAGTGCTGCGACTTTGGCAAAGTCCCAGCGAAACGTGTTGACCATATACATGCAGTCGCAATGGCCTTCGACACAGCCCGTGATGACGTGATTCCGCAGCGACGTGATCCCGGCCACCGGCACCGCGCATTGAATTCGATCATCAAGGGCTGCAATCCACCAACTGTATGCTCCTCCGCCGGAACGACCCGTCACGCCGATGCGCTTCGCGTCCACTTCCGGTCGCGATTCCAGATAGTCGAGCGCACGGATGCAGTTCCAGGCTTCGACACCTGCGGGCGTGTAACCACGAGAATTCCACCACCAGCGATCCAGATTGTATGTGCCGTGATGCAGGCCTTCGATTTCACCCAATTGCAATGTATCAATTGTCAGGCAGGCATAACCGTTGCGGGCAAACCATGCACCGTGATAGTGATAATGCGTCTTGTTGCCAAAACTGACGTCGTCCTTTTTCACTTTTCCGTGACCGCAGACATACAGAATCGTCGGCAATGGGCCATCGATATTCCGAGGTCGATAAAAGTTGCCGGTGACGTAGAGTCCAGGGAGCGACTGAAAATGGACACGCTCGACGACGAACTCGGCCTCTTCGGTTGTTCCCGTCGTCTCGCTCTGTAGCGGCGTTTTTTCCGGACGCGGACTCAGGCCAAGCATATCGAAAAGCTGCTCGCGAAGTTCCGGTTTGGCATCCTGCCATTCGGCCAATGTCTTCACCTGAGTCAGCTCATTGTTCTTTTCCAGCCGACGGACTTGCTCTTCAAAGTATGCCGCCAGTTCCGGGTTGTCCCGCAGCGACCGATCCGGAGCGCCTACTGACGACGACACGCCACTCAGAACGGAAACCAGAATCAACGTCGTGACACAGTGCCCTGCTCTCTTCATGTGTGACTCCTCGCGCTCATATCCAGGATGGACATTCATGTCCGTCGCATGGGCATGAATCGTTGTCAAAACAAAGTCTATTGTAGTTGAAGAAGTCCCTCGACCAAGGGATGCTTTCCGGCGAGGACTCGGACATGAATGTCCAAGCTACAGAAATCGCACTCGACTCGAAGAGTCAAGTTTCGAAAATCACTGCCCCGGATGGCGGAATTTCAAGCATAGTTCTTAACTGGATTCCAGCCGCGCAGGTTCGCTTCGTGTTTCTGCTTCGGATGTGTCGGCGTAAATACTCTGTGCGATCACCTTGTCGGTGATCTCTGTCAGGTATTCCTGGAGCACTTTGCTGAGTTCCAGAAATTCCGGCCACAACGTTTCATCGACAAATCGCGGTGAGACTCGTACCATGACCGTCGTGTGCCGTTGTTTTGGATAACGGTAAGGCACGAGTCCGTACCGACGCAGTAATGCCACAAACAGTTTGCGGGACCACATGTCGTTCATCGAGAACTTGTACGGAATCGGCGGATCAACAGCTTCGATCGATTTCAGTTTCTCGCGAATCTTGTCGATTGCGACCGACGCCGCCGTGCGTTCACCTTCGTAGTTCGTGCCTGAAAAAACCGCTTCGAGCTTACGAAGTTTATCGATCAGTTTTTCATAATCGGTCATCACGGTATTGCCTGCCGCTTTTCTCAGAAATGTTTGAGTCGAGGCATCAGCCTGCGACTCGGGGTAAAACATAGCAACTTGGGAATAAAACACTAGACCGCGCGCGGCTGAGTATGACATTCGCTTAACCGCGTGGGCAACGCCCCTCGCTTTGTATTTCAAATTTCAAATACGAAATACAAAATTTCAAATAGAACAATCGCGGCCCGCTGGGCACGCGGTTAAACGAGCCAATTCCAACCACGCGCGGTATAACACACTTCGCGTTGGCAATCCATGCAACGAACGTATTCCGGATACTGCCGACAACGAAAGATGGCCGTTGGAGAAGTTCGTTTCCGCTGGCTGCAGTGCAATCAGGTCGCAGCGAGCCGGGTCGATCCTGCCAGACGGGACGGAATTAAATTGAATCTTCCACGTTCCCATTGACGTTGCCTGAGTAGACAGCATCATCGCGGAGTGTTAGAAGAACTCGTCCGGATGCATCACGCACCGAGTCTGATGTATCGACAAGTTCACGGACGAAACCCCCAAGAACGAAAAGGGCGAAATGATGACGCTGGAACCAGAAGGCTCACCGCGGTATTGGCCACCTCTCGGGCTTCCCGTGGGAAGTGTGCGAGCGATTCTGACGCTGTTTGTCGTGTCCATTGTGACTCTCAGCGTCGCCCGACGTCATGAGCTGGATCCCGTATGGACTGAGACACTTTTGATCGCATTGGCTCACTATTTTACGTCACGCCGGTTCGTATCGCTGACTCCGGAAGTGCTCGCCAGGATTCAGAAGGAGGGTTTTCTGGAACAGGAGGGGAATCCGCTGTTCCTGCCTCGCCATAGTATTCGCCTGCTGATTGTTGGATCATTCATCGCGCTCGGAGTCTTCCTGTATCGCCAGAACAGACTCTGGGAATCTGAAGCGGTTTCCTTATTGGGAATTGTGGCAGCCTATGCTCTCGGTGCCATCGCCAGGAACATCAGTTCGTGGTTCGGCCGTCGAACTGGCCGACGAGCTTCTTCGGGATGGGGAGACATCAAGGCGATTATCGCGCTGTTGGCGATGGCTGTGGCAGGTGTGCCGGAATTACTTTCGATGCCCGATCTGTTGCCACCGATGGCTTATAAGATCTCACTGGCATTGATGCTGTTTTATTTCGGCTCACGATAGTTCGACTTTCCCGAGGTCAGCGTTCTGTCTGTGAAAGTTCGTCCTTCCTTCAAAACTGTGGAGCTGAATCATGGCAAGTGTCTCAGGAACATTGCTTCACCAGATTGGAGCCGTACTCAAGGCGTCATTTTCACTCCGAGTATCGACATTGGCATGTTTACTGGTGCTCATCTCCGACCGAACGGCGAACTCGTGGACGCCTTATACCTGCGCTGACACTGAAGAGTCCGCTGCGGCTGATGAATCGGCCAACAATGACTTCGCCAAGCCGCAGCCTCCACAGGAGCGACCGGTCGGTCGTCGCGGGGGTGGCTTTGGAGGTCCGATTGAACTCGGCCCGGATGATGTGGCCGCGTACGAAGCGCCGCCGGAAGGATTCAAGCAAGAACGCGCCGATGTGCCTCATGGCAAACTGGAGATGGTCGAGTACGAATCAAAGACCGTCGGCACAACTCGGAAAATGCAGGTCTACACGCCCCCCGGCTATACGTCAGACACGAAGTACCCCGTCCTCTATCTCCTGCATGGGATCGGCGGCGACGAAACAGAATGGCAACGGTTAGCGGCACCAAATGTCATTCTTGACAATCTCATCGCCGACGGAAAAGCCGTCCCGATGATTATCGTGTTGCCCAATGGTCGCGCTCAGAAGAACGACCGCGCGGAAGGCAATGTGTTCGAGTCGGCACCGGCGTTTGCGACTTTCGAACGCGACCTGCTGGATGATGTCATTCCCTTCATTGAATCGAAGTACTCGGTCGATGACAATCGCGAGAAGCGGGCGATCGCAGGGCTTTCCATGGGCGGCGGTCAGTCGTTCAACTTCGGACTCGGGAATCCGGATACGTTCGCGTGGGTTGGGCCATTCTCAGCAGCTCCAAATACAAAAAAGCCAACGGAGTTGATTCCCGATGTGGATGCCACAAAAGCCAGGCTGAAGCTGCTGTGGATCTCCTGTGGAAACAAAGACGGCCTGATCCGAATCAGCCAGGACATGCATCAGTTTCTGAAGAAGAACGGGATCAACCACGTCTGGCACGTGGATGGCCACGGCCACGATCCTCAACACTGGAGCAGCAGTCTGTATTGGTTTTTGCAGAGCGTGTTTCAGGAAAAGGAGAACTGACCGCCCAAGTGCAACTCACACGCAAAGTCGGCGAGTTCGCGACAGAAGAGTTGTCCGCCGTACGCACGAAGTAGAGTTGGGTTCCTGAGCTCGCCGGGGTGAGGGACATCGGAATTCCATCAATCCACAGCGGGTGGAGTGGATTCAGCAGGTGGACCAGAAGAATCGAGCGAAAAATCAAAAGTATTCGCACCGGCTTTCACATCGACTTTGAGTTCTGAATTCCCGCCATATTTTGACGGAATTGGGGGACCAGGCGCTCCGATTTCGTACTCAAAACTGACGGTGTTTGGCCCGACTTTGGCTCCGGATACACCATACAAATATTCCAGATCATCATATTTCCCTTCGGGGTCGGTGATCCCGGTCGCGGCGCGACCGATGTCCGGCTTGAAAACGATGATCGCACCGGCAAGTGGCTTGCCATCAATGGTTACAGTTCCACTGACATCACCAAGTTCCGGCTGATCGCTGCTGCCGCAGCCCGCAAATAGAAAAACTACCTGGCATGCCAGAACGACTCTGATCAGTGTCATCAAGCTTAACATAAGGCCCGATTTTCTATGAAGCGTATTGAAAAGATGTAGAGTGGCAGGCAAACGTTGCGGGCTCCTTAACATTCAGGTGAACTGCTGTCAGGAATGCGCATTGTGCGACAGCGGAACGCATTTTGTGATTAAAACTCTCCGATCACCTGACCGTCATCGCGCGAGAGTAATCGCGCGAATGTCGATGTGATATAGGTGGGCACCATGGTCACGGTGTTCTTGGCGTAGTCGATGTTCTGGCTGATGAAGATTACCGCGCCGTCGCAGAGGACGAATTGGGCACCGCCGACATGATTTGAACTGAACCCCCGTCCCTGATGAATCCGGTTTGTGGCGCTGTAGTTGATTCCGTCATATCCAATCCCAATGGCAGCCAGTCCTGCGGCCTTAATGTTGGCGCTTCCGGATGGGTTGCAGACTTCAGCGCTGAAGCCCAGCGCGTTCGCGGCACCAACTGTCAGATTGTTATACCTCCAAGCCCTTTCCCCGGCGAGCAACGTGTTGCTTGTTCCATCTGTGATGTCGCGAAAATTGATCTTTGAGTTTTGGAACCCAACCCCCTTCGGAGGCCCGTATTGTGCGAAAAAGGCCGGAGGAGTGGTGCTGTCCGATGAGTTTGCGACCATCACATAATTCGATGTCGCGATCGCAATTCGGTCACTGCCATTCGAAGTGACATGTCGGTTGTACCAGTTCTGATTCAACGCAGCGCTGTCTGAAGCAGCATCGTCAAAGTTGTTCAGAGCAGGCCCGGTGTCAGAAGGACAACGGAATGCAGGCAACGGAGTCCGCAGCGCAGCAAGACCAGCGACGGTTGCGAGATTCTGTTCAAGCAACACATTTCCGACATTGAGGGTCGTGTAAAGATTACCCTGTTCAAGCTGTGGCAGAATGAACGCGCCCCATGAGTACAAGCCTCGTTCGGAAGAAGTGATGTTCTGGGGAATCTTCGCAATATATCCAGGGGGAAATGCATTGAACAGGTCGTGGTAATTGTGAATTGCCAGTCCAATTTGCTTCAGGTTATTCTTGCACTGGGTACGCCGGGCCGCTTCACGAGCCTGCTGGACGGCTGGCAATAGCAAGGCAATCAGAATCGCGATGATTGCGATGACGACCAGCAACTCAATCAGTGTAAATCCGCGTTTGATCATCGATCTTCTGGCCATCAAAATCTCCATAAACGAAATTAAAAAGTCAGAAACACAAGCGATTTGACAAAGCAATCTTCAAACCGAATCCGGAGCGAGTCAGAAAATTTTTTATCCCAATCCCGCATCTCGACTTTACGGTCGCCGCGATTGAATGGACACTCGCGAATCTCAGAATTCGAATGAGATTGTCAAGATAAGCCGTGGAGGCAGATGGACTCCACTGATCCTGCATGTTTTTCTTGCAGTTATTCTGCCTGCCTGACCAACCGGTTGGCGCTGGGGTGTAGGGATTGTCTCCCCTGCTACGACATCCTCATACTGATTTTTGAAACCGCGCCAGTGATCACTGGCATCACGGACTGACTCTCGTGAGCCAGTCGAATGCTTCAGGAAGCCAGTCGCTGTTCCAGGAGTGGTCGCGGACAGGGCCTTCGATCCATGTGTGGGGAATCTTTGCATATTCCAGACGGTCGTTGATCTGCACATGTTCCGGCTGGAAATTGCCCTGTCCGATCAGCATCAAACGTGAGGATTCTTTTCTGAGATCGACGGCTCGTTTTTCCAGCAGGCTGCTGATTTGATAACGACGAAAGTTATCGACTGTCCCGAAGATCGGGCCGGAACCGTACTTGCCTGGAGCGTCCATCATCATTGGTGCGTCGAACGCGGCGGCTCGGTCAAAGACATCCGGATGCCGCAGCAGCAGACTCCAGGCTCCCCAGCCCGATTTGCTGAATCCGACCAGCAGCCTGCCTTCGCGGACCTTGAGCACCGGATGATTCTTTTCGACCAGCGGCAGGACGTCCTGAAGAAGATAAGCTTCCTGGTGCAGCTGAGTATTCTCAGGATGATCTGCGTACCACGGCAGATCTGAGAACGTCGGAAACACGCACACGACACGGTGCTTGTTGTGCAGATCGTGCTTCTGAACTTCGGCCAGAGAATCGCCCCAGCGAGTACCGTGGCCAGCTTCAACCGGCAGGACATAGACGACGGGTAGCCGGGGCTCGCCGCCTTCCGGCAGGCGATCGGGCAACAGGACGCACACACTGGTCATTGCCGATTGTCGTGTTGAATTGACCTGATGCACGATCGGCTCCGAGGCCACGACAATCGATACCGATGTCAGAACGACGATAGCAACGACGAATGAAAAGTTGTCTGTTGACATTGAAGGCTTTTCGAAAACAGTGACTAAGGACCGTTCAGGAAATATCTGTTTCATCAGCCGCCACGCGCTAGCGTCCGGTTTCCATAACAACCGTGGGCTAGCGCCCTGCGGCTGATCGCCAAATGCACCACCGATCTATCCAGCGGTCCTTACGCCACGTCGGTTGCCGTATCACTGCTTTGCAGAGAACTCAATCTCCAGTGACTCCGGTTGCAGATTGTGGCTTCCCGGTGAGGGAGGAACAAGTAACTGCTTGACAGCCAGCCGCCCGGTGATGTGAATCGGGGAATCGAACCAGCGACTGAGCGATTCAAGGATCTCGGCGGGGACGGGCTGATTATCGGTTCTTGAGCGGTGGCGGGAAATCACGATCATGAACAAGGCGACGTTTGACGGGAAGTGAGCAGTCCATGTGCCGGCCTCGTCAGCCTGATGGACGGAACCGCCCAGTGTTGCGAGTGCCGCTTCAATCGCCTGGCGGGCTTTGGAGTCTGCGGATTCCCGCAACGGTCGGGCGTCAAGACGCAGCGCCGTCGTGTTTTCGGTTGGCAGCAGGAGCACGATGGCACCTGCATCTGCGGCGGAGTTTCCGGAATCATCGACAAAGCGCACGACGCCTTTCAATTGACGCTCACCAGCAGCAGGCTTCTGAATCGCGGCTTCGAGCGCGACAATGGATTTCGGATCGACCTTGGCCGCGTCGGGATGATTACTGGATTGCCAAAATGTCCCCAGCAGTAGTCCCGCCGCAAACGCAGGCAGCATGAGCATCAGCGGCAACAACGAAAAGCGACCACTCGCTGACTGCCACGCCACAGATGGTTGCGTGTGTTTCTCTGGCGACTGCAGTGCGACAGGTGCGGCTGCCGCAAGTTC
>CAMAVB010000037.1 GCA_945861465.1 Candidatus Kuenenia stuttgartensis
CGCATGGATCGAGGCCGGGACTTCATTGATGGGTTGAATCTGGCGACAGGTCTGGCGTTCGGTCACGACGGGGTGTTCGTGCTGAACGTTCCCTACCTGCTGTTTTATCCGGATCGAAATCGCGACGACGTTCCTGACAGCGATCCAGAGGTTCTGTTAACCGGCTTCGGCATGGAGGACGCTCACAGTGTGGCGAACTCTTTAACCTGGGGGCCAGATGGCTGGCTCTATGGATGTCAGGGCAGCACGGTCACTGCCAACATTCGCGGGATTGAATTTCAGCAGGGAGTCTGGCGCTATCATCCGCAGACGCAGGCGTTTGAATTGTTCTGCGAAGGCGGCGGGAATTCGTGGGGCCTCGATTTCGACAGCCGTGGCAATCTGTTGTACAGCACGAACTACGGCGGGCATGTCCTCGTGCATGGACTGCAGGGCGGCTACTTTGTGAAGTCCTTTGCCAAGCATGGCGAGCTGCACAATCCTCACAGCTATGGGTTCTTCGACCACGCCACGCACCACAACTTTCGCGGAGGACACGTCACGGTCGGCGGGATCGTCTACCAGGGCGATTCTTTCCCGGAAGCGTTTCGCGGAAAGTATATTGCCGGAGATTTGCTCGGTCACGGAGTCTACTGGCACGACATTCAGGCGCAGGGCTCGACGGTAAAGACCTCTCATGGTGGCGAGCTGCTGGTCGCGAACGATGACTGGTTCGCACCAACCGACGTGACGGCGGGGCCGGACGGCGCGGTGTACGTCTCCGACTGGAACGACAGTCGGACGGCTCACCCCGATCCGGATGCTGATTGGGATCGGACGAACGGACGTATCTATCGCATCTCCGCCAGAGGAACGAAGTCGGCGGAGCTTCTCGACTTCAGCAAACTCGATGCGAATCAGCTGCTCGAACTGCACAACCATCGAAGCCAGTGGCACGTGCGTCACGCGCGTCAGGAATTGGTCAGACGTTACCTGAACGAGGTCGAGTCGCGAGCATCAGACTTCGCGGCAATTCAATCAAAGCTGCTCGAGGCGGCATCGAACCTCGCACAGGCGTCAACGGCCCTCGAAGCGTTGTGGACACTCCAGGCGATCGATCAGTTCGATGAAGAACTCGCCGGTCCGCTGCTCAGCAGTCCTCATTCCTCCGTAAGAGCCTGGACCGTACGGCTTCTCGGAGATCGTCGTGTTTTGTCACCCGAGATGGCTCATCGGCTGGACGAGTTCGCCGAGCTTGAACCCGTGGTGGAAGTACGGCAGCAACTGGCCTGCACGGCGGCGAGACTGCCGGCGCAACAGGCGATGCCGATCATCAATGCCAACATCAACCGCGACATCGACAACGATGATCCTCGCCTGCCATTGCTGTGGTGGTGGGCGGTCGAACGGCACAGCGTTGCCGGTCGGGACGAAGTGCTCCGTCGGTTTCTGCGTCCCTCGCTTTGGAAATCGAAACTGGGGCGCGAAACGCTGTTACCCCGGTTGATCCGTCGTTATGCCTCCGAAATGAATCGTGCGGGACTTGATGCGGTTGTGCAGTTATTGAAAGCGACTCCTGACGATGCAGCCCGAAATTTGCTCTGGATGCCGGTTTTGCAGGGTTGGCAGGAGAGACCCGCAGCTGAAACCAACAGCGAAACATTTGAGCCATCGGAGCATCCTGAATTCCTGAATCTGGTCCTGGCAGCATGGCAGGCTCAGCCGATGGACTCTACGTTATTAAGGCTGGGAATCGCCCTGGGACTACGCGAGCCACTCGACGCGGCTCGGCACGCAGCATTCGACAGGACAGTCGCAGTTGCGCAGCGCGTGACGCTGCTCGACATGCTCGCCGAGACCAGCGACCCAACTCTGATCGAACCGTCGCTGGAACTGGTTCTGGCCAATGAAAGCGAACCTGTCCGCAGCGCTGCATTGCGGGTTTTGTCCCGATCTGACGATCCGCGAATCGTCTTAAACCTGATGGCACTGCAGCAGTCGTCGCCGTCGGTCGTGCTGCAGGCTCAGATTCGCGACGTCCTGTTGGGACGCAAAGAGTCGGCGCGAGCGTGGCTGACGGCTGTTGATCGTGGTGAACTCGCAGCGACGGCCACGCCGCTCGAACAGATCCGCAAGGTGGTTTTGTTCGAAGATCCAGACCTGGACGCGCTGGTGGCCAAACATTGGGGGCGCGTCGCGTCGGCGACGCGGGAGGAAAAGCTGGCTGAAGTCCGCCGACTCAATAACGATCTGAGGGCCGCGCCTGGTAACGAGGACGCAGGGCAGGCTGTCTTCAAAAAGCACTGTGCTGCGTGTCATCAGATTTTCGGCGAAGGAGCGAAGCTTGGTCCTGAATTGACGTCCGCGAATCGCAAGGACCGGGACTTCCTCCTGATCAGCCTTGTCGATCCGGACAGCGTCATTCGGAAAGAATACGTCAGCATGATTGTCGTCACGAAGGACGGACGAGTTCTCACCGGATTGCCAACCGCTCGGAACGAGGCCGGTGTGACGCTGGTCAACGCGAAAAACGAACCGCTCGTCATTGCAACAGGGGAAATCGACGAACTGCACGAGTCACCTGTTTCGATGATGCCAGTTGATCTCTACCGACAACTCACACCTCAGGATCTGCGTGATCTGTTTGCCTTCCTGCAGCGGGATGAGTAATGTCGATTCAGGTTCTTAGGACCGGCGCAGAAATAACTGTCGTCTTTTGGACGTGGGGCACGTTTAAAACGTGCTCGGCACGATGGAATCGTGCCCCACTTATTTCTGTCTCAGTCCTTACCGATCACAGGCGAAATTTGAATGCCGATCCGTTACACTTCACATGCACGCACGGATCGTTTCTTCGACTTGTGAATTGATGACGCCCTGATATGACTCGAATTCAGCAACTGGATGCTCACGTTGTCAACCGCATAGCCGCCGGGGAAGTGATTGAACGTCCGGCCAGCGTGGTGAAGGAGCTGCTGGAAAACAGCGTCGATGCGCTCGCGACGCGCATCGAAGTTGATATCGTGAACGGCGGCATGGATCTGATTCGCATTTCCGACGACGGCGAAGGCATTCATCCGGACGACATCCTGCTGGCAGTGACCAGTCATGCGACCAGCAAGATTCGCTCGGACGCGGATCTGGATCATGTGAGCACGCTGGGTTTTCGCGGCGAAGCGTTGGCATCCATCGCGTCAGTCGCGAAATTTCGCATTCGCACTCGTCCCGAAGAATGTCTCGTCGGTCGCGAACTGGACAGTCACGGCGGCCAGATCATCGTCAACCGAGACTGCGGATGTCCGGCTGGCACTGTGATGGAAGTTCACAATCTTTTTTTCAACACGCCTGCTCGCAGACGATTCCTCAAGAAGGCCACGACAGAATTCGGGCATATCGCCGAGCACTTTTCAAGAATTGCTCTCGCCAATCCTCGTCTGCACCTTGTGCTGCGGCACAATGAAAAACTTGTGTACGAATTGCCTGCCTCTGCCGAACCGCTGGAACGAATTCGCCGCTTCTTCGGCAGCGACGTGGCCGACCAGCTGATTGCCGTTTCATCGGAAGCGGACCTGCCCGCCGGCGGCAAAATTCGTGTGTGGGGTTATGTTGGCTCGCCTTCGCTGAGTCGATCCACACGCAAGGACCAGTTTCTGTTTCTGAACGGCCGCTGGATTCAGGATCGCAGCCTGCAGCATGCTTTGGCAGAAGCCTATCGCGGCCTGTTGATGGTTGGCCGACATCCCGTCAGCTTTCTGTTCCTTGAACTTCCGCCCGCGCTGGTCGATGTCAACGTGCATCCGACCAAGAGCGAAGTCCGTTTTCAGGACAGTCAACTTCTGTATCGCCAGTTGCTGAAAACTCTGCGCGACAAATTTCTGACGCTCGAGTTTCGCTCAAACATCGAAGTGTCTGGTGCGGGTCGTCCGGGTGCGAGTCGTCCGAATGAGTTGCGATTCGATCGCCCGACGACGACCGTGCAGCCTCAGAAAGAGCTCGATCTGTGGGCGTCGCACGCGACTGTCAGCTCTCCTCCCCGGATCGGTGAATTCGCTCGGTCGTCATCCAACGATCGTGCGGTCTTTACAAACCCCGCCGTGATCGCTGCGCTGGCCGTAGAGCCGCATCAGCGACGCGGTGCGCTCGATTCTGCGACCGACTTTCCCGGTCCTCCGGTCGTGGAACTGGGCGATTCGGCGAGCGGCAGGGCGTCAGCCCTCCGAGATATTTCCGCGTCGCCTGCGGGATCGACAAGCACGCCGGTCAGTGCCGTGGATGCGGAACCGGACTCGGTGACTCCTCCGATGGATCCCATGCCATCCGCTGCCGATATCGAGCAGGCCTTGAATGTAGCCACGCGGCCCGGCACCGACGAATTTCGCGCGTTCCAGATTCACGACTGCTACCTTGTCGTAGCGAGCGAAGCGGGTCTGGAAGTTATCGATCAGCACGCCTTGCATGAAAGAATTCTCTATGAACATCTTCGCAAGCGCATCCTGTCGGGCGGCGTTGAACGTCAGCGCCTGTTGATCCCGGAAACGATCGAATGTTCCGCCACAGAATGTGTGGCACTGCTGGAATCACTCGACCTGCTCAAAGAGATCGGCTTTGAGCTTCAGGAATTTGGTGGCACGACGATTCTGCTGATGTCGCACCCCACGCTGATTCCCCGAGGCAATCTGATCCGCATCGTGAAGGACTTTGCAGAGCAGTTGATTCAGAATGACGGCAAGATGAACCGTCGCGATCTGCTCGATCACATGCTGCACACGATGTCCTGCCGAGCCGCCATCAAATCCGGCCAACGCTTAACGCTGGAAGAAATGCAGGAACTTCTCCGGCAGCGGCATCTTGTGGATGACTCCCACCATTGCCCTCACGGTCGCCCCACGGCCCTGACACTCAGTCGCGGCACACTGGATCAGCAATTCGGCCGACTCGGCTGAAGTGTTTTCAACAATTCACTGGCCCAGGCGGTGTCGGATTCGTTCAGCGTCGGGACAATCGGTTGCGTGTAGTTGACCGTGTAGTCGTAGCCCGCGCGGTCGTAGACGGTATCGAACACTGCCTGCAAATCCAGCGGAACTTCACGATCATCGGTGGCCAGCGGGATCGGGATCGTCGGCAGAGGATGGTTCAACGGCCAGGCATAGACATCCACTTTCCGCCTGCGTCTTGCGCGGCATACGAACGCGAAGAAGTCTCCCGGAGGCAACGGCTCGACCGTCGGCAATCTCAGGCCGCCACGCAGCAGGTCGATCTCGACCAGATTCGTTTTGCTCCGCAGAATCTCCTCGCGTTTCGCCAGATATTCCTCTCGACCTTCGGCGTTCGCACGCTTGTTCGACGGGGAAAGCAGTTCAATGACCGTGATGACTTCTGAAGTTTCTAAATGGCGAATGACGAGGTACGTCTCTTCGATATCCACGGGTCCCGGCAGTGTGCGTTCAACGGGTTCAAGCATTGCTGAGGACGAACGTGCAGGTGACCGGCTGCCACGCAACCCCAGCGGGTCGCGGATAATTGTCAGGTCGGGGCGAATCAGTCGTGGATCATCATATGGATGCTCGATGTAAATCCGCTTTTCCGCTCGGATCGCGTAGTCTGGACGCAATTTTGGGACAAGCGTAGACTGAATCGCAGTGATCAGATTGATGTGAAAATCCTCCCATTCATATCCTTCGATGAACGGGTCCATTCCAGGGAAGACGGATGGCATTGAGTCAGTTCCTTCGCAATTTGTGACGAGAACCCTGGAAGTGTAACCACTAAAGCGGCTTTCATCGAATATGAAATTCCCCGACTGTACTGTTTTCTATGTGACCGCCAATTGAATCGCAGTTGTTGTCGTGCGTAAACCCGTCCACACCATTGTTCGCCGTTCGGTGACTGGTAAATCGCAAAGTAGCCGCCTCGCTCCGCGTGACACGCCTTGAATTTGGCCACATGATTGATGCTCCCGCGCTGACTGTCCTTCAGCCCCTTGCAACGGGGCTTATCCTGCTTCTTGTGGAGAACCTACGGGGAATTCTGCTGCAGCTCACCAAGTTTATTGATTCTTAATGAAGTATTGCAACGTCGCCTGGATCACGCTGATTGCGGGTGGTATGATCTCGAACATGACAAATTCAACCTCACTCAGCCTGCCGATTCTCAACCTTTCGGACGCCGATTTAGACCCTTTGGCCACTCTGCAGGCGCGAGAACTCACAGCCTGCCAGCGAAAACCGCTGCCGATGACGATGACAGAGGCTCTCGAACGGGGCTGGGATGAACTCGACGTCGTCTTTGTGACGGGCGATGCCTACATCGACCATCCCAGTTTTGCCAGCGCCATCCTGGGGCGTGTACTGGAGGCTGGTGGATTTCGCGTCGGCATTGTCAGCCAGCCCGACTGGCGGTCCTGCGACGCATGGCGGACATTTGGCAAGCCGAGGCTGTACTTCGCGATCAGCGCGGGGAATATGGATTCGATGATCAATCACTACACCGCCAATCGGAAGGTGCGCAATGACGATGCGTACTCCCCTGGTGGCCGCATCGGACTGAGACCGGATCGAGCCACGCTCGGATACTGCCAGCGGGCTCGTGAAGCCTATCCCGGTGTCCCTGTCATTGCCGGAGGAGTTGAAGCTTCGCTGAGGCGACTGGCGCATTACGACTACTGGAGTGACAAAGTTCGCCGCTCCATCCTGCTGGATGCCAAAGCTGACCTTGTCGGGTTCGGGATGGGGGAAGATACGATTCTGGAAATCTCCAGAAGGCTGGCTGCCGGTGAGACGGTGCGTGACCTGCGCGATATGCGAGGCATGGCGTATGTTCTCGGGGCCAGGGAATCGGAAGAACGCTTCGGAGATCCGTCCAAAGAGCCGACGTTTCTGCGTCTTCCGAGTTTCGAAACTGTCGCCTCTGACAAGCCGGCTTTTGCTGAAGCGACAAAGATCATCCATAACGAAACGAATCCATACAATGCCAAAGGACTCGTGCAGTTCCATGATCGACAAGCCGTTGTCTGTAATCCTCCGCGATTTCCAATTTCGCGGCCGGCCATGGACTCGATCTACGGCTTTCCTTACACCAGAAAACCGCATCCGTCGTACACGGAGAAGATCCCTGCGTTTGAGATGATCAAGGATTCCGTGACGATCATGCGTGGCTGTTTCGGTGGCTGCACGTTTTGTTCGATCACCACCCATCAGGGAAGAATCATTCAGTCTCGCAGTCATGACTCTGTGATCGGCGAGATTGAAGAGATGACTCGTGACCCGCAGTTCAAAGGTGTGATCAGCGACATCGGCGGTCCGACCGCCAACATGTATGAAATGCGTTGCACCCGCCCCGAAGTCGAAGCCAAATGTCGACGTCAGTCCTGCGTGCATCCGACGATCTGCAAGTTGCTGGGAACGGATCACGGGCCGCTGGTGAAGCTGATGAAGGATGCCCGCGAAACACCAGGCATCAAGAAAGTGTTCGTCGCCAGTGGAATTCGCATGGATCTCGCCCGTCGATCTCCGGAGTACATGCAGGATCTGGTCCGCCATCATGTGGGCGGTCATCTGAAAGTCGCACCGGAACACTCAGACGCAGGCGTCCTGAATCTGATGCGAAAACCGGACAGTGATGATTTTGAACAGTTTGCCGAAGTCTTTGACCGCGAATCGAAGGCTGCTGGAAAGAAGCAGTATATCATTCCGTACTACATCGCCAGCCACCCCGGAAGCGATCTCCACGCGATGATAGACCTGGCCCTGTTTCTGAAGCGAAACGGTTACCGTCCGGATCAGGTGCAGGACTTCATTCCGGCTCCGTTCGATGTGGCCACCGCCATGTATTACACGGGGATCGACCCGTTCACGAAGAAGCCGGTGTATGTGGCTCAGCATCTGCGTGATCGAAAACTGCAGCGCGCCCTGATGCAGTTTTTCAAGCCGGAAAATTATTTTGACGTACGCAAGGCCCTTGAACAGGCTGGGCGGCAGGATCTGATCGGATCGGGTTGCGACTGTCTGATTCCCTCCAATCCACCTCGCGAGGCACTCGACAAGCGCCGGGCGGATGCAAACTCTCGAACCCGCGACGAATACGTCCACACAATACCGGCAACCGGCTCGTCGGCTGCGCGGGGCAAAACCTCGAAAAAACAATCTCGCCACAAACCCGGAAATGGCTATCGGCCAGGACGTTCCAGCGCCAACGAGTAAGCGATGGAGCGGATGAGACCGGGCATCACCTGGCGATGAAGTGATTGTTACAGCGAATGACCATCCGGTGGCAAAGATGACGCCAACTCAGGACGTGGCCGCCCCAATGCCCAACGCCGTTAAAAGATTTATCGTCGTGTCTGTCACCGGGATTTGGTTATTGAACAATTCGAATAACGCCGCACGGCAAACCGCGTTACCCCCGCCTCTGGCACTGTTGACAACGTGGGTATACTGCACGCGGCTGAGAACGAGGCATCAGCCGGAGTGCGTTAGCACCCGGTTCTTGCATTGCATGCGGACCTAACCGGACGCTAACGCGTTCCGGCTGATAAAGCAGGGCATCATTCCTGACCGCGTGAAGTAAGCACCCGTGCAGAAGTTTTTTAGTTTAACGGCGAGCCGTAGGCGTAGGCGGAAGCACGCTGGATTCGCCTACGCCTACGGCTCGCCGTTAAACGATTTGTGCCAACTTACTTCTGCACCAGTGCTTATAATATCTGGTTTAACGGAAAGTATGCGGGAAGCGATTCATGAGGAATGATAAGATATCGATCAAATCCTGGCGACGATCCGCAGAAGACCTTGCTGAATTTGTGAACAGGATTTGGGAACATTCGTACGCTGGGAAAATGCCTTTTCCCCACTGGACCGCAGAACACCTGAGATGGCAACTGCGGATGGAAGGAAGCACGGAGTCCAGGAACCTGCTGGCTGCGTATGAAGGCACAAATCCTGTTGGAGTCCTCCTGGGAACAGACTCTGTGTTCAGGTCACCCGCCGGAATCCATCCTGGGTCGCAATGGAGTTGGCTGTCAGTTTGTCCGGAACATCGCGGACAGGGAATCGCCAAGGCGCTCGACAGGGAGCGTGTCGATCGACAGGAAGCCGCCGGAGCAAGACTCATCGTCAGTTATCGATATGTGGGCTCTCGTCATTCTCTGGCAGAACGCCCGGACAGAATCTGTCCGTCACAGAAGTTTCACAGGAAAGTGAGTTCGAGCGTTCGCGTGCTGGATCCAACTCGCTTTCGCAAGTGGTGTTCGAATCGGATCCAGGGACTACTTGCGCAACTCGCTGCACCGACATCATGGATACGTCTGCCACGCACAAGTGATTCAGGGATTCGCGATTTCTCGATGGGAGATCTTGAGGCATGCGTTGAACTGCTGAATGCATCATTCTCTTCCTGCGTACTTGCCATCCACTGGAACAACGAGACGCTGCGTCATCAGTTATGCGGAAGTTCACTGAGTCAGACCCTGATCCTGGAAGACAAGGGGAGAATTTCCGGACTGGTCAACTTTCATGCACTTCCGTATCAGGACCGTACCGTTGAGAACATCGGACTGTTCGATCTGATTGCCTTCGGAAACATCCCGACCGACAGCAAGGTCAGGCTGATCAACGCGGCACTCACCCGAATGACGGAACACGGCATCATTCTGGCGGCAAAACTTCGCTGCGGAGACACTGCCGCATGGCCCATGGCAAGAGCCCGGTTTATTCCGCAGCCCGCCCAGTCATTCCTTGTTCTGCAGCGGATCGGCGATCCTGTCCACATCCCATCCGACGCGCGAATGCATCTTCTGTGGCGATAACGGCGTGGAATTCACGCCTCGACTGTCCGATAACATTGGACGAACACTTGCCAAATCGGCATCCGGTGAAGGAACCAGTTTCATGCGGCGCATGAATCCGAGATAGGCGTCGAACAGTCGCGTGTCGGGCACAGGGCAACTGACGGTCGAATCGAGAAGGGCTGCCTGAGCGCGCTGTGAGTCAAAACGCGGATGGACAGCATGAGAATTGTCGTCTCCCAGGGCGCGCGGTCCCAACACGTCGGTCAGCATTCGGATGTCGCCGATTCCCATTTCCTCACCCATTCTTAAAAGTCGGTCACGCCACTCGTCATAGGAGACCATTTCCAGTCCGAGATTGGACTGCCGCATCCATTCGACAAGTGTCTTTGTCCGCATTGGAATCGGGTTTGTCAGGTGAAACTCGCGGTTGAGTGACTCCGGCTGGAACGACAGTTCCACAAGTGCTTTTGCCACATAATCAACAGGCGTGACGTCGATTTCGACATCACGCAGTGGTGCTGCCCCCAGTCGCAGGCAGATGATCACCAGCGTGTGCAGGAGATCATTGGTGTTGGATGTGCCGGTGATGCTGTCGCCGGTGATGTGCCCCGGTCGGTACAACGTCACAGGGATCCCGCGCTGACGTGCCTCCCGAGCCAGCTTCTCACCGACCCATTTCGTCTGCGTATAACCGTACAACTGCTTTTCAAACGGTTGAATCGGATCTTCTTCGGTAACGAGCTGACCTCGATTCTCAGCCGTTGTGTGAACGGCAAATGTGGATACCAGATGCACGGGTTTCGTTCGCGTATCGACCGCAAGCTTGAGCGATTCAATCACCCCACCGACGTTTGTGGCTCGGAGAGATGCATACGACAATGCCAGATTGAAGTCGGCCCCGTTGTGGTAGATGACGTCAATTTCAGCAGCCAGTTGCTGCCAGGATTCGTGGGACAATCCGAAGTCAGGCTTTGAAAAATCGCCCACAACAACTCGTACGCGCTCCTCAAGATCCGGAGGCGTCAGTGAATAGCGATTCAGATTGTTCATCAGCCGACGTCTGCCGGCGGTTTCATCGGAAGCGCGTATGAGGCAGACGATTTTCGCTGCGGTACGATGGAGCAGTTCGTCCAGCAGGAAAGCGCCAAGGAATCCAGTGGTCCCGGTGAGCAGGATTTGCTTTGCCATTGCCGTACTGCAAATCGGTGCCGTACCGGACGGAACGATGGCTGGATCCAGAACGAGATCCGCAGCCACTTCGTCGGGAACTGGCGGAGCTGCGCGGCGAAGCAGAGGCAGGCGGTGCCAGGAGGAACGCGGGTGGCCATTGCCGCGAACGGAATCTGCTGAATCCCGCGCTGCAGAGAACGCAATCTCGTGAGTGGGGCAAGCCACGATTTGTTGCAGCAATTCGTGGTAAATCACGTTGATTTGAGCGACAGATACAGTCGTAATCAGTTGTGGATTGAAACGCCATTCTCCGAAAATGTGGCCTCGTGCTTCGCTGATCCACAAGGCAATATGCGATTCTTCGTGTGCGTCGCACGAAGGAAGTTTCACTGCAGAGAATGTCGCCTGCAGCCCGGCCTTGTTGCGGCTGCCCTCAGGCCATTCCAACAGTTGACTCAATTGCGAAAACGGCAATTGTTGATGGCGTCGCGTCGCGGCCAAGCGCTCGCTCGACGTCGCCAGAAACCGGCCGAACGTGGTGCCCGGTTCAAGTGTGCTCCGGAATGGAAGGCAGTTCGAAAACTCTCCGACCGCGTTCTGTATTTCATCACGATTCCGGCCATCGAACTCATAGCCGACAAGCAAATCGGGCTGTTCGCAAAAGCGATGAAGTGTCAGTTGCCATGCGGCGAACAAAACGTCGGAAACGTGCAGACCCATTTCGGCTGAAAATGCCATCAGTTGCAGGAACATATCCACAGACAACGTAAGCGGCAGGACACTGCCGGAATCAGACCGCCTCTGTTGATCCAGCGGAACAGAAGGCCAGTGCAGACCGACCGGTGCATGCTCGAGCTGGTTCATCCAGAATTCCGCCAGGCGCGTTGTCGAATTCTCCGCTGGACCTGAAGTTGTTGAATCTGCTGGATTGACATCCTGTGAGGCGTCAACGATTTTCGCGTTGGCCAGAACAAGGCTCAGCAGAGTGCTGGCAAGCTGCCGAACATTGGGACCGGACAGCACGCTGCCCATCGGAATGCTGAGATGCAATTCGCTTTCCAGGCGGTTCATCAATTCCACCGCCATCAGCGAATCGAGCCCCATATGAGTCAACGGCGTATCGCGATCGACCTGTGACGCCTCAATTCCGAAGACACGGGCAACCTGTTCTGCAAGGAACTCTTCAATGACGGCAGCCTGCTCGCCGGATGCTGCGGCGCGCACTCGAGTCGCGACACCACCGCCGGAACGTGTGCTCGACTTTTCGCGGAAGAGCGGCGTGTACATCGGCAGCGATCCCAGCGCGGGGCTGAATCTTGCCAGTTGCTCCCAATCGGCTTTGGCCACGCAGATCTGTGCGGCTGATCGCTGCATGAGTTGACGCAGAGCTCGCACCGCATCGGGAACGAACAGCGACCGGAAGCCGAGTTTGTCGAGATATTCCTTAGCCTTAAGGTTTCGTTCGAGATATCCCGATCCGCCGATCGCGCCCCAGTTCACAGTCAGAGCCGGAAGGCCGAGAGAATGTCGATACGACGCCAGTGCATCCAGAAAACAGTTCGCGGCGCTGTAATTTGACTGCTTTGTCGTGCCAATCAGGGCGGACACAGACGAGAAGCATATAAAGTGATCCAGCGGCAGATCAGCCGTGGCTTTGTGCAGATTCCACCCACCGAGCATTTTGGGATGCAATACGCTGTTGAATCGAGCATTATCAAGTTCGTGGATGAACGTGTCGTCCAGGACCATCGCGGCATGCACGACTCCACGGAGTGGCGGAAGTTCCTTTTCAATCCTTGCAATTGCCTTGCCGACATCGTCCGGATTCGTCACGTCGGCCCGGAGATCCATCACTCTGACGCCGGATGCTCTGATTCGCCCCAAATCAGCGGCGATCTCAGCGCGAGGGCCGCTGCGGCTGATCAAGGCCAGATTGCGTGCTCCTTCGGAGACCATCCATTTGGCAATGTCCCAGCCAAAGCCACCGGCACCACCGGTGACCAGGTACGTGGCGTCGGCCTTCAGCAGATAACCTTTTTCGCTGCATGGCGCAACGGGAATCTGCTTCCCCGTAAACGACAGAATATTCTTGCCGACATGTTTTCCCTGCGCCATGTAACGAAACGCATCCACGACTTCGGTGATTGGAAACACCCTGCACGGTAACGGGCGATAGTCGCCTGCCGCGAATCGCTGTGCCAGCTCGTCGAACATGGCGGCGATGTAATCCGGCTTGGCCGACAAGTGCTGAGCGAGGTCGATCACGAAGTACGAAATATTGTCTTTGAGCGAGTTCAGTCGGACCCGCGTGTTTCCGTAGACATCGATCTTGCCGATCTCAAGGAAGCGCCCAAACGGGGCCAGCACGGAAAGACTCTTCGGGATGAATTCGCGCGCCAGAGAATTGAGGACAGCGTCCACGCCATGCCCATTGGTGATTTCCATGATCTGATCCGCGAACTCCAGAGTTCGCGAATTCAACACATGTGGCACACCCATGTCGCGCAGCATCTTCCGCTTCTCGACGCTGCCTGCTGTCGCGAAGATCTCCAGTCCGAGGCGCTGGGCGACCTGGATCGCAGCCATTCCAACGCCGCCAGTGCCGGCATGAATCAGGATGCTCTCGCCTTTCTGCATTCGTGCCAGTTCATTAATCGCATAGTGGGCGGTGAGGAAGACGGTCGGTAGTGTCGCTGCGTCAGTGAATGAGATCCGCTTCGGAAGTGTGAACACCTTTTTGCGATCGACTGTCAGAAACGAGCGGAAGCTGTACGGTGCCAGACCGGTGACTCGGTCACCGGGGGCGAGGTCTTTGACGTTCTTTCCGACGCGCTCCACAACTCCCGAAAAATCGTCGCCGAACCACAACAGGTCCACCGGATTTCCGGGATACATTCCCATCGCCTTCATCAGGTCGCGGAAGTTGATCCCACCAGCCATGACGCGCACTTCGATTTCGTCCGCCTGCGGATCGGTGCGATGTGTTTCATTCAGCGACAGCCGGGTCAGAATTCCGGGCTTACCAGTCTGCAGTCGATACGGTGTACCGTCCCATTCGCCTCAACGGCGTTTCGCGACCGCAGTGTCAATCCGTCTTCCGACACAGGTCGAAGTCGGTTGACGAGTCTCAGACCCTTGCGCAATGCGACTTCTCGCTCGCTGCTTCCGATCGTGACTTCATGCAGCAGCGAATCGACTTCGGATTTGTCGCGATGCGGATCGAGATCGATCAGTGTCCAGCGGAACTGTGGCAGTTCATTGTTGGCGACGCGCAGAAATCCGATCAACGGAGACGACGCGAGCCCGCTTGTCGTGTCATCGCCACCGACCACCTGAGCCCCGCGCGAAACAAAGAAGACTGTCGGTGATTCAGGCGTTTCCTGCGAACGCAACACCTGCGCAAGATGCAGGGCGCTCAAGACACCAGTTTCCTGAGCTGCCAGCAGAGACTGATTTTTGATTTGCCGTGCTGCAGCATGGTCAAGGCTCCAGCAGTGGAACACGGTCGTCAGTTTGCTGCCGCCCGCGAGACACAAGTCGATCACGCGACGCAGGCCATCAGCCGAGTCTGGCGGAATCAGGAATTCCGTGTCGCTCAGCTGTCGGAATTTTTTCCCGGCACGAACCTTAATCGCGGTTTGCCCTCGCCCGGCTATTTCTGCGATCAAGTGGTCGGCGGTGCCTTGCTTATCGGCGAATACCAGACAGACGTTTTGCTGAGCACCGACGAAATTCGTTGCTGCCGGGGCTTCGGGCAACGGCAACTCTTCCCACCGAAACTGGTAGAGGCCCGACTCGGATCCATCTGAATTGCGTTTTTGCTCAACCTGAGTGGCCCGAAATCCGAGCACATCGGCGATACGATTTCCGTGTTCGTCATACACAAAGACGTCGCACAGAATAGATTTCGAATCGCGATTCCTCAGTTTTGCGTGTGCCCAAAGCTCCGCTGGAATATTTGTCTGATACAACTGGACTCGCCGAATGGATTCCGGCAGAAAGAAGAAGTCCGGGACTACCATATCGGTGATGACTTCGCGTGTGCCGTGTGTGGCCTGAAAGCAGGCATCCAGAATCGCCGGATGGAATCGATACCCGGTCGCTGATTCCACGATCGACTCCGGCACAACGATTTTCGCCAGCGACTCGCCGGGCTCACTCGAGACCTGCTCGATCTGCGAGAACAACGGACCGAACTGGTAACCCATCAGACCAAGCTCAGCGTAGAGCTGTGCGTGAGTCACTTCGTTACCGATGCGCGCCCGGATCTGCGCCAGATCGACAGATTCCCTGATTGGAATTTCGGACGAAATAAGCACAAGGCGACCGGATGCATGGAGTTCCCAGTCCGGCTTTTCGTCGGCTCGGCTGAAGATTCGAAATGATCGGTCGTCCGGATCAAAGGTGACCTGAATCGTCGCCACGGCGTCCTGTGACACGAACAACGCCTTGAGCAGCTCAAGTTCTTCGACCGCGTACGGCTCTTCAGGAAACAGTTCCCCGGCGACGGCGAGACCAATCTCGGCAAATCCGGCGGCGGGGAAAACAACACCGTCCCACAAGCGATGGTCCTGCAGCCAGCTGAACACTCTCAGATCCGCGTCGAATTGCCATGTTGGGCGAGCCGCAGAAAGTCGGCTTTGAAGAAACGGATGACGAATTGGAAGGAGCCGTGACGCCAGATCACCCTGGTCCAGCCAAAACGACTCGTAGTGCCATGGATAACTCGGGAGTCTGACAAACTGACCGGCGCTTTGGTTGACTGCCGCCCAGTTAATTTCCGCCGAGCCAAAATGAAGCTGTGCGAGATTGGAAAGCATCTGCAATGATTCGTCGGACTTGCGTGACAGCGAATGCAATACCCGGCCCTCAGTCCCCTGAGCCGTCAGGCAATCATTCAGTGAACTCTGCATCGACGGGTGGGCTCCGACTTCCAGAAACACCGTCGCACCGGACTGAATTGAGGTTGCAATGGCTGGTTCGAATAAGACCGGCCGTCGCACATTGTGCCACCAATAAGTGGCATCCAGCTGTTCGCCCGGATAGACGCACCCCGTGACCGTTGAGACAAATGGAATGCTGCCCGCCTGCGGCCTGATTAATGCCAGGCTTTCCAGAAGGTCGCCGCGAATCGGATCCATCTGGTGTGTATGGAAGGCATAGTTCATCTTCAGCCACCGCATGAAGCGGCCTTCGCGTTCCAGCCGCTCGCCGATCAGCTCCAGCGGGGCTGTATCGCCGCCAAGTGTCACGAGTCCAGGACTGTTGATCGCTGTGATATAGACACGATCAGCAAGGTCACCGATCATTTCGCGGGCTTCACGCGGATTGATTCCCGCCGCGAGCATGCGACCGTGGCCTGCGGTTGTGTCCTGCAGGCGGCTTCTGTGATAAATCACGCGAACGGTATCCTGAAGCGACAGCGCACCCGCGCAATAGGCGGCCGCGACTTCGCCGACGCTGTGACCGACAACTCGAGTGGGCGTAATGCCCCACGACTTCCACAGTTCGACCAGCGCAATCTGCAGGGCGCAGATGGCGGGTTGGGCGATGGCTGTGCGATCGATGTTTGAAAGACCTTCGGACTGCACCATCTCTGCGATGATCGACCAGCCGCTGAGTTCCTGGAACAGGGTGTCCATCTTTTCGATCGTGCTGCGGAACAAGGGCTCTCGCTGGAGCAACTGCTGCCCCATCGCCCACCATTGACTCCCCTGCCCTGTAAAGACAAAGACCAGTTCTGCAGCGGCATCGCGACGGTGCCCGACAATGGCACCGGGAACTTGTTCTTCGCCGTCCAGCCAGTTTTGTAGCCGTTCACGCATTTGCTGAGCATCGTCAGCAATCACGACCAGTCGTTCAGGATGGTGATCTTTGTGCGTGCCAGCGGAATAGCAGACATCGGCGAGGTTGAGTGACGAATCCGCGATCAGCTTGCTGTAGGCCGTGGCGTAGTCTCGCAATGCGGTCTTGTCGCGCGCAGAAATCGGCAGGACAAATGGCCGTGTTGCTTTGAGCTGTTGCATCGTTGGTTGAGTCTGCACCAATGGCAGCGCCGCTGCCTGCATCACGACGTGTGCGTTCGTTCCGCCAAACCCGAACGAGTTCACGGAAGCAACCGGAAGCCGACCCTCTGTTTGCGGCAGCGGACGCAGCTCTTGCACGACTTCCAGTCCCAGATCGTCAAACGGAATGCGGGGATTCGGAGTCTTGAAATTCTGGTTCGGCGGAACCATCCGGTGATGCAGGACCAGTGCGGCCTTGATCATGCCGGCAATTCCGGAACCGGATTCGAGGTGACCGATGTTGGTTTTGACCGAGCCGATCAGGCACTTTTTGTCCTCGGCCCGACCTTCCCCGAGAACTCGACCCAGGGCTTCTGACTCAATCGGGTCTCCCACGGGAGTACCGGTCCCGTGCGCTTCGATATAGTCCACATCCTGCGGACGAATTCCTGCTTCGCGATAAGCCTGCCGCAACATCGCCGCCTGACTCTCCACTCCCGGCACCGTCATGGACGATGTATGTCCGTCTGAATTGACAACGGCGGCCCGGACAACGGCATAGATTCGATCGCCGTCATGCTGGGCTCGCGAGAGTGGCTTGAGATAAACAAGGCCAGCGCCTTCGCCGCGAACGTATCCGTTGGCTCTTTCGTCAAAAGCATAACACTGACCAGTTGGCGAAAGCATGCCTGCCTTGCTGAAGCCGATCGAAGAATTTGGCGAGATCAGAACATTGACACCACCGGTCAGTGCTCCTTCGCATTCGCCGGACCAGATCGCCTGACAGGCGAGCGAGACTGCAACCAGTGCCGACGAACAGGCGGTGTCGATGGAAAGGCTCGGCCCCCTCAGGTCCAGCATGTAGGAGACTCGATTGGCGGCGATGCTCAACGTGCCGCCGCTGTTCGTATGCACATCGATGTGGTGCTTGTCGGAAAGTTGCAGAGTGTGGTAGTCATTGGCTGAGATCCCGACAAACACGCCGGTGGTTGTTCCTCGAAGTGCTGCCGGCGGAACACCTGCGTCTTCAAGAGCCTCCCATGCCGCCTCCAGCAGCCATCGCTGTTGGGGATCCATGCGCATCGCTTCGCGCGGCGAGATTCCCCAGAAGGATGCGTCAAAGCTCTTCAGTTGATCAACGAAGCCACCCCACTTCGTGACCATCCGCTCGATCGCCAGAGGGTCAGGATGATAAAAGCGATCCGGGTTCCAGCGATCTGCGGGGACCTCTGCAATCGCCGACTTTCCGCCTGCGATCAGGTCCCAGAACGTCGCCGCATCCCGTCCGCCGCCCGGGAATCGACAGCCTATCCCCACCAGCGCCAAGGGTTCGCGCGAGCTTGAATTGCTGAATTCACCGTCATCCTCCGTAACATTGCTTCTGTGGACTGAGGCATGATTCATACTAACAATTGCTTCCGAAAGCTGGGTCGAAGTCTCGATCAAGTTCTGGCTTCGTCAATTGAGTTTTGAGATTAGGGAATTGTCCCGAAATAGTTCCCCGATTTGTACGACGGACATCCTTGTCCGTCGCGACAGTTTCGACGGACAAGGATGTCCGTCGTACGAAAGTTATTTCGGGACAATTCCTAAAATGTCTGGCATCGCCGGATTCATGCTTGTCTTGTGGGGGATTCAGCAGTCGAATGCGATGGGAAACGTTATGGTTTAGCATGAGATATGGGGCGCGCGACAGCAATGATCCGAGAGAATTGAAAACTTTCCTTGCATTGCTGGCGCCCATTCCGGACGATCGTCCTGCGAATGGACAGGACTGTGTTTCCTTCAACTGCAGCATTTGTGGTCAACGTATCGTTAGAATTGTTAAAGTCCGCACCTGCGGCTGCGGAATGATTCAAGTGCAGTGGATGCCGTTCATTCAACTTCCGAACTGGCGTCTCATAGATACCCTTATTCGAATGACTTCGAACAGCGACTCAGGAAATGTCGGATCGGTTGTCCGCGCGCTACCGCAGGCCAATGATCAATGCTGTCCATCACCCGTGTGTGCAGGATCTGTTGCTGAGCTCCTGCAGTTCCGCCCTGTAACATCCCTTTCTCCCATAGAATTTGCGGCACTGGAACGACTGGCCTTCGAGCACGGTCAGGCTCCCGATTCTTATCTTGCGGTCGAGTCTCATCGTCACTGCTTCCTGGCACCGGATCATTCGGCTGCGATGTCGGTCATCGTGTCGGGACGCTACGTGCATATTTCGGGAGGAATTCTGGCTCCGCTCGAAGCCCGCAAGCAGATCATCATTCGACTCGGCGAACTGGCAAAGCACACAAAACGGTTGATCAACTGTTACTCGATTGGCGAACAGGATCGTCCATTGTTTGAAGACGCCGGATGGGAAGTGACAAAATTCGGCGAAGAAACGTCTTTGAAACTGGCGTCGCTGGGCTGGTCCGGGAAGCCTTACGAGTGGGTTCGAAGACAATTCAACTATTGTCAGCGGATGGGGCTGTCATGTCGCGAAGTCAGTCAGCAAATGATGGATCAGGAATCGTGGCAGAAACTTACTGACAAGTTATTTGAGATTCAGCGGGACGATTTGAAGAATCGTATTTATTCGCGCGAGCTGAATCTTCTCGTCGGAAAGCTACAGCTCGCCAGCCTCGGTCGACGCCGACTTTTCATCGCTGAAAACCGTGAGGCAGCGAGAATTGAAGCCTTTGTTGTGGCAAATCCCATGCGAGGAGGACAAGGCTGGGCCTTCGAAATGTATCGCAAGCGCCGGGATGCTCCCCGCGGAACCGTAACGTTCCTTATCAAATGGATCGTCGATGCCCTCAAAGTCGAAGGGGTCGGGGAAGCCTCACTTTGTATGCTGCTTTGGAAAGACAGCCAGACGTTCGTGGGGAAACGCACGAGCCCGCTGATTCGCTGGGGACTGGCAGTTGCATATCACCTTGGCGACGCCTTCTACAATACAAAAGGCATCACTCATTTCAAGACTCGGTTTCGCCCGGATTTGTCCAACTGTTATGTCTGTGTGACCCCCAAAGCCACCATCCTGTCCTGCATAAATTTCTTCCACACCATTGGGGCGTTTTCGTTCAGCCCTCGAAATATCTTCCGCAACTCGTGGCAGTGTCTCATCCGCCGCAAGAGCGGAGGAGACTAAACCGGGTCTTCGCAAATTCTGAGAGCCAGAAGTGTCGCATGACATTATCCATGAATTCACCTGACAAGATCATCCGAGCTGATTGCATCTCAAAAGTCTTTGTTCATGAGGGTGTTGAGATTCGGCCGTTTCATAATGTTTCGCTGGAGATCCGCCGGGGCGAGATGCTGGCGATTATGGGCCCGAGTGGTTCCGGAAAGAGCACGCTTCTTCACGTTCTTGGGGGGATTGAGCCTCCATCCTCCGGAGATATATGGATTGAAGGCCACAACGTTGCAAAACTGAGTGATCGGGATCGAACTCTGCTGCGTCGCCGCCGGATTGGCTTCATTTTTCAGTCGTTCAATCTCGTCCCGACGCTCACCGTGTCTGAAAACGTGGCGTTGCCGCTGATTCTCGACGGGGTTGCATCCCGGGACGCAGCATCGCGGGCACTGGCAAGTCTGCAGCGAGTGGGGCTGTCGGATCGTCTGAGTCATCTGCCGACCCAGCTGTCCGGCGGTGAGCAGCAGCGAGTTGCCATCGCGCGGGCCCTGGTGATCAAACCGGCCCTCGTGCTGGCAGATGAACCTACGGGAAATCTGGATTCTGCCCGCGGTCGTGACATCACCCTGATGCTCCGCGACGTGGCTCATGAAAACCATCAGACCGTGGTGGTGGTGACGCATGATCTTCGTGTCGCATCACATGCAGATCGGCTGATCGTGCTGCTGGATGGCCGGGTCACCTATAACGGCAAGCCCGGAACCGATGCCGAGCTGGTGGCCGCTCTGAAACAGGAGATCGACGTTTGATACCCTGGGCATTTTTCTGGAACAACCTCAGACTGCGTCCGCTTCGAACGCTGCTGACAATTCTGAGTGTGGCGGCAGCGGTTGCCGCAGTGGTGTCTGTACTGCAGGCCACTGCCGCCACGCAGATTCAGCTTCAGTCGATTCACACGACATTCGACTCGCCTGTCGCGATGGAAGTGATCGCGGCAGATACGTCTCCATTTTCTCCCGACGATATCCCGGAGCTTGCGAAGCAACCGGGTGTCGCGGCTGTAATTCCTGTCTTCCGGGTTTTCACGAAGGCCGTGGCTGGTGGAAAAGACGTGCGATGCCTGACGACAGGGACGGATCTCCAGCAATATCGAACCATCCGGGACTTCACGCTGCAGTCAGGCCAGATGGCCACAAATCCTGGGGAGGTATCCCTTGAGGCTTCCGTCGCCGATCATCTTGGCGTCCAGCCGGGATCGGAAATTCGGATTGGAGCACGGGGATTGCCATGGCTGTTGACCATGAGAGTCACCGGGATCTACAAGCTGTCTGCTGCCGACTCCGTCGAGGATACTTCAGCAATCATCACAACGCTTGCAGACGCATCGAAACTTGGTCGTGCTCCCGGCAAAGTGAATGCGCTGCAGATCGTGCTTCATGACAGAGCAGAAGAAGCAGCCGTGGCCGAGCGAATCCGGGCCAGTCTTCCCCGCCACCTGATCGTGACGAAGTCGGCATCAGCCGGGGATCTGAGTCGCCCGACACAGGCGATGATCGGTGTCGGGTTGAACGTCGCCGCGCTGCTTTCATTTGTCGCCGCCGTTTTTATTGTCTTCAACTCCTTTCAGATGTCTGTCGCAGAGCGGCAGCGCCAATTGGCTTTGATGCGGATTGTAGGTGCTACGGTTGAACAGGTCCGAGGGTCCCTTTATCGGGAGGCCGCATTTCTGGGCGGCATCGGAACCGTGCTGGGAATCATTCCGGGGATGATGGGAAGCAGCTCACTGACGCACAGCATGCAGGAAGTCATGGGATTCAGCAACATGGTCCCGGTCGCCACCCAGCCCCACGCCGTTCTGGCCGGGCTGCTGTTTGGTCCGCTGGTGACACTGCTGTCGGTTTGGTACCCCGCCCGGGCAGCCTGCGATGTTGAGCCGCTGGTGGCTCTGAAATCGACCCATTCAAACCGGCAGCACTTTTCGAGGAAGGTCGCCGCAGTGGCAGGCGTGATGTCGCTGTTGTTCGCCGCGCTGATGTTTACAACGACTTACTTCGGAATCTATGCAGACACGGCATCCATTCTCGCGATTGCTGCTGTGGAAGTCGGTGGAGCATTTCTGCTTTCCGAGCTGATTAAACCGTGCCTGTGGATCTACTATCGCATGATTCGCTGTTTTTTTCCGGTGGAGGCTCAGCTTGGGCACCGACAGCTCATTGAAAACTTTGACCGAACGGCCCTGACGGTCGCGGTGCTGTTTGTTGTTTCGGCCGCCAGTGTCTGCGTGGGCAATACCACGACATCTCTAACCGGCAATATTCAGTCCTGGATGGACCGGACAGTAACCGCCGATTACCTGCTACTCGCCAGTCGTCCCACGGTCAATATGTCAGATGCGGAATCGCTTCCGAAGGAACTGGCATCGAGGATTGAGAATATCCCCGGAATCAGAATGATTGACGAGATTACGTTTACTCTCGCATCGGTCAACGGGACAGCAGGTCTGCTGTCGGTTCAATTATTTGACGGCTACGAAACACTGCCGATCGATCTGATCGATGGCGTGGCTGCAGACCTGCCTCAGCGTTTGCGATCCGGAGAAGCTTTACTGGGCAGTGTGCTTGCCAACCTACTGCACGTGAAGCCAGGTGATACCGTCAGTGTTGAAGTTTCCGGAGCAACTCATGTGGTTGGAGTTGCCGGTATTATCAGGGAATATACGGCGGGAGGACTGATGCTGCAGATGGATTCCGTAGCGGCCCGAGAGCGTTTTCCCCTGCCGTCGGCACATGTTTATGGAATTCGAGCCGACGATTCTGCGAGATCTGCGGTAGGAGAAGAATTGAAGACAGTGGCACGGGAATACGGTTTGATCTTTCAGTCGCTCGCGGATCTTCAGGAACTCGTCCGCAACCTGGTTTCGGGAATCACGAACCGCCTGTTTCTGATACTGATACTGGCACTCGTGATCGCTGCATTTGCCATTGTGAATTCACAGACGATGAATGTGATTGAACAGAGCAGGCATCTGGGAATGCTGCGTATCGTGGGAATGCTGCAGTCGCAGGCGTTCCGAATGTTTCTGTTTCAGTCTCTCATTCTGGGGATGCTGGGAATCGTGCCGGGTATAATGATCGGTGTTTTGATGTCATTTCTGACTATCCTCTCCTTCCAGGGCGTTACGGATCATGGCGTTGAGTTCGTGGCCGATGCCCGCCTGCTTGCAGCGTACCTGGTTTGCGGACTGCTGCTGTCGCTTTTCGCCGCTGCCCTGCCGGCGATTCGCGCCGCACGACTGAAGCCGCTCGAAGCCATTCATGAAGAATAAGGACCGTTCGAGAAATAATTGACCGCATCCTCGTGTTTTCACACGGTTTCTCGAAGTCCCTTCTCCCCCTGGGAAGGGGGAGAAGGTGGCCGGAGGCCGGATGAGGGGGTTATCCGCTGGATCTGACACTATCAAATACTTAACGGCGTTGGGTGAGGGGTATAAAAAGAGACAGTTATTTCTCGAGCGGTCCTAAGCCGGACCGTTGAGCTGAGTTGGCTCAGCCTTCCTCCGCAGATCGTCTCAGCCGGGCTACATACCGATCCAGGAACTGCTGAGTCTGCCGAACTCCAAACGTCGCTGGATCACAACGCAGATTGATCATCAGCCTGCCGCCGAAAATGTAGGTGGCCACCGCTGCATGGGTCCCATAACGCAGCGGCGGGACACACCGGATTTCCGCCAATGTCATATTGCCGACATGGATTGTGTCTCCAACCGTCTTAAGCCGACTGCTGATGGAGTTCAGCCGGTTTCCCATATGAGACAGCACAGCCGTGCTCATGCATCGGTATCTCAGTATGCTGGCTGACAGCGACATCAGAAACGGAATTCTCTGCGCGATCTGGAGACCCTGAACGAACAGCCAGCCGTGCTGGGCCTTCAGGAATTCGCTCATTTCCTCCCCGAGGTTCGTAAGCAGCACTGCCGAATCCAGCATGTCCCTTCTTTTGCGCACCGGAAATGCGTAACCCAGCACATTTGCGGCCGGTAACTGATCATCGGCTGGTCCACGCAGGCTGCAGGGGATCAGTACACAGATCAGCTTTCCTCGACGCGCCCCGCCGGACTCGCTGTTCCATTCGTCGAGTGTTTTCATCAGGTCACGGGTCAGGATGTCATTCAGCGTCACATTGGTACGACTCGCCACATTTCTCAATCGTCGCGTTGCGGCACGGTCGAGATACTCACTCTGCAGATTGAACTCCTCAGCTTCCTCACCGCTGTCGTCCCCAGGCATCGCCTTCAGGACTTCCTTCCGTTCCAGAAACAGAAAATCAATGGAATCGCGCAGCATCCTCGCCAACCGGCGGGGCAACGAGCCCCGAAGCCGGCCCACACGGCGGGGTCCAGGATCAGCCCGAGTGAGCAGAGCCTCCGGACGCAGCGGTCGGAGCTCTGGCAATGGCCCGTCTACTGTCGTCAACCGTGCATAGTAGACAGCGATGTCTTCCAGAAACTGGCTCGCTCCGATTCCGTCACAGCAGGCATGATGAAACTGCAGAGTGATCTCAGCCTCTGTGTCTGTGACGTCTCCCCATGCGCGAATCCCTGTTTCGATGGCTAGATTGATGGGCTGCATCCAGGGTTTTGCGGCTCGCCAGACGTCCGGATTCAGCTCAGCCCTGGAAACGACCTCCGGTGACCAGACCCACCAGTACCGCCCTCCGCGCCGCTCGACTCGGCAGCCAAGCAGAGGATGCCGACAAACCGCCTCATTGATGGCCTCATCCAGCGCCGGCAGATTCAGACGTCCCTTTAGCCGAAACTGGATGAAGAAAGTGATGGGGAAGTTGGGATTGTCGTCCATCAGCATGTACTGCTCGAATGCCGCCAACGGTATCGGAAACAGAGTCGCCGGGTTGTCCGCAGCATGTGCGAGATCCGTGTGACATGCACTGTCGATCAAGGGCAGGCCGCCCACACTGTTTGTCTGAAGAAAGCCCGGCGAGAGTTCCGCCTTTATTACCCGGCTATTCAAGTGATTTCTCCAATCGTTCAGGTGCGATTCGTTTCGTCATATCAGGTACATTGACCCTGCATCCCGGTCCTCTTCTGAACAACTGAATCTACGCAACACATGAGGAAACAAAGCATTTTGGGTGAGGTATGCTCCGTTTGGTAGAATAATTCTTGATAAACGCTTTCGAATTCACTTTCTACCTGATCACTTGCGTGTGAATCTGGTGTAGGTACTCGTTATCGCAAAGACTGATGGTCAATGCCAGTCCTTGAATAACTCACAATTTCGGGACTTGTAATGGCCGTTCCCCCACAATCGTCCAGGGGCAAATAGGACGGGGCCAAATAGTACCAGAGTGGGGCCAATTCAATTCCAACCAAACAGAGTAAGGACCGGCGCAGAAATAACTGTCGTCTTCCGGATGTGGGGCACGTTTTTAACGTGCCCGGCACGATGGAATCGTGCCCCACTTATTTCTGTCTCAGTCCTAACAACCTCCACGCATTGTGGGATGGACTTCCTGGAACTCGCTACGACGCTGGAGATATCTTTCCTGTTTCCACGGCGAGGCATTATGCACGCCACTTCAAGAATATAGCGACACGGGCACGAAATTTCGGTTCTTCGCGATGGCTCCCATCCTTGATTTCGCAGTGGATGCTGATTGGCGTCGGTATTGCTGTATGTCCGGGAGTTGCCACTCATCGATGGGGGGCAGGAAAGCCACGACGGTGTTGAGAAGGAGTCTGATCCGGAGACCGTCTGATGACATCACTCATCGAGCTGGAGCCTGCGGTGTGAAGTGAAAAGCAATTCGGTGCCTGTGACCTTGGAGACGTGCGGCGGACGCTCTCAAAAAATGTGGGTAAGGACCGTTCGAGAAATAATTGCCCGCATCCTCCTCTCCCCTCGAAGGGGAGAGGGCAGGGTGAGGGGCAACGCCGTTAAGGATTTATCGTCGTGTTTTCACTCGGTTTCTCGAAGTCCCTTCTCCCCCTGGTAAGGGGGAGAAGGTGGCCGAAGGCCGGATGAGGGGGTTATTCGCTGGATCTGACGCTATCAAATACTTAACGGCGTTGCCCCTCACCCTGCCCTCTCCCCTTACCAAGGGAGAGGAGGATGCGGTCAATTATTTCTCGAACGGTCCTTACTCGGTCAAATCCGCGCAGCGTGAGCGCATCCTTGTTGCTCGTGTCTCCGACGCGAGTCTCCCCGCCACGGAGTGATGGGCAAGAACGTCAGCAAAGGTTGCAGACGCTCTTCGGCAGTTGTTCGAAAGCGGAATACGCAAGATGATCACGTTTCAGAGTCGCCAGAATCACGGAACGACTGTCGATCTGGCCAAAAGCAGATCTTTTCCAGTGCTGCACCTCGTGCTATCGACTGTCGTCGTGTGGTCAAGTTCAGGTTGTATCCAGGAGGAATCTGCTCCCACATTATCGAATGATGGACCAGGGAAATCAGAATCATCGATCCGCCAGCGAAAGGTATTCACGGACGTCGCGAAAGCGGTTGGATTGTCCTTTGTGCATCGTGCGGGCAGCAGCCAGAGCTACGAATTTCCGCGTTCGATGGGATCTGGCTGCGCGTGGCTGGATGCAAATGGTGATCATCGACTGGATATGCTTCTCGTCAACGGGGGAGAGGAAATTGACATTGGAAACATCGGGCAAATGGCGAGCCTGTACTTGCAGAATCCTGATGGTCAGTTTATTGACTTCAGCAAAGAATCCGGGCTGACAGGGACCGGATACGGAATGGGCGTTGCCGTTGGAGATATTGACAACGACGGTGATGTGGATATTTATTTGACAAAATACGGGGCTGACCAATTATTTCTGAATGACGGCGAGGGGCACTTTACGGATGAGACACAGGAGTCGGGCATCGTCAATCCTCAGTGGTCCACGGCTGCTGCATTTACGGATATCAATCACGACGGATGGCTGGACCTTGTTGTGGCCAACTATGTCGACTATTTCCCCGGAACTTTTTGTGCTGACGCAGGTGGCCGCCAGGACTTTTGTGGACCGCAGGATTTTCATGGCACCTCGAATCGCCTCTTCATGAATCTCGGCTCATCCGAAGACGGGAAAGTTCGATTTGAGGATCATTCAGCAACCTCCGGGATTGCCGCAGAACCAGGCAAGAGTTTGGGAATCGTATGCCGTGACTTCAACTATGACGGAGAGATCGACATCTTCTTTGCGAATGACGGCGAACCCAATCAGCTCTGGATTCAACGGAACGGGACGTTCACCAATGAAGCAGTGATCCGTGGTGCGGCCGTGAATCGATTTGGCGAATCTGAAGCCAACATGGGGACAGTGGTTGGTGATTTCTGTGGCGACGCTGAACCAGACCTGTTAGTGACTCATCTTTCAGGCGAAATGAACACGCTGTGGCAGGGGGACTCAAACGGGAATTTTCGAGACCGAACTTCTGAATTTCAGTTTGGGTCGGACGGGTTGCCATTCACTGGATTCGGTATTGTCGCAACCGACCTCGACTGCGATGGCGGACTTGACCTGATTGTTGCGAACGGGAAAGTGAAGCGAGACCGACATCGAAAGCACGCGACTGACGGTTTTTGGACGGACTACGCGGAACGAAATCAGATCTTTTTGCGGGTCGAAGACGACTTTCAGGAGTTGAATGACGGAACGGACGGTTTCTGCGGTCCTGCAGAGGTTTCACGCGGGCTGGCCATGGGTGACTTTGATCGCGACGGGGATTTTGATCTTCTGGTGACAAATGCCGGTGGAATGGCTCGGCTCTATCGAAACGATTCGGAAAAAACGGGTCATTGGCTTACCGTTGCTCTGCAGGATTCGAAACGGCAGCGAACCGTGCTGGGGGCAAGAGTCACCGTGATTGCGGATGCACGTCAATGGTCAGCCGAAGTCCTGACGCACACAAGCTATTTGAGCAGCCATGAACCAACGGTGCATTTTGGGTTGGGAGCCGTGTCGGTGCTGACATCGGTCGAAGTCGTCTGGCCGGACGAACCGTTAATGGTCGAAGTATTTGCAGCACCGGCAACCGATCAACGAGTCGATTTGATTCGAGGAAGCGGAATCGAACGTCGCGCGGCCTCAGTGGAAGAGGTGCCGTAATGTCCGCGCGAAGTCTGTTCACATCCCGTAGACTGCGGTTTGCTGTCTGCATTTTTTCTGTTGCGGCGATTGCGGTCGTAGCGACGATCAGTCTCTGGTGGCGTCCCGGATCGTCAGAATTTCCCCCGGAAATGTTTCCTGAGGGCTTGTCGGAGGCGTTGCAGGAAGACATTGCTCTTGCTCGCCAGAGAATTGCGAGAGCTCCGAGTGCCGGATCGTGGGGTGCTCTCGGGGAATTGTGCATGGCTCACGAACTTCTGCCGCAGGCTGAATGGTGTTTTCGGAAGGCGTCGTCTCTTGCACCGGACGATCCCAGGTGGATTTATCTGCTGGGTGTGATGGCTGAGGAAGTTGACCTGGTTCAGGCGGTTGCCTCGTATGACCAGGTGCTCAGTCTGGATCGTTCCGTGGCGGCAGTGCATTTTCGTCGCGGAAGAGCATTGGCCCGTGTCGGGCGATTCGAGGATGCCGAGCAAGCTCTGGTGACTGCCGCGAACATGTCGGAGCAACATCCCCTGGTTCTGAAAGCGATGGCTCAGCTGAGAATCATGCAAGGTGATGGCGATGCCGCACGTGTTTTGATCGAGCAGGCAGTCAATGACGGTCGAGCGGGCCTCGATGTCGTCGAAGAAGCAAAACGTCTACTGGCCCGCCAGCCTCAGCAAAATGCGCCGCCGACAATGCCACCGTCCGAAGCAGACTCAGCAAGACCACAGATGACTCAAATGCTTCCGGAACCATGGCTGGACGGAGTCGCGCGCCGTTTGCCGCGAAACGGTGAAGTGGCAGCTCAGGCAGATTCACTTGCGTCGCAACAACACTACAAAGCCGCTCTGGAGATGTACGAGCGGCTGATCCGAATCGAAGATCGCAACTCGCGCGCCCACAACTTCCATGCGATGGTGCTGATGAACACGGGAAATGTTCAGCAGGCTTTGGCAGAAATCCAGAAAGTCTGCGAGGAATTTCCCCAGGATGCACTGGCGTTCAGCAGTCGAGGAGCCATTGAGGCTCAGATGGGGAACTTTTCTGCCGCCATCGAGTCACTCCAGGAAGCCGTGCGGCTCAAGCCGGATTTTGCCGATGCTCACAGAGCGTTGCTCATGATTTATCAACTTCAAAAGATGACAGATCAGGCCGACGCGCAGTTCAGGATACTGCTTGCGATTGTGCCGGCCGACCGGGAATTGCAGGCACAATATGCAGCGTTTCAACGTGATCGCGGTCGTTCAAATTGAGACGGTTTCCGTCGCTCCATTTCTGCTATCAGCCGGTACGCATTAGCTACGGTTACTTTTCGAAACATGTTGCAGATGAGTCAAGTTTTGGGTGCGGCGGGGAACGATCGGATGTAGGATGGACATTCATGTCCGTCGCATGACCATGAAACACGGTCGAAGCGAAAGTTATTGTGACTTTGCAGCCGTTCGATAGTGCGACGGTGCTTGGCCAATGCCTCGGACATGAATGTCCAAGATACAGGAATCGCAGCTCTGGACTGCGCTTCTCGAACTCGGCCCGTCATCGTTTCCAGCCACACCGGATTTGGCCATTATGCGCTAAACCTTCGCGGCAGGCCGCCGCGACTGCGATTCGACACGATGTCGGACCGCGCAACGGCGATTTACAATCCATTGGTCTGAGGCGAGTGGCGAAGGCCGCGATGACTCGCTGGAATCTTACCCTGTTTTATGGGCGTACCCTGCGCGCATCATTGTTGCTCATGTCTCCGACGCGAGTCATCCCGACACGGAGTGACGGGCAACTATGGGTTGCGGGCGAAGCCCGCGTTAAGTGGGGCACAATTCCATCGTGCCGAGCACGTTGAAAACGTGCTCCACGTCCGGAAGACGACAGTTATTTCTGCGCTGGTTCTTAGCGTCCGGTCTATTCAAAATCACGTGGAAAACCGGATCCTGGCGCACTGCGGCTGATACAAGTCGATTCCTCGCAGGATTCTTCCTCGTGGAACAGTTATGATCAATGCATTGATTCGGCTAGAATGCCTGTTATTATCCAAAAGAGGTGGAATTGCTGCCTTTGATGTTGTTTCAAATTTAGTTCCGGAGAATCTCCCATGAAGAATTTTTGCTGTCTTTTGACGTTCGCTCTGATGATTGGCTGCGGAGCGTCGGATCAGGCTCCTGTCACGCCCGAAGTGCAAGCTGAACTGAATACCCAGATGGATAGCGACATGAAGGAGATGACGGGCAATCTGAACAAGATGCCGGGGTCACCGGGAGCAGAAGCAGAAGCCAAATAATAATGTCAAGCTCTCCTCTGCAGATCGACTGAAATTGGCAACGTGGGCGATTTCAGTTGACTGGCATTATGTTGTCATCTAAGCACCAGTGCAGAAGTTTTTTCGTTTAACGGCGAGCCGTAGGCGTAGGCGGAAGCACGCTGGATTCGCCTACGCCTACGGCTCGCCGTTAAACGATTTGTGCCAACTTACTTATGCACCAGTGCTTAGGACTGAGACAGAAATAAGTGGGGCACGATTCCATCGTGCCGGGCACGTTGCAAACGTGCCCCACGTCCGAAAGACGACAGTTATTTCTCCGCCGGTCCTTCCTTCGCTCGGCCAGGACTGAGGGACGTGTTGTTGAGTGGGCGCAGGGCGTTGCTGCGGGTTGTGCATTCGGTCAGCACCGCCGGCTGGCGCTTTGTCAAGACTTGATATTGATGTAGGCCGGACCAAGCGCAGCGCAGTTCCGGGAATTGGCCGGCCTGCCGGAGCGGCGCTGCGCTTGGTCCGGCCTACAGTTTCAACCCAAATTCGCTGGTTTGACGGGGCATTACGCTGTGTTGTGAAACCCGTACCGGGTTCAATCACAGGATTTCCTGCATCAGGATCTTTCACGACTGAATCGAAAAATGGCTGACTCCTGAACAGAAATGTAGGGAACGACAAGCTCTGATCGGCATTGGCAGTCAGCTGCGGTCGCTACCATTCGCCGCCGCGTGTGCCGGAACAGCGCAAACCCGAGTTTTCCGTCGTGATACCTTTGCGGCAGGACCTGTGTTCGACCAGTGGTCGCCGTCCGGGGTTTTGTCGGGTTTGCTCGGTCCGGCCTACTGTTTTCTTTGCGATCTCTGCGTTCTGTTGCGGCAATTCAAGTGTCTCGGACGCGGGAGAGTGAAGAAGCGGAATCGCAGTTTATGGCAAGAAGATTACGTGGACGAAAATTAAGCCGCTCCAATTCTGAGTGAACGAGATTCCAGACTGCTGGGTCGCATCCCTGAACCAATCCCCGGGCAATGCCTTGGCGGGTTGCGTTCCTGCGTCAACGCTGGTTGAATTATACTCCGGCCGGCCAAGACTGAGGGACGTGTTATTGAGTGAGCCATAAAAACCACTAAATCAACAGACCGCTATACGGCACTCGGTTGAGGACGGCACATTCGTTCCACCGCGTGGGCAGCGCCCCGCGCTTCGTATTTCAAATCTCAAATTTCAAATCTCAAATTGAGCAATCGCGGCCCGCTGGGCACGCGGTTAAACGAGCCAATGCCAATTGCGTGCAGTATAGCTGCCCTGTCAAACCACTTCGTTTATCGTTGAACCAAAAAAGAAAGCCCGGAATAATCCGGGCTTTCAAGGCTTCCTCAATTGGAAACTCAATCAGAAATTGTTGATTGTTTCACCGCCAGTAAAGGTATTCAGAGCGCCCCAAACTCCTGACCCACTTTCCCAACCGGTGACGTTCTCACCTGGATAGTCGATGTTATCGCTGAGGAATCTAACCGAGCCGTCAGCGAGCAGAGTCTGAGCCCCGCCAGGGTGCCTTGAACTTGCACCTGGCCAGTTATTGTTAATGCCAAAACAGTGGAGATACGCCGGATGCATGGCATATGGAGCCGCAAAAGAATTCCAGAAAGAACCAGAACCAGAACCGTCGGCGGCCCAAATATTGTGTGCCCCGTTCGGTCCTGTGTTTTGCGCTACGTCGCTATTGTTGCCAGTGGACACCAGCAACGATCGGAATACTGCATTACCTGCACCGCCCTTCCGTGGGACTCCACCACCGTTGTGCCGATGTCCCGGAACTCCGGGATTTGGCTGGAAGCCCGAAGTCGAGCATTCCGTGACCATGATGGTGTTCGACGTACCGTCCACAATCGCCTGAATTGAACAGTGAGTATTCAAATTGAAAACACCCGAAATCCCATGATTCGGACGTTTCCACCAGTCGTACCCTTCGGCTCCGGCGTAGTTGGTCCAAGCGATGCCATGCCGGTTCATGCCGCCACCGAAGCCTGGATCGGAGGGACATTCAAAACCTTTCAATCGTATTGATTGAAGTGCCTTGGTCGAATTTCCGGACACAATTTGCTGGTTCCAGGATGGAATATTGAAGTTGATAGCCTGGTAGAGCGGCCCCTGTTCCACGTAGGGCAGGATCATAGCGACCCATGTGAAATTGCGGCGGTCGGTAGCAGCAACGATATTCCCGCTATCAGGACCGAGGTCCATTTCCCTGCCCCAATAATCACACATCGGAAACATTTGATACACATCGTGATAGTTATGCAGAGCGAGTCCGATCTGCTTCATGTTATTCTTGCACTGCGTACGCCGTGCAGCCTCGCGTGCCTGCTGCACCGCTGGCAGCAACAACGCAATCAAGATCGCAATAATGGCAATCACAACCAACAACTCAATCAGCGTGAAACCAAAACGTAGTCTTTGTCTTTTACCATTTACCATGAGCAAACTCCCCCGAAAAATTCAAAAAACAAAAAGGAACAAGATCTGCGTGCAGCCAGATAGCGAACAGCCAAGGGAGCCGCACGCGATCAGGATGTACATTGATGCAGTTTATCGAGTCTTCGTCGGCAGTCAATTCCCAGATTTCCAAGTTCTTTCCGAATTTTGAAACAAATTCTTCACCACTTCCACCAATGATGCGGTAGTAAGCAGTCACGCTTGGAAACCCGTTTGATTCATGAGTGATTTTGACGTTCGGTCGGCTATGAAACTCTGGAAAAAATCTGCAATTGTCATAGCTTCAGTCTCGTTGGCCGTTGTTTTTTTTGCTCTCGTGTTCTTGTCTCGTTCGGACCCTGATCGTCTTTTGCGTGAAACAATTCGTGCAGTCAAATCGCAAAATACAGATGAAACAATTTCCGATCTGGACGCTATCTTAGACCGTCATCCTGATCATGTGAACACACTTATCGAGCGTGTTGAGTACGCACGTTCGGATGCGGAGTCACTCAATTTCTTGAGACGAATACAGCAGGGGCCGTCGGAGAAAATCGCAGCGGCTCGGCTGCTTGAGGGCAATCTTCTGCTGAAGCAGAATCGCTGCCAAGAGGCTATTGCTGCATTTCGTGAAGCCGTGAGGCTCAAGCCATCATTTGATGCGGCACGATACCGCTTGATCCCATTGCTGGCTTTGCTGCGGAAGCCCGCCGCCGTGCGTGAGCAGTTGGAGGCAATTCGAGAGACTCGACGGCTGACACTTTCTGAAATGGTGCTCTGGGTCACGGCCGACGCACGTCTGACACCGTTTTCTGAGGCAGTTGGCTACCTTGAAGCGTTTCAGCGTACAGATCCTGAGGATATCGACAGCCTCAGGGCTCACTGCATCTATCTCTCGGAGGAGTCGCAGCAGGATGAGGCCATTCGGCACCTGAAAGCGGCTTTGCAGAAGTCACCAAACAACCCTGACCTTGTCGCTCTCCTGGGACATTTTCTCCTCGACGGTGGGCAGACGACTGAGGCCGCTCAAGTCCTCAGTTCCCTGCAGCCTTCGGCAGACTCAAGCGTTGAGCAATGGCATGCACTTGGTCTGCTGGCATTCACTCTGAGGGATCTGGAGTCTGCCAGAATCGCTTTGGAATTTGCCGCGTTAAGTACTCCATTTGAACGTTCCCGAACCTACCTCTATTATCGCGTATTGAATGCGTTGGGAAATCACGAGCAGACGCCGGTGTGGCAAAAGCATTCAGACACACTCAACACACTTTATACCGAAGTGGAGACAGTGGAAGTCACCATTGTCCGCAAGATCGTCGATCCACGGCCAGTCGTGCGTGTTGCCAGGTTATTGCTGGAACTGAATCGTCCAGTTGAAGCGACAGAGTGGGTTGAGATGGCACAGTCGATGAACGGAGCGGCGGCGACAAACGGCACCGCAGCGCTGGTAAGCGAACTTTCGCAGCGGTGTGCTGAGCGATTGGCATCTTATCAGGAACCACCGCTGATCGCGCCCGTTTCGGTATGGAACTCGATTGAGCGTTTGAACCCTTCAGCCGTAACGGCACCGCCACCGGACGAAGGAGCCGCCGCGTCCTCCGGAATCCGGTTGAGGGACAAGGCTGGTGAAATGGGTCTTGATCACCAGTATGAAAATGGTCACACGGGCCTGAAGTATCTGATTGAAGCGATGGGGGGCGGAGTGAGCGTTGTTGATTTTGACCTCGACGGCTGGCCGGATCTTTATTGCCCACAAGGGGGAGTTCTCGGGGAAGGGCCCGAACGTCCTCCCGTCTCGGATCAGCTTTTCCGCAACGAGATGGGTGCCAGGTTTTCCAATGTCTCTGAGGCCGCACGCATTCGCGAGGTTGGTTATAGCCAGGGAGTTGCGGCTGGAGACATCAACGGAGATGGATTCACTGACATTGTTGTGGCAAATGTTGGCCGGAATACACTGTTCCTCAACTGCGGTGACGGGACTTTTGAAGACATCACGAGCGGCTCAGGGCTGGAGATCTCATCGTCTATGAGTTCCAGCGTGGCACTGGCAGATCTGGACGGTGACACCGATCTGGATGTGTACGTCGTTAACTACGTGGATGGATTAAAGATCTGCCGCGATGACAAGCAGCAGATTGCAACCTGCAATCCTGCGTCGCACGGAGCGGCTGCCGATGAGCTTTATGAGAATCTCGGCGATGGTCAATTCCTTGACGTCAGTGCCGCTTTCAACAGCGGTCACACTTCCGGAAAAGGACTTGGCATCATGATCGCCCGGCTGGACGGTGATCTGCACCCCGACATCTTTATTTCCAACGACACAACGCCGAATTTCCTGTTCATCAATCGCTCAAATACGCAAGGCATGCAGTTTGAAGAGCTGGGATTTCCGATGGGCGTCGCTGTCAATGGTACGGGACAGGTCCACGCCGGCATGGGAATCGCCTGTGCGGATCTGGATCATGATCTGCGGCCCGACCTGTATGTGACAAATTTTCATCTCGAAGCCAACACCCTGTTCCTGCAACGGGATCCTGGCTTGTTTCAGGATTCAACTGCAGCTGCCGGCCTGCGCGAACCCACTTTGCCTCGTCTGGGGTTTGGTGCACAGGCCGTTGATCTGGATCTTGACGGATGGATGGAACTGTTTGTCACGAACGGACACATTGATGATCAGACGGATCGTAACGTCGAATGGAAAATGGCTCCGCAATTGTTTCGCACTGTCGATGGGCTCGATTGGAGCGATGTTTCCTCACAAGGCGGTCCGTTCATGCACGAGAAAGCACTTGGCCGTGGCGTATCCGTACTGGATGCCAATCGTGATGGCTGTCAGGACCTGGCCATAGGCTTTCAGGATCGACCATTGGCCCTGCTGATCAACGAAACGCCAAGCCCCGGCAATTCTGTGGTCCTCTGTTTGCTTGGTGTTTCCTGCAATCGCAGCGCAACCAATACCGTGGTTTACTGGGAAATTGGCGGCCAGCGCATGATGACAGAGCTTCGCGGCGGCGACGGTTACTACTGCTGCAATGAACGCAGACTGACTCTGGGGCTTGGCACGTCGGAACTGGCAGAGCTCATTGAGATTCACTGGCCCGACGGCACAATCGACCAGTTACGACAGGTCATCGGAAACAAAAGTTACCTGGCTCGTCAGGGCATGCCGCTGGTTGAAGATTCGCTCTGACAGGCGAGTGCTCTGTCAATCGTGTATTGATGTGTGCCACTGGCTTTGCCAGTGCTTCCTGGAAATGCAGAGCACTGGCAGAGCCAGTGGCACACAACCCATCAATCCATTGCTGACAGAGCACTCGCTTAGGACCGGCGCAGAAATAACTGTCGTCTTTTGGACGTGGGGCACGTTTATAACGTGCCCGGCACGATGGAATCGTGCCCCACTTATTTCTGTCTCAGTCCTTATACGGTCTCGTGACGCGGAAGAAACAGTCTAAACAGCAGCCACGTGACCAGCACGGACCACATGACTGTAGCTGCGATCGCCAATCCCTGCAGCGTGAGTTGATTTGTGTTGCCTTGAATCGCACCGAGAATCTCACGCTCGTCCCATCTCTGACCTCCCACGCCCGACGAGGCAAACATTCCCGCTCCCAGCAGACCCATCAGACTGCCGATACCAAGAGTTGAAAACAGTTGTCGCTGCGGATCATGGGGATTCCTCAGCGAGGTCGCATGGAAAACAATGTTGGAGAGCACGACGGAAGAGCAACCAAGGATGATCGCCGACTGCGGAAGCATGTATCCCGCCCCCGGTGCAATCGCCGCCAGTCCTGCGAGAGTTCCAGCTGCGGTGCTGTCGGTGAACGGCCGCTTCCACAGAAACGAATTGCAGAAACTCCAGATCAGGATCCCGCAGCCAGTGCCAACCAGCATATTCACCAGTGCGATCATCGCACGACCATCAGCGTGAAAAGAGTAACCACTGACGTGGAGCGACATGCCCAGCCACATCAGAAGTACTCCTGTCGCCGAATGCCCGTCCGAGCCGGAACACGCCTGGGATTCGTCGTACTTCGGCACGCCAAATAATGCAGAACAACCTGATGCGAGCAGAACCAGTCCCAGACTAAAGTCTATAGCACCGTGCTCCTCCAGCCACCCATCACCGGAAATCGCATGCACGACAGGGGCGAAGACCAGCGTACTCCACAGCACTGTGACCAGCCCCAGCCGCAATCCCGTAAGCCGCCGCGACCAAAGTAGTGTCAACGGCAGCACGACGATCATAAAACTGCACCATCGAAAACAAAATTCCAGCAGGAGTGGCAGATGATGATGCGGACGCTTCGTGGGAAACATTGGCAGGTCTGGCCCTACGACCGGCATCAGACCGTCCATCGCCAGGTAGTTCAGGTTTCCAAGAATCCCGCCTCGACCATATAAGTGGGACTCGTCCTTTTTCGCATCTTCAACGGCCATCATCTCCTGCAGCGAAGGCATCGCCTGAGGATTTGGGTCAACGTCTGGTACCGTGCCAATCGAAGGAGCGAATGAAAGGGAGAAAATCCAAAGTGCCCAGGCGACTGTCAGCATCGCGACATGCAGCGGCAGTGATTTCCAGAGTGACGGGTCTCCGCCTGTGGACGTGGGCGGAAAAAATACCAGCACAAATCCAACAATGAACAGGATCAACGACAAAATTGACACTACGGCGATCCATCCGAGATCGCCCGATGAAAATACCGCGTTCCATAAAGTCATTGATTTTCTCGCAGTCGCTTACCATGGCCCCGAACAATCTGTAAGTCCCGATCGACAGTGCCGCCAGCAAACTCTTCAACGCATTCTTCGACCGGACCATCTGGCCAGCGCACAATAATCCTGTCGATCTGCGTCTGCGTGCCAACTCCAAAATGCACCCGCACATCGTGGCTGGCAAGAAAACTAGTACACGGCGTCACGCTTGCCGTCCATCGATCAACACCGCATTCCACAGTCACACGGGCTCCAATCGCATCACGCTTGCGCTCCATGTCCAGCAGCCGCAGCCGAATCCAATGGCCGGATTTTGGAAACTCGTTCCGGTAAAATCTGGCTCGACTTCCGGAATTCGTGACGAGCAGGTCGATGTCACCATCTTCATCCGGGTCCCCGTACAGCAGACAGCGAGCTGAACCGACGGCGCGCGTAAAATCGCCACCCTGGTCCTGAGTCGCGTCGCGCAAGAGCCCGGTCCCTGTCGACAGCAGCAGCAGATTTCTGTCCGCGTAGTCGTTCCAGTAATCTGCGGAATCCTGCACGCTGTCGGAACGTACCTGAAAATTATCGTCGCCATGCGGAGGAAATCCCGAGTGGCACGGAATCACGAGTCCATTGGCGAGTGGCAAATCCAGCCAGCCATCATGATCGAGATCGATCATCGCCGCACCCCAGCCTGTATGCCGTCGCGTCCAGAGATTGAGTCCGGAAAGCTGCGTCGCGTCGGTAAAAAAACCTTTTCCTGAGCTCTGAAACAGGATTGTGCTCTCCGTCGATAAAGTCGAGATCACAAAATCCTGCGATTGGTTTCGATCGATATCACCGAATGCGATTCCCATGCTCCCAGAGGCCGAGCCAAATGCGTTGACAGCGACACCGAACGCGACAGCTTGCTCCAAAAACGTCCCGTTACGTTGATTTACCCACAATCGATTGGGCTGACTGTCGTTGGCGATCAGAATGTCAGGCCAATCGTCATCCGTAAAGTCAGCTGTGACGACTGCAAATCCGTAACTGGTGACCTCTGACATTCCAGCCGAGGCGGTCACGTCGGCGAAATGCAACTGTGGTTCCGCCACACCATCCACAAGCTGCAGGCCATCGTTATGATAAAGACGATCGACCGTCGGAGAGAATTTATGCGGGCCACAGTAGCTGACGATTCCTTTGAGGAATCCGCAGGCCGTCTGATGATCGTATTTGTCATCATGCGTATAATTTGCGACGACAATGTCCAGAAGTCCGTCTCGATCGTAGTCGAAAAAGCTGACACCGGTCCCCCACTCGGTTTCTACGATGCCCGCGGCAACAGCAACATCCTGAAATTGAAACTTGCCTTCGTTCAGCAGCAGCCTGTCCTGCTTCACACAGGTGACGTACACATCCGTATCGCCGTCATTGTCCACATCCCCGACCGCACAGCCCATTCCAAAACCAAGGCCATCAAGTCCAGCCTGAGCAGAAACATCCTGCAATGCTCCATCTGCCATTCCGCGATACAGAGCCCAGCCGGTTCGTGTCCCTGGTGGAAAATCGCCCTTTGCCTGTGGAGATCGCTCGCCGTTGATCAGCAATAAATCGAGACGCCCGTCGTTGTCAAAATCACTCCATGCCGCTCCCGATCCCACGGACTCGGGAACGTAATACGTTCCCACAGGCCCGACTGCGTGAGAATACGTCAGTCCGATTTCGTCCGTGGCATCGACGAGTGATCGCGAGTCGGCTTCGGGGAGCGGAGCGTCTTTCAGGCAATCGTATCCCGTTGATTTTTTCACTCCTGCGTGCTTCACAGGAGCGTTTGCAATTTGAGTCTTCAGGTTGAGGGCCGACACGGAAAGCACCATGATCGCCACAAGCAAGACGCCGATGATTCGCCCCCAGGGCAGTGCCGCTTGTAATTTCTGAATCATGTAATCACACGCTGGACATGAAAGCCGAGACGCCGCTCGACAACGAACAAAATTGCCGACATGCTTTAGAATTGTATCGAGCGAGAGAGAGAACCGATAGCCAGGGCGGAACCGCTTTGCCTGTCGTGATGCAAATTGGCTCATATCCAGACACGGCGACGAATGGTGGTTTTGGCGTTTCGAGTTCGAGCTTCTGGAAATTCGCTGAGTCTACCGGATTCTATGTTCAGTAGTTCCTGGCGTCCTTTCGTTTAACGGCGAGCCGTAGGCGCAGGCGGACGAACTAAGGGCAGAATTCGCCTACGCCTGCGGCTCGCCGTTAAACGATTTCAACTCTAAAATCGCCCTGTGTTTCACATAGAATCCAGTAGGGTCTGGAAATTCGAAGGGACTATTTGTCCGGCCTATATCCGGTTCTTCCGGCCAAATACTGACAAATGGTGAATCCGAGTTCGGCGTTCATTGACAGTATTGAATGCCACGGATGTAATGCACGAGAGATACGACAGTGTCAACTCTGTCAGCGACGTTCGCAGCAAGCGTCATGAATACGGTCAACATGCGGAGCGGAGCGTGATTCGGATTTCCCTGTTCGGACGCATCGCGATTGCATTCGTGTGTTTCGGATTGTTGACGATTCCGCAGATTCTCTGGCTCAGCAGCAGCAGCCAGTTCCTGTCCGAACGCGGTCAGGCATTCCAGAAGCCTTGTGACAACGTAACGGATGTTCCTGTGAGGTCACACGTCACACAGTCCTTTGTGGATATCACGGACAAGGTCGGACTGGATTTTCAGCATATCGCGGGGCCGTTGGGCAGCTACTACATGCCCGAGGTCAACGGTACCGGCGGCGCATTCTTTGACTATGATTCCGACGGCGATCTGGATATCTATCTGATCAATGCCGGGCGTTCGCCAAAGGCCGCAGGTAATTTCCCCCCGGGGACACGAATCGAGAATCGGATGTTTCGCCAGGAAGCCGACGGACGTTTTACAGATGTCACCGAGGAATCAGGGCTGGGTGACACAGGTTTTGGTTCGGGATGCGCAATCGGCGACATCGATAATGACGGTGATCTGGATGTCTATGTCACGAACTACGGCCAGGATCGACTCTTTCAGAACAATGGAAACGGAATGTTTCGTGACATCACACTGGCAGTCGGCATCATCGAATCTGATCCTGGAACAGGAGCTGTCTTTTTTGACTACGACCGTGACGGCCGCCTGGATTTGTTTGTGACCAGTTACGTGTCCGACGCCGTCCACGGCCTTTCCGTGGCGTGCGAATTCGGAGAAGGCCGCGTTACCTACTGCGGCCCAATGATGTTTTCAGCGACCGCCGCCCGGCTATGGCATAATGAAGGAGTTCATACAGACGCCAGTGGCAATTCTTCTGTCGCCTTTGCAGACGTGACCATCAAAGCGGGGATGGCTGAGACTAAGGGTGCCGGGTTTACAGCGGTGTCGGCCGACTTTAATCGTGACGGATGGCCCGATATCTATGTTGCCAATGATTTGTATCCGAACCGTCTTTGGATCAATGGTGCCGACGGAACCTTCAGCGACCAGGGTCATGTGCGCGGGGTGGCACTCAATGGAAAAGGCAAATCCGAAGCCAGCATGGGGATAGCCCTTGGTGACGTGAATGGAGACGCAACGTTCGAACTGCTGGTGACAAACCTCACCCACGAGGCAGATGCACTTTATCTGAATGCCGGAGACGGCTTGTTCGTTGACAGCACGCAGATGTCCGGACTTGGTGAGGTGACATTGCCTCACACTGGATGGGGAGCCGCATTTCTGGATCTGGATCAGGATCTTGATCTTGATCTGGCACTCGCGAATGGACTTGTAACCCCCTGCGAATGGATGTTTTCCACCCAACGACCGCGGCCAGTCGCATCCAGCGTGCTGGTTCCGAATCCGGCCACATTTTGGGCCACCTATGCGGATCGTAACCTCTTGCTGGTCAATGATGGGACCGGAATGTTTCACGACCACAGTGATTTTGGCGGCGACTTCACATCAGAGACCGGGAGCGCACGATCATTGATCTACGGGGACATTGATGAAGATGGTGATCCCGATCTGCTGGTGACTTACTGCGGCGGCCGAGCCAGACTTTTTCGCAATGATATTCCGAAACGCGGGCACTGGCTGAAGCTGCGTGCGCTGGATCCTCGGCTGCATCGGGACGCCTATGGCGCGGAGATTACTGTCAGCGTCGGCGACCGGCGACTCATCAGGCTGGTGAATCCGGCGAGTGGTTACCTTGGGAGCAACGATCCCAGACCACATTTTGGACTTGGCGACTCAGTCGAATTCGATGCGATACACGTGCTCTGGCCGGATGGACTCTCCGAAGTATTTCCTGGCGGAAAAGGTGACCGAATGATCGTGTTGCGGCGTGGGGAAGGTCGCCCCAACGGACTCGATGAATGAACGCATTCGCTGTTTCGCTGACACAAGACTGGTTCAAGATTGAGATCGGAATTCATGACAACCATGCAAATCAGGATGATCACTTTTCAACATTCACTCTGCCCACGGCGCATTGCCGGTGGTCTGGTGTGGCTTGCTGTGGTTGCGTTCTCTTCAGAGTTACTCGCGCAATCGCAGGTGTCTGAAGTACCACCGCCGATCCAGACAGACTATGTGGGCACCGGTGCATCGGACGAATGGGACTCCGGGCTGAAGCGATTCAACAGTTCGGAATTCGAATCCGGCAACATCGCCTGGATGATGGCAAGCGGGATTTCATGTTTATTTCTGCTCACTCCCGGGCTCCTGCTTTTTTATTGCGGATTGCTGAAGACGCAAGGTGTGGCAACGGTGATGATTCGATATCTCGGTGTGGTTGCAGTGCTGAGTATGGCGTGGGTGTTGTGGATCTATTGTCTTGGGTTCGCTCGAAACTCAACTTCCTCCGACGTGCTGGAGAGCGAGAGAGTTACGGCGACCGGGGAAAAAAATCCCCTGAACCGAATCTTTGGAAGTTCCAGCCATCTCGGATTTGGAGGGCTGGATTCACAACTCAAAAACGACGGACCCACATACGCTCTTCGAAGGCCAGACGAAACGATACCGCACCTGCTCTTTATGACGTGCCAGCTGATGTTTTTCACCAGCGTGCCCGTACCACTTCTGGTGTCGCTGCACGGTCGAATGACTTGGGCTGCGCTGGCAGCCGGTGCTGTCCTGTGGGGCACTTTCGTTTACGCTCCAACAGCGTATCTGGTCTGGGGCAGCGGATCACAGGGAACGGTGCTGGACTCCGCCGGAGCCTTGCCAGCCCACGTCAGCCTGGGCTTTTCCGCACTGGTTGCGGCCATGTTTATGAGTCGTGCGCCTCGGTGTGAAGTCGGAACCGAGTCTTCTCGCCGAACTGTCTTACTGGGTCTGGGTATCGCATTTTTCTGGAGCGGTTCATTAGTCTGGAATGCCAGCCGTTCAATGACGGTCGATGGGTACGCGATGAACGCTTTCGTTGTCACTCACTTTGCTGCCTGTGGCGGGTTGATTGGCTGGTGCGGAGCCGATTGGATGATCCGTGGCAAGTTGGGGCTCGTGTCGTTGTGTATCGGACCATTCGTGGGACTTGTTTCAATCGCATCCGGCAGTAGCTACGTAGCACCACAGTCTGCGATTATGATCGGCTTGCTGAGCAGTGCGGTTGCCTGTCTGGCATATACATCTGTCAGGAAACGCTTTCCCGGAAACTCGATGGCGATTGTGTTTGTATTGCATGCTGTGGGAGGTGTCATGGGGATCATGCTGACGGGTGTCTTTGCGACGGCCTCTGTCGCAGGCCTGGACCGCAGCGGCAACCCGATTGGCGGGCTGGTCGAGGGCAACCTCAGTCGCCCCCTCGACCAGGCTTTTGCTGCGTCTTTCGCTGCGGGCCTCGCGATACTCGGAACGCTCGCGATCGTGCTGATTTTCCGATTCATCGA